>CACEKW010000004.1 GCA_902560185.1 uncultured Pelagibacteraceae bacterium | reverse complement strand
GTTTATGCTGTTAAAGCTAAGAATATAAAAAGTTCAAAATATATTAAAGGAATAGCCAATTTAGGATATCGACCTACATTTAATGGGAAAAAAATATTATTAGAAGTTCATTTATTTAATTTTTCTGGAAATTTATATAATAAGTACTTAAGAGTAGAATTTTTAAAATTTATAAGAGCTGAAAAAAAATTCAAAAATATAGATCAATTAAAAAAACAAATTAAAATTGATTTAGTAACTGCAAAAAAAGCAAAATGAGTAAAAACCAAATTAATTTACCTAAAACAGCTTTTTCAATGAAAGCTAATTTACCAATTAGAGAGCCAGAAATTCTAAAACTTTGGAAAAAAATTGATCTTTATAAAGAGTTAAGGAATTCAAGAAAAGGAGAGGAAAAATTTGTTCTCCACGATGGTCCCCCATATGCGAATGGAAATATACATATGGGTACTGCGTTAAATAAAATATTAAAAGATATTATCGTAAAGTTTCATCAAATGGATGGTAAAGACTCTGTTTATGTTCCAGGTTGGGATTGCCATGGTTTACCTATTGAATGGAAAATTGAGGAACAATACAAAAAAAATAAAAAAAATAAAAATGATGTTCCGATTGTAGAATTTAGAAAAGAATGCCGAACGTTTGCTGAAAAATGGATAGAGGTTCACAAAGATCAATTTAAAAGATTAGGAGTTGTTGGTGATTGGGAAAACTATTATTCTACAATGAGTTATGATGCAGAGGCACAAATTGTAAGAGAACTTGGAAAATTTTTAAAAGAAGGAAGTCTTTACAGAGGATTTAAACCAGTTTTATGGTCAACTGTAGAAAAAACTGCCTTAGCGGATGCTGAGGTTGAATATCAAGACCATAAATCTGATACGATCTATGCTTGTTTTCCAGTTAAATCATCAAAAATAAAAGAACTTAATGATTGTGATATTGTTATATGGACAACCACTCCTTGGACGATACCAGCAAACAAAGCTTTAGCATACAATGAAAGCTTAGATTACTTAATAATTCAAATTAATGATGACGGAAATTTTAAAAATAAAAAAATTGTTATCGCTGAGGCACTACTAGACTCTGTTTTAAAAGATTGTGAGATTAAAGAATTTGAAAACCTTAAGAAATTTAAAGGTAAAGATTTAAAAGATACTATCTGTAAGCATCCATTTTTTGATTTAGGGTATGATTACGATATTCCAATGTTAGAAGCACGTTTTGTAACCACTGAACAAGGAACAGGAATTGTTCATTGTGCGCCAAGTCATGGACCTGACGATTTTAATCTTTGTTTAAATAATGGAATAAAGGCAATTGAGACAGTGGATGATGATGGAAAATATACAAATAATGTTTCTCTGTTTGAAGGTTTACATATTTTTAAGGCTAACCCCATTGTGATCGAAAAATTGAGAGATCAAAACAAACTTCTTTCGAATGGTGAATTGGTTCATTCATATCCTCATTCGTGGAGATCAAAAGCACCCTTAGTTCATAGAGCGACACCACAATGGTTTATTTCTATGGAAAGTCATAAACTGAGAAGTAAGGCTTTAAAAGCAATAGATGATACGACTTTTTATCCAAGTAAAGGTAAAGAAAGATTAAAATCAATGATCGAGACAAGGCCAGATTGGTGTGTATCAAGACAAAGAGTTTGGGGTGTACCACTTCCTATTTTTGTGAATAAAAAGTCTAATGAAATTTTAATAGACGATGGAGTATTTGAAAATATTGCTAAAATTTATGAAAAAGAAGGTTCTGATTGTTGGTTTTCAGATGACCCTCAAAAATTTTTAGGTAGTAAATATAAAGCGGAAGATTTTGAAAAGCTAAGCGATATTGTTGAAGTTTGGTTTGATAGTGGATCAACCCATTCTTTTGTATTAGAGAAGAGAGAAGATCTTAAATGGCCCGCATCAATGTATTTAGAGGGTTCTGATCAACATAGGGGTTGGTTTCACTCCTCTTTATTAGAATCATGTGGAACTAGAGGTAAGGCACCTTTCGAGTCTATATTATCTCATGGGTTTGTTGTGGATGGAAAAGGTCTTAAAATGTCAAAATCTCTTGGAAATGTAATTGCACCTGAGGATATTTTAAAAAAATATGGTGCTGATATTTTAAGAATTTGGGTTGCTGCATCAAATTATGCTGAAGATTTAAGAATAGATTATTCTATTTTGGATCAGCATTCTGAGTCTTATCGTAAAATTAGAAATACATTTAGATATTTATTGGGAAATATAAATGACAAATATGAGGATATTAATTTTGATAAAATTGACATTGAAAACTTACCTGCGTTAGAGAAATTTATGTTAAGCAAAATTCATTCTCTTAACAACAAATTTGAAAATTATTTTAAAAAATATGATTTTCACAATCTTTATAAAGAATTGTTGAATTTTTGTACAACAGATTTGTCGGCATTCTATTTTGATATAAGAAAGGACACTTTATATTGTGATCCAATTAATTCTGAGAAAAGAAAATCTTGTGTTACAATTTTGAATGTTTTATTAAAATCTTTACTCAGATGGTTCGCTCCAATATTGTCTTTTACAACTGAGGAAATACATCAACTGATATCAAAGGATAGTAAAAGCATCCATTTAGAAAAATTTCTTACTTTTCCAGATAAATTTAAAAATGAACAGCTTACTGAGAGATGGTCTCAATTAATAAAAATTAGAGATGTATGTAACATAAGTATTGAGGAAAAAAGAGCCAGTAAAGAAATTGGTTCAAGTTTAGAAGCAGATCTTAATATTCAACTTAACGAAAAATATAAGGAGATAGTTAGAGATATGGATTTATCTGAATTATGTATTGTGTCAAAAGCTGTTGTTAATTTTGATAATCAGTCAGATATTTTAGTTGTGACAAAAAAAGCTTCTGGAAATAAATGCTCAGTTTGCTGGAAAATCAGAGAAGACTCATGTGAAAGACACCCTAAATGTCAAATCTCTTAAATAAAAATTTTGTAATAAATTTTTTTATTATTCTGAGCATCTTTGGTCTCGATAGATTTACCAAAGTCTATGTGATTTCCCAAAATGAAAAAAATTTATCGTCTGAACTATTTGTATCAAAATTTTTAAATATAAATTTAATTTATAATGAGGGAATAGCATTTGGTTTATTATCATTTGATCAAAGTCATATGTACAACATTTTAACAATTTTAATTGCAGCTGTAATTTTGATTATTTTTTTTATGACTTTAAAAAGTGATGGTCTTAAAAAATATTCACTTTTAATGATATTTGGTGGAGCTTTAGGTAATTTATATGATCGAATTTTTTTTAAAGCTGTGCCAGACTTTATTGATTTTCACATCGGAAATTTTCATTGGTTTATTTTTAATGTATCGGATATATTTATTTCATTAGGAGTATTATTTTTGATTATTTTTGAAATAATTGATAATCAAAAAAATAAAATTGATGAAAAAAATATTTAAACTAACAACAATTATAATTTCAATTTTAGCTTTAAATTCATGTGGAACAATTAGAGAAGGTTTTAGTTCACAGAAAAAAAATAGTATAGATGAATTTTTGGTTGAAAAGAAATCACCTTTAGTGATGCCTCCAGACTTCAATGAATTACCATTACCACAGCAAACTAATCAAGCAACTGAGAATGAAAAGAATACTAATATTAAATCATTACTGACTGACAACAAGGACTCAGATTTAGATGATCAAAACACTAATCAAAACACAAATTTTGAAAATTCCATTATAGAAAAAATTAAAAATAATTAATGATAACATCAGGAATTTTTTTTAAAAATTTTAAGGGTAGTAAACAAAATTCTAAAATAAAAAAAAATCTTAAAAAATTAATTAAAGAAAATAGTCAAATCTTCCAATCTTTTAGTAAAAATTATAAAGACAAATTTAAGATCAAAAATTTGGGAATTTTTAAAAGATTCAACGATATCCGTATAATTGGAATTGGTGGTTCGTCATTGGGTACGAAAACTATTTATAGCTTTCTTAAAGATAAAATTAAAAAGAATGTTTTATTTTATGATAACTTATCACCTTTCAACAAAAAATCTGGAAATAAAAAACATTTAAATTTAATTATCTCTAAATCAGGCAATACTTTAGAGACAATAATTAATTCTAATATTCTTATCAAAAAAAGTGATAAAAATATTTTTATCACAGAAAATAAAAAAAATTATTTAAATTCATTAGCATATAAACTAAAATCAGAGATTGTTTATCACAATAATTTTATAGGTGGTCGATACTCAGTTTTATCAGAAGTTGGAATGTTGCCCGCAGAATTAATGGGTCTTAATTCAAAAAGTTTTAGGCAATTTAATAATTTAATTAAAAATCCAAAATATTTAAATGCGCTCATATCTAATGTGGGATCTACAATAAATTTAATTAAAAAAAGAAAATTTAATTCAATTATCATAAATTATGATGAAAAATCTCAAAATTTTTTTTCGTGGTATCAACAACTAGTAGCTGAAAGTTTGGGTAAAAAGGGAAAAGGTTTATTGCCAGTCATATCTAACATGCCTAGAGATAATCATAGCGTTATGCAGCTTTATTTGGATGGTTTTAAAAATAATTTTTATACGTTTTTTTATGTCCATGAAAATAATACCTCCAAAATAGATAATAAATTTATTTTGCCCTCACAAAATTTTCTTAAAAACAAAAATATTCAAAATATTACTTACGCTCAAAAAAAAGCTACGGAAAACGTTTTCACAAAAAAAAATATACCTTTTAGAAGCTTTGAAATAAAAAAAAGGGACGAAAAAACTTTAGGTGAGTTATTTTGCTTTTTTATGTTGGAGACTATTTTAATTGGAAAAGCTTTGAAAATAAACCCTTACGATCAACCTGCTGTCGAGTTAATTAAAAAAGAGACTAAAAAAATTTTAGTTTAAATCACCAAATATAATTTTCGACATTCCATATTTCTTCTCATCTAGAATTCTAAATTTTTTTGAAAACTCATCATTTTCTTTTTTATGCCTATGCACAATAATCACCCCATCTTTATTGAGAATTTTTTCTTGAAAAATATTATTAATAATATTTGACAATCTTTTTTCTTTATAGGGAGGATCCAAAAATATGATATTGAATTTAAGCTGAATTTTTTTCAAAAAGTAATTAGATAGTAAGTCTTCCTCAATAATCTCATATTTTTCTCTCATATTTAAATTATTTAGATTACTTTTTAAAATTGGTAAAACACCATTATACTTTTCTACAAAAGTAACATGTTTAGCTCCTCTTGAGAGACACTCTAAACCAAATGAGCCAACACCTGCAAATAGATCTAAAACTATTGAATTTTCAATATTAATCTTAAATTTATTTGAGTGATTAATAATATTAAAAATGGATTCTTTTGCTTAGTCCTTTAAGGGTCTTGTTTCTTTGTCTTTTGGTTGTAAAATTTTTTTTCCTTTAAATTTTCCACCAATTATTCTCATTTTTTTATTACTTTATAACCAATATCTTTTCTAAAAAAACCATCTGACCAATTTAGATTGTTGAGAAGTTCATGAATCCTATTTCTTGATTCTTCAAAACTATCTGATAATGTAACAAAATTTAAAACTCGTCCACCCACTGCTAAAGTAACATCACCTTTTTTAATAGTGCCAGCATGAAATAAATGATCATCAGTGTTTAATTCAATTTTATTGATATTTTTGATTTCAATGTTCTTTTGGTAGGTTTCTGGGTAACCTTTTGAGCACAAGACAACACATATACTTTTTTTATCATTCCAATTAATTTTGATTTCATTTAATCTTCCATTACAGCATGAGTCAATAATTTCACCGAAATCTGTATTTAGCTTAGGAAGAATAGTTTGACATTCTGGATCACCCATTCTCACATTGTATTCAATTAAATAAGGTTCATTATTTTTTATCATTAGACCTGCATATAAAAAGCCTTTATATGATGATTTGAAATCTTTAAGTGCTCTTAAGGTTGGATCAATTATATTATTCAAAATCTTTTTTTCGAGCTCTTCATTTATTAATCTTGATGGTGAATAAGCACCCATACCACCAGTATTTTTTCCTTTATCACCCTCCTCAACTCTTTTATGATCTTGAGCTGTACCAAAATTTTTGTAAGTAATACCATCACTTAAAATGAAAAAGCTCATTTCTTCACCTTCTAAAAATTCTTCAATAAGAACATTTTCAGCAACACCAAACTTTCCGTCAAATATTTCCTTAACTGCTTGATAAGACTCTTCTTTATTTTCACAAATATAAACACCTTTCCCTGCAGCCAAATTATCTGCTTTAATGACTATTGGAAAATTGGATTTATTTAAAAAATTTTTAGCTTGATTAATATCATTAAATACACCGAAATTCGCAGTTGGAATATTATATTTTTTACAGATGTTTTTCGTAAATATTTTAGACCCCTCTAATTGTGAAGCGACTTTACTAGGTCCAAAAACCTTTATATCAAAACTTTCCAAGTAATCTGTTAGTCCATCAACCAAAGGTTTTTCTGGTCCTATCACAACTAATTTAATTTTTTTTGAAAAAATGAAATTCTTGATTTCTTCAAAATTATTTATATCTAAGTTAATATTATCAGCTATTGCATCGGTCCCAGCGTTACCAGGAAAACAATAAATTTTTTCAATTTTTTTGGACTTATTTAATGCATGACAAATGGCATGCTCTCTTCCCCCGCTTCCTATAATCCCTACAATCATGTATAAACATATAAACTATAAATGAATAAAAAATTAGCAAAAGTAAAATATTTACCAAATAATTTTCAAGTGATTGAAAAAGGTGATCATGTAATTTGTGCAGTTTCGGGTAAAGTAATCAGTCTTGAAAATTTGACTTACTGGAACGTAGAACTTCAAGAACCGTATTATTCATATGTTGAGGCCTCTAAAAAAAAAGAGGAATTAGACAATAAATAGCATTATTTCCAGCGATTATGGGACCATATCCAGTTATTAGGATTAGTAAGTATCATTTTTTCAAGAATCTTATTTAATTCATTTGTTATATTTTCAATAGTATCTTCGTTTGAGAAGTGAATTGGTTTATGAACTTTCATTTTAAATTTGATACCCTCATATCTTTCTATAAAAATAGGGACAACAGGCATATTGAATTTTTTTATCAATTGTGCTGGAATTGTAGTTGTAAACGCTTTCTCATTAAAAAAATTTGATTTAATACCTTGTGAAACTCTTTGATCTATCATAAGTGCCGTTGAAAAACCTTGGTTATTAAGTTTTATTAATTCTTTTAATCCACCGAGTCCTTTTTTAATTTGATTGTTGCATATATATTTTTTTCTTATTCGCTCCATGAATTTATTTAAAAAAATATTGTTTAGTGGTCTATAGATTGCTCCAATTTTAATACCTATTTTGTCTATCTGCATTGCCATAAGCTCAAAGTTACTGAAATGGCCTGATATAAATACGACTTTTTGATTTTGATCTTTAATACTTAAAAGAACATCTTCACCTTCTATAGAAATATTTTTACATAGGTTACCATCTCTAAAATTTTTCATATAAAGATATTCTGCAAAAACTCTCCCATAATTATTCCACATCGAAGATTTAATCTTATCTAATTCTTTAGAATTATAATCTGGGAAAGCTTTTTTTATATTATTATTAATTATTTTTTTTGATCTAAAAATTGGACCAATAATTTCAAATAACTTTCCACTTATAGAAGATGAGAGTTTAATTCCAATAATTCTGAATATAATATAAAAAATACAAATTATAATAAATTGTATTAAGTATTTAATTATTTTCATAAACCTTTGAAATATCATTAATAAAAGCTTCTTGGTTTAAAATCTTTAATTCTGATTTAATATAAACAATTTTATTGTTGTTGTTTAGTCTCATGTAATCTTTTTCAGTAGTCATTACTTTACAATTTAATTTTTCAGAAATTGAAATGATGTCATCAATTTCTTTTTGTAAGTATTTATAATGATCAGGAAATTCTATTTCCTTGACAATGTTTATGTTATTTTTTCTTAACATTGATATAAAAGTTTTATGATTTCCTATACCTGAAAAAACTAAATATTTTTCGTTTTTATCAAACTCATTGATATTCAGTGGAATATATTCCCCTTGATAAATATTAATATTAGGATCTAAATTGTGAATATATTTTATAATATCATCAATATTTTCATTATTTCCATTTAGAAAAACATTTTTATATTTTTTTAAATTTTTAATATTTTCTCTGAGCGGTCCAGCTGGAATACTAAAACTATTACCAATCCAATTATCAATATTAAAACAAGCAATACTATAATCATAATCTATTGATGGATCTTGCAAACCATCATCAAAAATTGCAAGTTCAAAACTTTCGTCTATTGCTTGTTTAATTGAGGAAGATCTATCTTTAAATTTAAATAATTTTCCGTGATTTGATAATATTTTTTGTTCATCAATTTGGTCTGAATAATATTTTTTAATAAAACAAGTTTTTATTTTATCTTTTAAAATTTCATTAATTTTCAAGCTTAAAGAAGTTTTGCCTGTTCCACCTAGATAAATATTTCCCACACAAATAGTTTTAATTTTTGAATATTTCTTTTTTTTTGTTGTTAAGTTTTTGAGAGTTTTAAGGATTGTGAGTAATAATGATACAGGGAAAAATAAATAAGAAAGAATGTTAGGTTTATTGTAATCCCAAAATTTGGGTTTTTTAAATTTCATTATGAATTGATTTATCTAACTCATTTAAGGTTTTTTTAAGTATTGTTGTACCAAGATATTTCATTTTTTTTACTTTTTTCATGTTTTTTTTAAAAATTATTGAATTAGCACATTGTTGAGGAGAATTGATTGAAGATGATATTTTTAATTGATTTAAATATTTGTAAACATCTCTAAAATTATCAATATTAGGCCCGTGTAATATTTTTGCACCGAATCGAGCAGGTTCTAACGGATTTTGCCCACCTCTTTTAATAATTGACCCACCTAAAAAAACTGTTGTTGCAAATTTGTAAAACTTTTTAGACTCTCCAAAGGTATCAACTAGGTAAATATCAATATTATCTAATTTTTTTTTATTTGATCTACGAGATATTGCATTTAACCCAAGTTCATTAACTTGTGAAATAATCTGGTCAATACGATTAATATGTCTTGGTATTATAATTGTAATGATATTCTTTATTTTTTTTTTTAATAAAATGTGTGTTTTTGCTGCAAATAATTCCTCGGTGTTATGTGTACTTGCTGCAACAAAAGTTTTATATTTTCTAAATTGCGAGAATAATTTCTTATCTGCTTGATTAGTCTCAAAACTGTCATGTTCGATAAATTTTAAATTTCCAATAGAGTTTATTTTTTTTACTTTTAATTTTTTCAAAAAAAAATTTGTCTCAGTGTTTTGAGAGTAGGCTTTATCTATTAAACTAAAAGTTGAGTGAGAAAATTTTTTAATTATTGACCAACGCTGAAAGGATTTTTTAGTAATTCTCGCATTTAGCAGAATTAAATGGACACCTCTTTTTTTGATGGATCGAAACATACTTGGCCAGATTTCTGACTCTAAAAAAATTGCTATATCTGGTTTCCAATGATTCAAAAATTTTTTTGAAAATAATGTGTGATCAATAGGATAAAATTGGTGAATAGTTTTTTTGAATTTGATTTTTTCTAAAATTTTTGATGAGCTTAATGTACTAGATGTTATTAATATTCTATTTATAGATTTGTCATTGTCATACTTTTTTATTATTGGGATTGCACTTAATATTTCACCAACACTGGATCCGTGAAACCAGATAAGTTTTCCTGTCCCTCTTTTTTTTGATATAAAACAAAATTTTTCTTTAAATCTATATTTATCTTCTTTATTCTTTAAAATTCTAAAAATAATTATGAATGGTGAAAAAAATAATATGATTGAAAGTAAAAATTGGTAAATAAAAAAAATCATTACCTCTGAAATTGTTTGTCATGAAAATTTTTATAAATTTTTGAATTAATTAACAAATCTTCATGTTTACCATTATCGATTATCTTTCCAGAGTCTATTATATATATTTTGTTTGAGTTTAAGATAGTTGAAAGTCTATGCGCAATTACAATTGTAGTTCTATCTTTTGTTAAAATTTTTAATGCATCTTGTATTTTTGTTTCAGTCTCAGAGTCTAAAGATGATGTGGCCTCGTCCAAAAGTATAATAGAGCTTTTTTTCAACATAGCTCTAGCTATTGAAATCCTTTGTTTTTCACCGCCAGATAATCTTACACCATCCTCACCAATCATGGTCTCATATTTTTCTGGTAGATTATTTATAAATTCATCGCAATGTGATAGTTCTGCTGCTCTAAGTATTTCCTCATCACTCGCATCCAAATTTGCATATTTTATATTATTTTTAATTGTGTCATCAAAAAGAGTTGTCTCTTGACTGACTAGGGAAATATTTTTTCTCAAAGAATGTAAAGTTACACCATATATAGATTGGTCATCTACAGAAATATCACCCGACCCGCAATCATAAAATCTAGGTATTAAATTTAAAATGGTTGATTTACCTGAGCCACTATGACCAACTAAAGAAGTCATCTTGCCTCCCTCAAATTCAAGATTTACATTTTTAAGGACTTCACCATCAGATTTATTATAACTAAATATTACATCTTTAAATTTGATATTCGCTTTTTCTACATTAATTTCTTTTGCATTTTCTGGATTTTTTATTAATTTTTTTGTGTCAATTACAGATAAAATTCTTGAAGCTGCTGAAAGACCTTGATTAAGAATTACATTTAATGTCGATAAAGACCTTACTGGCTGATAAGCTAACATCATTGCTGCAAGAAATGAAAAAAAATTATTTACACTTAACTCTCCTACGGCAATTAATTTTCCTGAATAAAAAATTAGAATAGCTATCATTACTCCAGTTAATATCTCCATTATTGGGGATATTCTGACTATCACATGTCCAATTTTTTTATTTTTTTCTCTAAGTTGATTTAAATAGTTGTCTGCTCTATTTGACTCATAGTTTTCTTTCTGAAAAATTTTTGTAAGTCGGTGGTTTTTAAATAATTCGACTAAATACCTAGTTAAAAAACTAGATTTTTCCTGAGCTTCAGTTGTTACTTTACCCATTCTTTTACCTAAACTTCTTGCTGCGGTGCTTGCTATTGGAATTAAAATAATTGCAATTAATGAAAGCTTCCAATTTTGTAAGAACATTACTGTGAGTAGTCCAATAAGTGTCAAACTATCTTTAAAAAGATTTAGAATTCCATTACTTAATAGCTGAGTAATATGTAATACATCATATGTAAGGTTTGAAATAAATTTTCCAGTATGCTTTTCATCTATAGATTGGGTGTCAGCACTTATTAAAGTATTTAACATATCAAATTGAAGTTTCTTTTTTATATCTTCCCCAACATTGATCATTATTATTTTTGCTAAATAAAGAGAAACTCCCTTTGTTGTAAAGGCAATGATTATCAAAAATGGTATTATTATGAGTAGTGATTGATCTTTCTGAATAAATATTTTTTCAATCGCAGGATCGAGTAGCCAAGCAATTGATGAAGTACTTGCAGCAACTAAAAGAGAAAAAAATACTGCTATCGCAATTTTTTTGATATATCTCTTTGTATACTCATTAAATAGTCTTTTTAATGTCGTTGATTTTTCCATTATGACACTTTTCCTATCAAAATATTCATTAAAACTAAAAGTCCAAAAAAATTATTACTTTTAAAAACTTTCAAACATACGCTTGGAGTATTTATATCAAAAGTCTTTATTTGATATAAAAATAATTGTGTAAATGGAATTAGTAAAAATAAAAAATAATACAAACTAAAATTCATTAAGTAACCTCCTACCACAAGAGAAAATATTAAAATAGAGTAACATATAATTAAAAATATTTTTGCAGTTCCTTTAAATTTAATTGAGGTTGATTTTAGTCCTATTATTTCATCATCTTTTATATCTTGGTATCCATAAATTGTGTCGTATCCTAGTGTCCAAAATATGGCTCCGATATAAAATATTAATGGTACAAGATTTAAACTTCCTGAAATCGATGTCCAGGCTAGCACTAAGCCATAGTTAAATGTTACTCCTAGAAACAGTTGCGGCCAATAAGTATACCTTTTCATTAATGGATACGTAAAAGCAAATGGCATTGAGGCTAATGCTAATAAAATTGTAAAAAGGTTAAAGTTAATCAAAACAATAAATGCTAATAAGCATAGTAAAGCTGCATAAAATAAACTTAATTTTACAGAAATTTTTCCTGATGCAATAGGCCTGTCCTTTGTCCTTGTAACTAGTTTATCAAACTTTCTATCCAATACATCATTAACAATACACCCCGCAGATCTCATCAATACTGCACCCAGAAAAAATAAAATTAAGTAGAAAAAATAAATATTCTTATTTTGTGTGAAATCATAAACTAGTGTTAAACCCCATATACAAGGCCAAAACAGTAACATGTAACCGATTGGTTTTTTAAGCCTAGTAAGTTCTATAAATAAGTTTAATTGGTTCATAAAATTTTACTTGTAAATAACAAAGGCAAGATTGATAATCAAATTGATTCGTATGAATATAGATTACACAGTTACCGCATTAATGTTTCCAGCAATCCCACTGATAATGGGAGTGTATTCTAATAGGTTTCATACCTTAAGTTCTTTAATAAGAAAAATACATGATGAGTACGTGTTTGAAAAACACACCCCACCTGAATGGAAAGATCAATTGATAAATTTAGAGAAAAGAATAGGTGTTTTAAAATTAAGTATCTTATTTGCTGCTTTTGGATTTTTGTTCAATATGCTCACTGTTTTTGGTCTTTATTTACAAGAACTTTTTATTGCGAGAATAATCTTTGGCTCATGTTGTTTGTCAATGATGATTTCAATCATTTTTTTTATTATTGAAATTCAGATCTCAACTAAAGCTCTTAGGCTTCACCTTTCTGATATGGATATTCAATTTAAGGAATAATTACTGCTGGACCAGTTAATAATCTTGCCTCTAAATCTTTGTGAGCTTGAGCAGCATCTGTTAAAGAGTATTTTTTTGAAATTTCTACCCTAAATTTGTTAGATAAAATTGCATCAAAAACTTTTTTTGCTGACTCAACAAGCTCTTCTCTTTTGATTGTATAATGTGCAATGGATGGTCGAGTAAAAAATAATCCTTTGGCATTAATGTCCTTTTTTACATCAATCGTATTGACGTACCCAGATGCATTTCCGAATGCTACCATCATTCCTCTTATTTTTAATGTTTCAATTGAACCTTTAAATGTTTTTATTCCAACACCATCATAAACAACATCAATACCGTTTTTTCCTACAATTTTTTCAACTTCCTCTGAGAAGTTCTTTTCAGAATAATTAATTACATGGTGACAACCATTTTTTTTGGCAATTTCCTCTTTAGCTTTTGAACCAACTGTTCCAATTACTTCCGCACCTAAAGAATTAGCCCAAGGACATAAGATTTGACCAAGAGCTCCAGCTGCAGCATGATAAAGCACTTTATCACCTTTTTTTAGTGGATAGGCTCTGTGCAATAGATATTCAGCAGTAATACCTTTTAAAGTTATACAAGATGCCACCTCATCAGAAATACCATCTGGAACAGAAATTAATTTTTCCTCAGGCATAATTTGTTTTTCTGAATACGCTCCAATTGGCATTGATGCATGCGTAACTCTATCACCAACTTTAAATAATTTTACTTCAGATCCTATTTCCTCAATTACACCACTTGCCTCAAGACCAATACCACTTGGTAATGGAATAGGGTAGAGACCTGTTCTGTGATAAACATCTATAAAATTAAGACCTATTGATTTGTTTTTAATTAAGACTTCTTTTGGACCCGGTTTTCCAATGTCCATATCTTCAATAACTAAAACCTCAGGTCCACCAAATCTCTCTATTTGTATCGATTTCATTTTTTATTTTACAAACGTGCCGTTATGGTAATCTTGAACAGCCTGTAATATCTCTGCTTTAGTATTCATTACAAAAGGACCACCTCTTGCAATTTCCTCATTTATAGGTTTTCCAGAAATAACTAAAAATTTTGCTTTTGATTTTGATTTCACTTTTAAATCTTCACCTCTCGTGAGTAATATTAAAGTGCTATCTTTGACATCATCATGTTTTTGTTCGCCTATTTCTATTTCGCCATCTATTAAATAAATAAAACTATTGTGTGTAGATGGTAGAAGATAATTAAAATTCTTATCTTTATTTAGTTCGACATCAAAATAAACTGGCTCAACATTGTGACCTTTGACTGGACCTTCTGCCTTTTCAAACTTACCAGCTATAACTTTTACTTTTTTATCATTATCTTTATGTACGCTCATTTTATCTGCATCAATATAAATATACTCAGGTTTGCTCATTTTTAATTTTGCTGGCATGTTGATCCATAGCTGAAATCCATGAAGTTTCCCCTCTTTCATAGCAGGCATCTCTGAATGGATAATACCACTTCCAGTTTTCATCCATTGGACGTCACCAGAAGTCATTTTACCCTCACCACCCGTACTATCTTTATGTTCAAAATCACCAGCAAGCATGTAAGTCACTGTTTCAATTCCTCGGTGGGGGTGTGGGGGAAAACCAGCTACATAATCATCACTATTTTCAGAGCCAAATTCGTCTAGCATCAAAAAAGGATCAAAGTAATTGGGTTCAACTCCTATACTTCTTTTTAATTTTACACCAGCTCCATCTGAAGCTGGGATTGGATCGATGATTTGTTTTACTTCAATATTTTTCATGCGCTTTAATTAACGAATTAATTATTAATTTCAAGATCACTTTTTATCTAAACAAAAACCTTTAGCACCATTAACTACCAAGAATAAAAAACCACCAGCTAAAGCAATGTTTTTAAGAAAAGCAGTAAGCTGTACCTGATCAGCAAAATTATTGTGAAAAATAATAGCTGTTGCAAAACAAAATAAACTTAAAGCCGCAGCAGCAATTCTAGTTTGATAGCCAATTACAATTAGAATGGGTCCAATTATTTCAAGAGCAATTGCGGGTATAATTAAAATACCAGGCAAACCAAAACTTTCCATCCAACCTATGGTCCCCTCATAATTATTAATTTTAAAAATTCCATTTAAAAAAAATAATGCAGATATTAAAACTCTTCCAAATAAATCTAATGCTTTAATCATGTTAAATTAATTTTAGTAAATACAATGGCGGATTGTAACATTCTTTGCAAGCAAAAAAAAATATTTTGTCACCTTTGGTCTTTATTTTTAAAATATTAAACTAATTGAATTAGTTTGTTAAGATCTGTAATTTGATATTTTGGTTTAAAATCTAAGTTATCAAAAATGTTATTATTTCTATTTACCCAAATAGATTGGTACCCATAATTTCCACCACCTGAAACATCCCAAGTATTGGCACTTAAAAATGCAACTTCACTTTTATTTATATTATATTTTTTGATTGGCATATCATAAACTCTAGAACTTGGTTTATATATGCCAACTTGTTCTATAGAAAATATATTATCAAATAAATTGTCCAAATGATTACTTTTAACTAATTCATCTAAAAGTGATGGAGTACCATTTGATAAAATAGCTAATTTAAATTTTTTCTCTTTTAGAGTTTTTAAAGTTTCTGGAACTTCTTTATAGGGTGATAAAATTTTATATAAATTAAGTAATTCATTTTTCATTGAAGGATCAATATTAAAAACTTTTATTGATTTATCTAAACTATCTTCTGTAATTTGCCAAAAATCTTTGTGTCGATCCATTAAACTTCTAAGCCAAGTATATTCTAATTGAGTGGTTCTCCAAAAATTTGCAAATTCCTCCCATTTATCTCCAATTTTATCTTTACATTTTTCTGCAGCTGAATTGACATCAAACAATGTTCCATATGCATCAAAAATTATTGCTTTAACATTTTCCATAAACTAACTTAACACAAATGAGCAATATTCGATTATTTTTTTCGAGAACATTATCTACTGATATGACCGATATATTAGATAAGTCACAATCACATTATTTGACTAAAGTTATGCGAATTAAAGAAAGTGAAGCTTTTTCAATATTCAATCAAAATGGAGAATGGGAAGCAAAAATTTTAAAAATATCAAAAGGTAATGTTGAATTTAAAACAATTAAACAATTAAGAAAAAAAGAAAGTTCAAAAGAATTGTGGCTAGCATTCTCACCGATTAAATCAAACTATCAGAATTTTATGATTCAAAAAGCAACTGAACTAGGAGTAACTAAATTCTTACCAATTATTTTTGACAGAACAGTTGTGAGAAAAATTAATAATGAGCGTTTAGAAAAAATAGTTATTGAAGCAAGTGAACAATCTAATCGACTAAATGTGCCTGAAATTGAGAAAGCTCAAAATTTGAAAAAATTTTTAAAATCAAATTCAATAGACTTAATTTTTACTGATTTGAATTCTAATAATAAAAAAATTGAAAAAACAAAGTTTTCAAATAAACCAATTTGCATCATTATAGGTCCTGAGGGAGATTTCTCAGAACTCGAAAGGCAAGAGATTCTCTCTTTTAAAGGAGTACAAGCACTTAAAATTAATGACAATATTTTAAGATCAGAAACCGCAGTGATATCTGCAATTTCGATCATAAATTATGTGATTAATTGATAAATTGTCGCGAAAACTAAAGTGTAATTTTTACAAAAGGGCTTTATATAGCTAGTAAAAATGAAAAAAATTTTATTTATATTTTCAAGTATTTTTATCTCTCAAAATGCTTTTGCAAACCAACCTGTTGATTGGCAATTAGGTTTCCAAAAAGCGGCATCAGAGTCGATGAGAGACATTGTAGCCTTTCACGATAATTTGTTATTACCGATAATAATAGCAATAAGTGTATTTGTTTTATTTTTAATGCTTTATGCGTGTGTAAGATTTAGAGCTTCAGCAAACCCTAATCCCTCAAAGAGAACACACAATGTAACTGTTGAAGTTTTATGGACTTTAATTCCTTGCTTAATTTTAATTGTTATGGCGGTTCCATCATTTAAAATTTTATATAAGCAAGACACTATTCCAAAAGCAGATTTAACAATTAAAGCAATAGGTTATCAATGGTATTGGGGTTATGAATATCCAGACGAAAATTTGGAATTTGACTCATACATGATTGAGGAAAAAGATTTAAAAGCAAATCAACCAAGATTGTTAGCTGTTGATAATCAAGTTGTTGTTCCAGTTGGCAAAGTAGTTAAAGTTTTAATAACAGCAAATGATGTTTTACATGCATGGGCTCTTCCTTCGTTTGGTGTAAAAAGGGATGCGGTGCCTGGAAGAATTAATGAAACATGGTTTAAGGCTGAAAAAGTTGGTACTTATTATGGTCAATGCTCAGAACTTTGTGGTATAAAACATGCGTTTATGCCAATTGCAGTAAAAGTAGTTAGTGAGGATGAATATCAAGAATGGTTATCTGAAGCACGAGTGAAATTTGCAAAAGAAGAAATAGAAAATGACAAACTTAAATTAGCGAGTAAATAAATTATGTACACACAGACAGCATCACACGATCATCATACTCCAACTGGTTGGAAACGTTGGGCATATTCTACTAATCATAAAGATATTGGGACAATGTATTTAATTTTTGCAATTGTTGCAGGAGTTATTGGAACTGCTTTTTCTGTTTTAATGAGAATGGAATTAATGCATCCTGGTGATGGCATTTTAGGTGGTAATTATCATTTATATAATGTGTTGGTTACTGGACATGGTTTAATAATGATTTTTTTCATGGTAATGCCAGCAATGATTGGCGGCTTTGGTAATTGGTTTGTGCCAATTATGATTGGAGCTCCTGATATGGCATTTCCAAGAATGAACAATATTTCTTTTTGGTTACTACCTGTTTCTTTAACTTTATTAATTTTATCAATTTTTGCAGATGGCCCTCCAGGACAAACCGGTGTAGGGGGTGGATGGACTATTTATCCTCCGTTGTCCTCAAAAGCTGGACAACCTGGACCAGCGATGGATTTAGCTATTCTAAGTTTGCACTTAGCGGGTGCCTCATCAATTTTAGGAGCAGTTAATTTTATTACTACTATTCTAAATATGAGAACACCAGGTATGACATTACATAAAATGCCTTTGTTTGCGTGGTCTATATTAGTAACTGCATTTTTATTATTATTATCTTTACCAGTATTAGCTGGAGCAATAACAATGTTATTAACAGATAGAAATTTCGGTACCGCCTTCTTTGAAGCCCAGACAGGGGGTGATCCAGTCTTATTCCAACATTTATTTTGGTTTTTTGGTCATCCAGAAGTATACATTTTAATCCTTCCAGGATTTGGAATGATTAGTCATATTGTTTCTACATTTTCTAGAAAACCTGTTTTTGGATATCTTGGAATGGCTTATGCAATGGTAGCAATTGGAATTGTCGGATTTGTTGTATGGGCGCACCATATGTACACAGTTGGATTAAGCACAGATACAAAAGCATATTTTTTAGCTGCAACAATGATTATTGCTGTTCCAACAGGAATAAAAATTTTCTCATGGATCGCAACAATGTGGGGTGGTTCAATATCTTTTAAAACACCAATGGTATGGGCATTAGGATTTATTTTTATGTTCACAGTCGGTGGAGTAACTGGAGTTGTTTTAGCTAATGCAGGTGTTGATACTGCAATGCATGACACTTATTACGTAGTTGCTCATTTTCACTATGTACTTTCTCTAGGAGCTGTTTTTGCAATCTTTGCAGGCTTTTATTATTGGTTCTCAAAAATGAGTGGTTATGAATATTCTGAGTGGATGGGTCAATTACATTTCTGGTTAACATTTATTGGAGTTAACTTGATTTTCTTCCCTCAGCACTTTTTAGGATTAGCTGGAATGCCGAGAAGATATGCTGATTATCCTGATGCATTTGCCGGATGGAATTATATATCTTCAATAGGGTCCTACGTGGCTGTAGCTGGTCTCGCTGTATTTTTTATGAATTTAATTTATGCATTTGCAAAAAAGAAAGCAGCCGCACAAAATCCATGGGGTGAGGGAGCAACAACGTTAGAGTGGACTGTGCCATCTCCACCAAATTTCCATACTTTTGAGGAATTGCCAAAATTTGAAGATGGTCAGGGTACACAAAAATCGCACGGCTAATAAAATAAGAGCATTAAGAACCCATGGATAATTCAAGGCTAAAAAAAAGAAGTTTAAGCCAAGAAGATTTATTTAATCTTTCAGAATTATTTAAATTGATGAAGCCAAGAGTTATGTCACTGGTAATTTTTACCTGTGCCGTAGGTTTATTAACAGCACCTACTATTGTTTCAACTAAAGATGCAATTATTGGAATTCTTCTCGTTTCATTAGGTGCTGGGGCAGCTGGTGCTTTAAATATGTGGTATGAGTCCGATCTCGATGCTTTAATGACCAGAACCTGTTTAAGACCAATCCCAACAGGGAAAGTCAATAGAAATCAAGCTTTGATATTTGGTGTTACATTATCAATAGTTTCAGTTGTAGCTTTAGATTATTTTACAAACAGAGTTTCTGCTGCAATATTATTACTAACAATATTGTTTTATGTATTTGTTTATACAATCTGGTTAAAAAGAAGAACTCCACAAAATATAGTTATTGGTGGAGCAGCTGGTGCTTTTCCTCCAGTGATAGGATGGACTATTGCTACAGGCTCTATATCTATTGAACCATTAACATTTTTCTTGATTATATTTTTTTGGACACCGTCTCATTTTTGGGCACTTAGTTTATACAAGTCCGATGATTACAAGAAAGCCAAAATACCAATGCTGCCACTTACAAATGGAATAGAAAGTACCAAAATCAATATATTCATTTATTCTTTATTGATGATACCGGTAATTATTTTTCCATATTTAATTAACTTTGTTGGTTTAACATTTTTAATTCCATCACTGCTATTAACTTTTTATTACAATTTTTTATGTTATGAATTGTTGGATTATAAAAAAAATAGATTTAACTCTAAGAAAGCAAAAGCTATCTTTGGATATTCCATATTGTATTTATTCTTAGTTTTTGTTCTATTTTTGATTGATAAAATAATATGATTACACCAGATAAAAAAACAAAAAGAAAAAATATTCTTACGGCATTAGCTATTATTGCGTTTATGATTTTTCTTTTCTTTTTTACTTTATATAACACAGGCGTATTTGACAGATCGATATGATAGAAAAAAAGAAATTAACACCATTAGTTTTAGCTGGGATTTTTGTCTTGATGTTAGGTTTATCATATGCATCAGTCCCTCTTTATGAGATTTTTTGTAGAGTTACTGGTTTTGGAGGAACTACTCAAGTAGCAGACAAAGCGCCGAAAATTGTTTTAGATAAAGTAGTTAGTGTAAGATTTGATACCAATGTTAATAATTTACCATGGGATTTTAAAGCAAAATCGAATGTGATGGATGTTAAAGTGGGCCAAGTAAACAAAATTGAGTTTGAGGTAACCAATAATAGCAATGAACCAACTGCAGGTGTAGCAAGTTTTAATGTTTCACCCTCAAGCTTTGGAAAATATTATAGTAAACTTGGTTGTTTTTGCTTTGAAAAACAAGAATTAAAAGCTGGTGAAACTGCAACCTATGTGATGACTTTTTATTTAGACCCAGAAATGGTCAATGATGCAACAGTAAAAAATTTACAGGATGTAACTATGTCGTATACTTTTTTCTCGACAGATTACTATAAACAATCATAATCCAAAAAAATGTCAGCTGAAAAAAAACACGATTACCATTTAGTAGATCCAAGTCCTTGGCCTATCTATGTTTCATTCTCATGTTTAGTTTTAGCTGTTGGAGCCGTTTACTACATGCATTATGAGGTTTCATGGGGAATGTACCTTGGATTTGCTTTATTAATTTATGGAGCATACATGTGGTTTAGAGATGTAGTTATTGAGGCTGAGCATCAAGGACATCATACACCTGTGGTTCAAATACATCATCGTTATGGAATGACTTTATTCATTGCCTCTGAGGTAATGTTTTTTGTTGCTTGGTTTTGGGCTTACTTTGATGTGAGTCTTTTTCCAAACGACTTTGTTGGAAATGTATGGCCGCCAAAGGATATAGAAACTTTTGATCCGTGGGATATACCATTAATAAATACATTAGTTCTTTTGTTATCTGGAACAACAGTGACTTGGTCTCATCATGCTCTCTTAGAGGATGATAGAAAAGGATTTATTCAAGGATTAGTTTTAACTGTTGTATTAGGAGTTTGTTTTACTGCCTTACAAGCTTACGAATATCATCATGCAACATTTGCATTTTCAGACCACATATATGGTTCAGTATTTTACATGGCAACAGGATTTCATGGTTTTCACGTGATCGTGGGTACAATTTTCTTAGCCGTTTGTTTGTGGAGAGGAAAGTTAGGTCACTTTAACAAAGATCATCACTTTGGTTTTGAGGCAGCAGCCTGGTACTGGCACTTTGTTGATGTAGTTTGGCTATTCTTATTTGCTGCGATCTATATTTGGGGAAGCTAATTTTGAACCTTGAGACATAAATTTTTATTTTCAGTTTTTATCATATTTTTTATATTTGTTTTTGTTGCCTTAGGCACTTGGCAGGTAATTCGTTTAAATTGGAAGAACAGTCTCATTTTAGAAATTGAAAACTCACTGAAAAATCCTCCAGTCCAGCTTTCACAATCAAATCAGCAAAATTATCTCAAAATCAAAACATCTGGTCGTGTTGATTTTGAGAAACAAATTTACTTATATAATTTAAATGACTCAGGAACACCTGGGTTTGAAGTTTTAAATCCAATTTTAATAAATGGTGAAAATTATTTACTCAATAGAGGATGGATACCATTTGAAAAAAAAGATACTCCAGAGATAAATATATTGGATCAAAATAATATACAAGGAACTCTTAAAACACAGGGAAGAAAAAATATTTTCAAACCAGATAATGATATTAAAGAAAATTACTGGTTTAGTTTGAATAGAGAAGATATCTCAAAATTTACTGGTAAAGAATTTTCTAAGTACATAATATATTTAGATGGAAATTATCAGTTTCCTAGACCAAAAAAAATTACTGCTAATATTTCTAACAATCATAAAAAATATGCAATGACATGGTTTTCATTAGCGATTTCAATTCTTTTGCTATATCTATATTTTAGAAAAAAGAATTATTAAATGAATTATATTAGTACAAGAAATAATCAGAAAAACTTTACATTTAAAGATGTTTTCCTCAAAGGTTTGGCAGATGATGGGGGACTATTCGTTCCAAAATCAATTAAACCCTTTAAAGAGGAAGAATTAGATAATCTAAAAAACCTTAGTTACAATGATTTAGCGGCTGAAATAATTTATCCATTTATAGGAGATTTCATGTCTAAAGATGATCTAATCTCTTTGATTTCAAAATCATATTCAAATTTTAGATCCAACGATGTTGTTAAAATATCAGATCTAGGAGATTTAAAAGTATTAGAATTGTTTCATGGACCTACTCTTGCTTTTAAAGATATCGCAATGCAACTAATAGGTAATTTTTATCAATATCATTTAGGCCGTGATCAAAAAAAAATTAATATAATAGTAGCAACCTCAGGTGATACGGGTGCTGCTGCCATAGACGCTTTAAAGGGAAAAAATAATCTAAATGTTTTTGTCTTACACCCCAACAATAAAATTTCACCAGTACAAAGAAGACTAATGACAATACATGAAGAAAGTAATGTATTTAACATTGCGGTGGAGGGTAATTTTGACGATTGCCAAAATTTAGTAAAAGCAATGTTTAATGACGAAAAATTTTCTAAAGCAATTAATATGTCAGGCGTAAATTCAATTAATTGGGCAAGAATTATTGCTCAATCGGTGTATTATTTTTACGCTTACTTTAAAATTGGAAACGGCCAACCACTATCTTTTTCTGTGCCAACAGGAAACTTTGGTGATATTTACGCTGGTTATTTAGCGAAAAAACTAGGTCTTCCAATTGATAAACTAATCGTAGCTACTAATAAAAATGACATACTGCACAGAGCTATATCTGGTGGTGATTATAGTCAAAAGAAAGTAGAGGAAACAAATACTCCAAGTATGGATATACAAATAGCAAGTAATTTCGAAAGGCTTTTATACGACGTCAAGGATTGTAACTCAGAAGTCACAACAGATGTAATGGGTGAAATTAAAAATAATACTTATAAAATTGATAAAAACGACTTAGATAAAATCAAAAAGAATTTTATATCTGAAATGCTTGATGAAAACGAAACTGTTGAAATGATTAAGACTATCAATGATGAGCATCAGATGGTAGTTGACCCACATACTGCAGTAGGTATTGGTGTGGTGAGAAAATTAGGATTAGAGAAAAATTGTGTTGTATTATCAACTGCACACCCATGTAAATTTCCAAAGGCAATAGAAGATGCAATATCAAAAACCGAAAATTTACCAGAAAGTCTTAAATATGTTAATGATAGAAAAGAAAAATTTGAACTTCTGGCTAATGATATTGAAAAAGTTAAAAAATATGTAATGAATTCGATATGAAACTTAAAATAAAAGATCAAATACCAGATACAGAGATTTTTCAACTTGTTGATGGAGAGCCTCAAAAAAGCAAATTAAGGGAAACTATTGGTGATGGTAAAGTTGTTTTGTTTGGTTTACCTGGGGCATTTACGTCAACTTGCTCCAAACTTCACTTACCAGGCTTTGTAGCAAATGCAGATAAAATCAAAGCAAAAGGAATAGAAAATATATTTTGTTTATCAGTAAATGATCCTTATGTAATGAATGGCTGGGGTGAGATTAATAATACTGGAGATAAAATTAAAATGTTATCTGACCCATATTTATTATTTACGAGAGCGATTGGCGCGGAAGTTGATCGTAACGCTAAAGGAATGGGAATTAGATCAAATCGTTATTTAATGGTGATTGAAAATTTCACAGTTGTTAATATTCATGTTGAAAAAGAAACTAAGGAATGTGGTTTAACTTCAGCAGAAAACTTATTAAATAATCTAATCTAGGAAGGGCTGTTCTGTTGTCCGACCCAAATCAATACATGACATAATATATGACTTTTTTTGAAAGGTACATAGTAGGGTACATAGTTAATCTACGATTTCTTTGTGATGACTTTGTAATTGAGGTTTTTTTCTGATATGTAATTCTCAAGTGAAATTAAATTGGATTATTTTTGTAACTGGATGGATGTCATTCAGAGCAGTTGGGTCAGGTTTGTTTTTGTTTTGGATCTTTACTGAAAATGAGCGTTCGGCACCATCCGAATGGATAGTTCCTTTTGTGGGCGACTTTTTTATTGGGATAACTGCTTTATTTTTAGTTTACCACATTATAAAAAAACCAAGCACTATACTATGGGGTCTTTTGCTGTCTTGGAATTTGATTGGTTTGTTAGATTTAATCCACGCAATAAATGTAAGTTTTGCTGCTCCTTATGGACCTATACCAGAAATAGGATTTAATGAATTGACAGTAAGATCTATTTTAATTTTAAATACTTTATTACAGATTTCTTGTATTTATCTATTGTTTCAAAAAGACATAAAAGAATATTTTAAAAAAAAGTAAATTTTGAGTTTTGAAGGTATGGTAAATAGTCAGTACATAGTAGGTACATAGTCTTTTTAAAAATAATTATCGTTGATAGAGAAAGATAATATATTATTTAAGGGGCGTTCTGTGTCCCCCGAGAACCAAATCATACCAAAATACCTAGGTTATTGGAATACTTCATTGAAGACTTCATTGAAAGTTTGACCTTTTTTCAAAAACCCTGTTTCTAGACTTCATTGAGAATTGGGGTAAATTCGAATTTAGATATGAAATATGCAATTTTAAATAAAAAGATTAAAAATTTTAAAATAGAAAATCAAAGTGTTTTAAAAAAAGATATAATATCTTTTTATTGGTCAAAAAAAAATCCGATAGTAATATCTAGCATTCTTGATCATTTCGTTGAAAAAAACCAAACAATTTTTGACCCATTTTTAGGTTCTGCTCCAATTTTATTTAGCATTGATGCAAGTAAAACAGATTATAAATTTGTTGGTTCAGAAATAAATGAAATGCCATTATCTTTTATTGATTTTAATATAAAAAACTTTTCCAAAGGTGAACTTCAAAATATTAAAAAAGATTTTATAAGTTTTTATAAAGATTTCAAAAAATTTTATGAATATTATAGTCCAATTTATGATGAAAAAATTCAATTAAAAAAAATAATATTTGATTGCGTAAAAGATAATGAAATTAATATTAAAGAATTTCATTTAGAAAATGGAATTAAATCTTTTTTGTTAAAAAGAAATAATCAAAAAAAATTTTCAAAAAATAATAAAATATACTTTGAAAATCTTAACTATTGCAAAAATAAAATCAAAAATATTGACTTAAAATTAATTCATAACTCTAGAATTGCAGTTAAAAAAAACATGAAATTATCTGCAATATTTAATCCAATAAACTTTTTTGTTTTATTTGAATTTAGTAAAAAATTTAAAAATAATAGAATTATGATGACAATACTGGCATCAATTTTGCACTTATGTAGATTAACAGACACAAAATCACAATCTCAATTTCCTTATTGGGTACCAAAAAAGAATATTGTTGAAAGAAATATACTAAATTTAATTCACAAAAAAATTGAAGAATTAATAAAAAATAAAGACAAAAATAATTTAAGTTTAATCAAAACAAAAAATTTTGGTGAATTATCAAAAGCAGGAAAAAATATATATATTCTAAATAAACCCATACAAAAGATTACAAATAAAGATATACCTGATCAAAGTATAGATATATTGATAACAGATCCTCCTTACTATGATCAAGTAGCATACTCAGAATATTTAAAAGTTTGGGAATATTTTTGTAATTTTAAAACTAATTTTAAAGATGAAATAGTAGTTTCAAATAGATTGGTAAATAAAAAAAATTTAAAAGACTATTTAGATAGTTTAACAGATGCATTTACTCTAATTAATAAAAAACTTAAATCAAATGCTTTAGCAATTGTATTTTTTAAAGATAGCAAACCTATAAATATTTATTACTTCTTATGTATAATGAAAAATGCTGGATTTAATTTTATCAGATCGCTTCATGTAGGTAAAAGCAAATATACCTATAAACAAAATACTACACCAGACACAACAGTTACAGGGGATTGTCTATTTTTTTTTAGCAAAAATGATAATAATGAAAAAAAAATAGATATAAATTTATTAGATAAAAAAATTAAGGTTGATAAAGAAGAAATAAAAAAAGAAGTTAAAAATTTTGTTCAAAATTATCTAGAATTAAACAAGAAACCTTCATTAGGGGAGTTGTATGATAATGGTCTAATAAAAGTACTTTTTGAAAAGAATTTACTATATAAGATTAATAATTCTAAAATTATAGTTGAAATCCTTAAAGAGGAATTCCCTATTTTCAGGTAGTCAATATGAAGAACAAAATTAAAAATATTTTAATTAATGAAGATTGTTTATCTCATTTAAAAAAATTACCAGACAACATTTTTGATCATTGTATAACTGATCCACCATATAATATTTCGAATTATGAAAATAAAAAAGAAATTGGTTGGTATAAATCAAATGAAACTTGGAAAAAAAATAAAAAATTTTTTAAAATTAATGAAGAGTGGGACGTTTTTAATGATGATGAATATTTTGAGTTTTGCAAAGATTTTATAAAAGAGGTTTGCAGAGTTACAAAAGATAATGGAAATATAATTATATTTGGAACCTATCATAATATTTATAAATTAGGTTTTATTATTGATAGTCTAAAACTTAGAATAATTAATTCAATCATTTGGTATAAAAGAAATGCTTTTCCAAATATTACACAAAGAATGTTATGTGAAAGCACAGAGCAGATGATTTGGTTTGTAAATAACAACAGAAAAAAAGCAAAGAATTGGGTATTTAATTATAAAGAGATGAAAATGTTAACAGAAAATAAAAAACAAATGAGAAATATGTGGGACATTCCAATGACTTCAGTAAAAGAAAAAAAATTTGGTAAGCACCCTTCTCAAAAACCGTTAGAATTATTAGATAGATTAATAATAGGTTGCACAAAAAAGAACGATATAATTTTAGATCCTTTTTGTGGATCTGGAACGACAGCAGTTTCAGCAAAAAAAAATGGTAGATTTTTTTATGCAGTAGAAAAAAACAAAGAATATTTTAAACTATCAAAAAAGAGATTGAGAGAAATTTAATTAATTTCCATTTCTTTGACTATAAACTTTTTAATATCACTAAAAGATGCACTTACCTGCAATCTTCTTAATGAACCTTTTTTACTTATTTTTTTATTAAGTTTTTCTCTTATTCTTTCTATAAGACCTTTGTTAACTAAAAAAATCTTTTTTACAGAAATATTTAATGGATCTTTGACTGCTAAAATAAAATATTTAATGTTTTGATATTTATTAAGAACATTTTCGCTTATATCTTGAAAATTCCAACTCTTTGTTTTTGATATTTTATATTCATATTGGTTCCCTGTTTTGTCATAGGCATCATGAGACCCTTTCCTACCACCTTGCTCGGAGTTTACATTATGATTCAAATGTACTGATGTAATAACTTCCCATATTTTATTTGAAGTTAATATATTTTTCACATTGGAAATATTTTCTAATTCTTTAATTATATCATATATTTTTTCTAAATCTTTATAGTAAGATCCATTTATATTTTCATTTTTTAAATTAATTTTAAAAATGTTTAAACTTTTTTCAATTTGGTTTGGACTCACATTTATCATTTTTCTTGTATTTTTTATATTTTTAACTTTTTCAGTTAAATAAATTGACATTGTTTTTCCACTGACTTCATAATACCAATCTAATATAAACTTATTTGAGATACTTAGAGTATCATCAATATGAGCAAATATTATTGATTTAGTGTCAATTAGTTTTTTTATTGTAGTGTCGCTAAAATCATTAAAAGTCCAAGAATGGTTAGAACTTGTTTCTTTAAAATGTTTATATTCATAAACATTGTCTTTATTATCTTTAGCATCCCTCGAACCTGAATGACCAGGTATAAGTATGTGTGATAATTCATTAGCAATTAAAATTTCAAATATTTTGCTATTACTTAAAATATCATCAACATTGTATTTTTCTAAAAATTCTGCTTGTACAGACTTTAGTTTTTCTATTTGTAAAAAAAATTTATTTTTATCTATTTCAGTAAATTTCATAACAAATTTACCAAAATTTTAGCAGAAGACCTAAATACACGCAAATTAGAGTATTACGGTCTAAATTTAATTAATCGCTATTCCAAGTGAATAAATCAGCATCAAAAGGTATGTTTCTAAATTTAAGTAAGATTTTATATTTATCTAATCTTTCTTCTTTCTTAAATTTTTTTAAGTAGTTGAGTATTTGATCATAAGTCAAACCCTTTAAGTATTTCTTTTTAACATCAACATACTCTTCATAATCCATACCACATATAGAGAATTTTTTTTTAGGATCTATATGTTCAGCATAACTTATTGTGTCTTCAGTTTCACTAAGGACATCATAAAAACGAGCGATTTGATTATCTCTTTCAAAGAGAATATCTCTCCTGAAATCAAATAGTTCTTGTTGTTGCATATTTTGGAGTTATTAAAGTTTTGAAAATTAACTTTAACAATTTTTATATTATTAAATAATAGTGGCAAAAATTTGTAGATTTGTTAGTATTTAATTAGTCCTGATTTAAAAAAACTTTACTTGCTAGGACTATAAACAAAACGCTAAAGGAGAAAAATGAAACTAAAAATACAATCACTAAAAAACTATTTTAAATCAAAAAAAGATAGGGGTTTAAAACCAATATTTTTTGAAAAAATAGGGGATTCAAGCACATCTCGAGAGCAAAAGTTAAAAAATTTGATCAAAGTACTTGAGTCTCAAGGTTTTAAAATAAAAAATAAGAAGTAAAAGTTATTTCACTGTTTTCAAACTTCATTGAATCTTCATTGAACCTTCATTGAACCTTCATTGAACTTTATTTTTGAAAAATGAGTATGGATAAGGGAAACCTTTAATAAGGGGCGTTCTGTTGCCAGGTGCTCCAACTATAAATTGGCTGCATCTTTAGCGAGTAAATCTACTTCATTATTTAATTCATCATTTGAATGGGCTTTTACCCAGTTCCAACTTATTTCAAACTCATTATTTAGAAGATCTAATTCTGTCCAAAGTGCTTTATTACTTACCTCTTTTTTGTTTGCAGTTTTCCATCCATTTTTTTTCCAATTGTGTATCCACTCTGTTATTCCAGACTTTACATATTTAGAGTCAGTAAAAATTTGAACTTTGCTTCCTTTTGGAATTTTTTTAAGCGCCTCTATAGGTGCCAATAATTCCATTTGATTATTTGTCGTATCTTTTTTACTTCCTTTCAGTTCAGTTTTTTCTCCGTCATTTAATATTATTGCTGCCCAACCACCATTACCAGGATTGCCAAGACATGAACCATCGGTATAAATTTTAATCATTAAACTAAATAATCCTTGTAGCTTTTTAAATTATTATGAATTATCAGTTTTTGATAATATTCTCTTGGATCTTTAATTTTTATCAAAGCAGTTTTTGGAGTATTTGTATAGTCGTAAAGTCTTGTGAGAAAATATCTCATTGCAGCAGCACGGCATAAAATATTCAATGATTTTTTCTCAATACTAGAGATCTTTTTAATACCCTCATATCCCTTGATTAAATTTTTTACCTTTTTCTTATTTAATTTAAATTGTGATTTTTTTTTATCAAAACAAAGAGCGTTGATACATATCGCTATTTCATACATAAAATAATCATTTGCGGCAAAATAAAAATCAATAATTCCAGAGATCTTATTTTTTTTAAAAAATATATTATCGATAAAAAGATCACCATGTATTATTCCATTTGGCAATTTTTTTGGCCATTTATTTTTAATTTCTCTAAAATTACTCTTGAGAAATTTTTCTAAATTAATGAATTTTTTTGATTTAAATTTAATACTTTTTAATAATGGATTTAAATTCTTTATATTCATTGAGTTTTTTCTAAACAATTTTATTTTTTTTGAGGATGAGTGCATTTGAGCAACAGTTTTTCCAATATCATAACAATTCTTCAAAGTGAGATTTTTTTTATCTTTTCCATCAAGAAATGAAACAACACAAGCAACCTTATTCTTGATTTTAAATAGATATTTTCCATCATGATTTTTCAATGGTTTTGGACATCTTATCTTTAGATCATTTAGTTGATCCATTAATTTCATAAAAAAAGGTATTTCTTTTTTTTGAACTCTTTTTTCGAATATAGTTAATATAAATTTATTGTTTTTCGATTTTAATAAATAATTAGTATTTTCAATTCCTTGTTTGATACCTTTAAAACTTAAAAATTTTTGATTTTCAAATTTTTTATTAATAGACGAAATATCTTTCTTATTTATCTTTGTGTAAACAGCCATTTAATTTAATTTTTTTGGAACACGAAAAACAACGTTTTCTTTTATAATTTCCACTTCTTCTATAGTGACTGTAAATTTATTTTTCAATTCTTTAATGAAATTTTCAACAAGTATTTCAGGGGCAGACGCACCAGATGAAATTCCAATTACATTTGAATTTTCAATTAAGTTGAATGGAATTTCGCTTTGTGAGTGGATCAGTATTGAGTTTTCACACCCCGATTTTTTAGCAACTTCAACAAGTCTTACTGAGTTAGATGAATTTCGACTACCAATAACAAAAAATAGATCACACTTTTTTGCAATGTTTTTAACAGCCATTTGTCTATTAGTTGTTGCATAACAAATATCTTCTTTTGCAGGCTCTTTAATATTTGAAAATTTTTTTTTAAGTATTGATATTATTTCTTTTGTATCATCTACTGATAGGGTTGTTTGGGTAACATAGGCAATTTTTTCAAAATTTTTTGGATCATAATTATTGGCTTCATCCTCATTTTGGATAAGGTCGATAGACCCTTTAGGCAGTTGTCCCATTGTTCCAATTACCTCAGGATGATTTTCATGCCCTATTAAGATTAAATGGTATCCAGCCTTATGAAGATTTTCAGCCTCTCTATGAACTTTAGAAACCAAGGGACATGTTGCATCAACATAAGTCATATTATAATTTTTTGCATCTTGTGGAATTTTTTTTGGAACACCATGTGCAGAAAAAATAACTGGTCTTGTTTTGTCTTCAATTTCTTCAAGCTCCTCCACAAATATTGCACCTTTATTTCTTAGGTCATCAACAACAAATTTATTGTGTACTATTTCATGTCTAACGTATACTGGAGAACCATACTTTTGAATTGATTTTTCAACAATTTCAATCGCTCGTTCAACACCGGCACAAAATCCTCGCGGAGCAGATAACAATATTTTAAGTTCCTTGTTTTTCATTTTTATCTAAAAGATACTCAAGTAATATATGTGGAAATGTTAAAGACGCCAAACCTATAAAAATGACTTTAATAATCGAGTTATCAAAATCATATTTAAAATTGAGCAAATAAATACCAACTAAACAAATAATAGCAGTTAATATAGTAAGTGGCATAGCCTTTTGAATAAAAATCAATAACCCATTTTTAATATTATTGTTATCTAATTCGTAAATTAATGTGATGCTGTGTCTTACAGAATGTAAAAAGCAAAAATAAGCCGTAAATGCTACTAAAGGAGAAAGATAGTAATTTAATATCAATATAGAAAAATAATCAAAAAAAATAGAAAAATTCTTTAAATTAAATTTTTTAATAAACAAAATAATACTCGAAATAGAACTTAAGATTATCCCTAAATCTATTAATTTATTATTCTCAATAAAACTTAAACTTGAATAAAAATTTTCATTATCAATTAATAACAATTTAAATATTGCTATACTTTCATCAAAATGAAAATACAATGGTGCCCAAATAACAAGTGATCCTTTTAGGAAATATAGTATCCCCATAAAGTGTGAGTTATAGTCATGCAAAAATTGTGTATCCTCTTTGCCAAAATGATATGAGGCAACCAGTAAAAATATTATTAATAAGATAGAAGGTATTAAAATCCAAAGTGTTACAACCACTACAGCTATAGAGATATATGAAATATAAAATAGAGCTATATTTTCAATTTTAAAAATCTTTAGAAGTTTACCACCTTTGACATGATCTAAAGACCCATGAGATACACCAATAATTAAAATTAAAAATAAGCAAAATATTGGTGACAATATAAAGTTACTAAATTTAAATAGTATTAAAGAAAAAATGTTACAAAATAAAAAAAAAATAAAAGAATGATTAAGATTTATTTTTTTTATATTCATATTCATTTAGGTTTAATAAAATAAAGCTTTGATAAAAATCCATTTTGGCATTTTTAAAATTATAGTCAAATCCTCAAGAAAATTACTCTTATTGGAAAGAAATTTGATAATTGTTTTGGGTGAACTTTGAAACATTATAAAAAAAATTTCCGACATTTTTTTTGGATGTTTTTCAAGAACACGTAAAAATATTTCATCCAAAAATTGATACTTTTTACCGATTTCAAATTTTTTAGTAATATGAATATTTTCAATATTTTTTCTTATAAATTTACTATGTTCTTGTATATTCAAAAAAGTATATCCTGTACTTAATCTTGTCATACCACCAGCAGTTCCAATATTAATTTTATTTTTTTCATTTTTAAATGATGGGTAAAAAAGTGGAATCGCACCTATCTCTTTATAAGTAATTTTATAATTTTTTAAATTCAATTTCTTTTCGATATATTCTTTAATTTGTTGATCATAATCTTTTTGAGAGTCATCATTCATTTTTGAAAGCCAAGTACTCTCAATTAATGCCTTTTTTTTTGAGAAGGGAAGTGTGTAAAAAAAATGAACACTTTCCCTTTGATCACAATCAAAATCCATAAGATTAAAAATGTTTTCATCGAAATAATTATTCTCTGTCTCTATTTCAACTCCACAAAAGTGTTGCCATAAATTTCTAAAGTCTTTTTTGATAGAAGGAACGCTATTGAATATAAATGAATTTTTGGTGTTGATGTCTTTCAGTTCTTTTAAAAAAAAGATATTTTTATTTTTCTTTAATGAATTATTTATTTTCTCATAAAACAAACCACTATCGATGCTTTGATATGGATAATTTTCACATTCAAGAAAATTAGTTTTATTAGGTGCATTAACCGAAAAATTTTTCCAATTTTTTATAACACAATCATCAAAATTATGCTCAGATACTCTCCAAAAAGACCAGGTCTTATCTCTTTTGTACTCATCTCGAGGCTCGATTATTGCTAAGGTTTTATTTTCTAATTTATTATGGATCTCTAATTCATAGGCTAGAGATAAACCAGCACAACCACCCCCGATAATTATGTAATCAAATTCTTTCATCAAGATTAATTTCTTTATTAATCAATAAATGATCGTGTTCAATTTGATCATCATTTTTATTTAATAAAGAAAGTATAATTAGATCATAAATTGATAAAATCGTCTCCAAAACTTTTTCAAAGTTTGAAACGTAAATTTTTCCAGATTTACTATAATTTTCAAAGGTTTTCTTTTTCAAAATTTTATATCCAATTTTTCTGTATATTCGTCTAGCAACTAAGATACTAAATCTAAAACTTAGTGGAATTTCTCTTATTGAATAAAATGAATTTTTATAAAATGTATCTGCAAGTTTAATAGTTGAGTTAATTTCCTCAAAACTTCCATTTATATAAGATCTATTTTTTTTTGAGTCCTCAATCACATCTCTTGATATATTAGTGAGTTGCATTGCTATACCAAGATCGATTGCAGATTTAAGGGATTGTTTTTTACTCACTTTTAAAATTTTTGCCATCATCAGTCCGACTGTTCCAGCTACTCTATAACAATAGATTAAAAGATCTTTTCGAGTATCTATTTTTACATTTTGTTTTATGTCTGACTCTATCCCATCAAATAAATCATAAATTATTTCGAGAGAAATATTGAATTCATGAATAATATTCCACATATTTTGAATAACAGGATCTTCAAAATTTTTTTGTTTAAAATCACTTACAAATTTTTGGAATTTTATTTTTTTTATTTCTATTTCGCCTTCGTCATCTGCAATATTATCTACAACTCTACAAAAATCGTATAAATAAGAACAATTTTTATAGGTTTTTTTTGGTAAAAAAAAACCAGCCCAATTAAACGATTTTGCGTAAATAGATAAATAATTTTTAGACGACATTATAAAATTTTATCTAAAACCTTTGCTGAGGAAAGTACTCCAGGTACACCTGCTCCAGGATGAGTTCCCGCACCAACAAAATATAAATTGTTATAAATTTCAGATTTGTTATGAAATCTAAAGTAAGCAGATTGCGAGAATTTTGGTTGTATAGAAAAACCAGAACCATATTTTGTATTGAGATCTTTTTCAAAATAGTCAGGAGTCAAATAAAAATCTTCAACAATATTTTCTTTTAAGTTTGGCATTAAGTCTTTCTCCATTTTCTCTACTACTAAATTTTTCATTTTTTCACCTTCTAACGACCAATCAATTTTTGATTGGTTATTGGGAACAGGAACTAGAACATAGAAACAATCATGGCCATCTGGTGCCATGGATTTATCAGTGGCAGTGGGTCTATGTAGATAATAACTTATATCATTGTTTAATTTTTTATGATTAAAAATGTCATCTAGGTGCTCTTTATATTTAATGCCAAATTTAATGGTGTGATGTTCAACGTTATCGTAAATTTTCTTGGTTCCGAAATAATAGACAAATAAACCCATTGAATATTCCATTCTATTTTTTTTCCATTTAAACATAAAAGAATTATTACTCTGGCCGTTTAACATTTTTTCATAAACACCCGGTGGATCTGCATTACAAATAACTTTATTGGCGTCAATTTTTTTTGAGTTATCCAATTGAACTCCAGTAATTTCATTTTGGTTTGAAATTATTTGAGTCACCTCAGATCCTTTAATTACTGTGATTCCTTCTTCGTTCATTAATTTTTCAAAACCATTTATGATATTTCCTGTTCCACCCATAGAATAGTGAATGCCCCATTTTTTTTCTAAGTATAAAATCAATCCATATATGGAGGTTGTGGTGAATGGATTTCCACCGACTAAAAGAGGATGCATGCTTAACATTCTTCTCAATTTTTCATTTTTAATATAAGAGGATACCAGTGAATATACTGACTTATAACTTTTGAGTTTAAGTAATGCGGGTAATTGTTTCATCATCACTGAGGGCTTGTCAAAGGGCACATCAGCTAGTTCTGTAAAACCTTTATCAAAAATTTTTTTAGTGAAATTTACAAGTTTTTCATATCCTTGAGCATCCTCTTTATTAATAAGCTCAATTTGTTTTTTCATTTCATTTTCGTCACCAGAGTAATTAAACTTTGATTTATCCTCAAAAATGAATTGATACCAAACTTTAAGAGGTGTTAATTTAATATAATCATTTGGATTTTTTTGAAATAATTCAAATAATTCATTAATTAAGTATGGAGCTGTAATTACTGTTGGACCACCATCATAAATGAAACCATTCTTTCTAAAAACTCTTGCTCTACCTCCTAGGTCTTTGTGTTTTTCAATTAATGTAACTTTGTAACCCTTAGCTTTAAGACGAAGAGCAGCTGCTATACCACCAAAACCAGAACCTATAACTACAGAATTCATCATGATAACTTATATTTTTTTGGATAAATTGTAAAAAGTATTATGAGTTAATTTTTTTTAACTCTTCTTTAGTTTCTTCTAAATTTTTCTGAAACAGCGTATCAAGTTTAGATTTATCAACTGAGGTTGTTATTATTTTTTTTACAGAGTCTATAGCTATTTTAACAGATGCATCTTTAATCTCTTTAATCGCTACCTCTCTCATTTGATTAATTTTATTTTTAGCCAAATTTTTCTTAATTTCTGAAGATTTATGAAATTTGTCATTAAGCTCAATGATTAATTTATCAGCATCTTTCTTTGCTTGATCAAGTATTTCTTTACTTTCAGATTGCGCTGTGTCTAATTTTTTCTGAGCATTATCTAATAATATCTTTGCTTCACTTCTCAGTTTCTCACTTTCATCAATCTCATTTTTTATGTCTGAGATTAATTTATTAAGAATAGTATTAATTTTTTGAGGTACTTTTAAATATATTAGACCCCCAAAAAATATTATAAAAGAGACTGCGACCCAAAAAGTTGAATCAATGACCATAATATTTATCTCCGTTTTTTTTTACTAGATCATCAACAATCGCAGAGATACTGCTATTATTAACTTCTGCTCCAATTAATTTTTTTAAAATTTCATTAGATGTTACAACTGCAATTTTGTTAATTTTTTCTGGAGCACTTTGTCTTAAAGTATCTATTTCTACTTCAGCTTTTTTAATTTCATCATCAATTTGTTTATCTAAAGTCTCTTTTTTAGAATTAATATTTTTGATTACTTTTTCTCTAGCATCTTTAAAAATATTTTTTGCTTCAATTTTACTTTTAAGAATAATCACATCAAATTCTTTAAGTTTAGCTTCACTACTTTCTCTTTGTTTTTCAGCTGCCTCAATATTTTCTTGGATTTGTGATTTTCTTAATTCTAAGTTTGCACTTATTTTGGGTAGTATAAGTTTGGATAAAACAATATACAATACTCCAAAAGTGAGTACGAGCCAGAAGATTTGTGAAATCCAAAACTCTGGATTTAATTGAGGCATTCCTCCACTCTCCGCTGCAAAAATCTTTTTTGTAAAAAAGAAATTTGCAATTAATGAATATAAAAATATTTTTTTAAACATTAATTAAAATGCGAAAAGAATAATCAATGCAACAACTAATCCAAATAATCCTGTTGCTTCTGCAAGAGCAAATCCTAAAAGCAAATTAGGAAATTGTTTTTGGGCTGCAGATGGATTTCTCATTGCACCAGATAAATAATTTCCAAAAATTATTCCGATACCTACTCCAGCTCCAGCCAAAGCTATTGCTGCAAGTCCCGCTCCAATCATTTTTGCTGCTTCTAATTCCATTATATCCTCCTTATAAGTTAATGGTGTAAATTTAATGCATCATTTAAATAAATGCATGTTAAAATTGCAAAAACGTAAGCTTGAAGAAAAGCAACCAGTATCTCCAAACCAGTTAAAGCAACTGAAAAACTCAGTGGAAGCCATCCACCAACAATTCCGAGACTTACGACAAAGCCCCCGAAAACCTTCATCATAGTGTGTCCAGCCATCATATTTGCAAACAATCTTACTGATAAGCTGATAGGTCTACTTAAATATGAAATAATTTCAATGACCACAATTAATGGTAAAAGTACGATAGGAACACCACTTGGAACAAATAGTTTTAAGTAACCAAAGCCATGTTTTATAAAACCAATAACTGTAACTCCAATAAAAATAAAAGCTGCTAACATGAAAGTCACAATGATATGACTAGTCACTGTAAAAGTGTAAGGTATCATGCCGAACATGTTACAAAACAAAACGAACATAAATAATGAAAAGATAAATGAAAAATATGGTTTGGCTTTTGAACCAGCAGTATCGCTGATCATTTTTGAGACAAATGAATAGCTTAATTCAGCTAAAAGCTGGATCTTATTCGGAAGTATTGAATTTTTCTTTGAACCAAGGTTGAATATTATTAAAATCGCAAGAGAACTTATGACCATGAATAAACTAGCGTTAGTAAAAGAAATATCAAAAGCGCCCACTTTTATTTCTGGACCAATTCTATAAACTTCGAATTGTGTCATTGGGTTAGCTGCCATAAATCCTTATCTATTTTTGCATTTTTTTTGCGGATCTAATTACATTAATTATCCCAGCAACTACCCCTACAAAAAAAAATATTAAAATTAACCATGGTTTAGTACCAAAGGTCTTGTCTAAAAGAAACCCAATAATTGTCCCTACGGCGACCGCTGAAACTAGCTCAGTACTTAGCTTAAAAGCAGTGCCAATTGGAGATTGATTATCTTTTTTATTTTCTAGATCTCTTTTTGAAACCTTTTTCTTTGCAATCTCTAGGCGAGTTTTGAATGGATCTTTAGACATTTTTATTTATTGCTTAAGCAACCATGCTTTCTGCTTTTTGTAAATCAACAGCTACAAGTTGACTTATTCCTTTTTCAGGCATGGTGACACCATAAAGTCTATTCATTTTTGACATTGTCAAAGCATGGTGAGTAACAATGATGAATTTGGTATTTGTAATTTTAATTAGTTCTTCAAGCAAGCCACAAAATCTTGTTACGTTGGCATCATCTAAAGGTGCATCAACCTCGTCCAAAACACATATAGGCGAGGGGTTAGTTAAAAAAACTGCAAAAATTAAAGATAGTGCAGTCAAAGCCTGCTCACCACCTGACAATAAAGTTATCGACTGGAGTCTTTTTCCAGGAGGACTTACTAACATTTCCAAACCAGCTTCTAAAGGGTCATCAGAGTCAACCAATTCAAGCTTAGCATTTCCACCATTAAATAATTTTGTATAAACCTCATTAAATTTTCTATTTACCTTATCAAATGCCTCAATGAGTCTTTCCCTTCCTTTTTGATTTAATTCATTAATACTATCTTTAAGTTTTATAATTGCTGTAACTAAGTCTGCTCTATCTTGTTCCATTTTCTTGATTTCTGTTTCATACTTTGCTGTCTCTTCGTCAGCCTTTAAGTTAACTGAGCCTAATTTTTCTCTCTCTTGTTTTTTTTTATCTAATAAGTCTTCTTGATTAACAGCATCAGGCAGTTCTTCGACACCAAATAAATTTGAATTTTCTAAAATGTTTTCTTCCGTAAGATTTAGCTCAGAAATTATTCTATCAACTAAATCATTTTTTCTTTTTTTAAGTCCTTCAATTGTTGCCCCTGAACTTGCTTTTCGTTCTCTAATCTGAATAGATTGTTCTTGTATCTCGTTTAGTTGATTTCTAAGAGTGTCAATTTTTTCATCTGTGGTATTGATAATTTGCTCATTCTCATTTTTTTCATTTTCAGAAATTCTTAAATTTTCTGAAATTTGCCCTTTTTTTTCTGCCTGAAATTTTGGTTGATTATCAAGTTTATCTCGTTGCACATTAAGTTTATTTTTTCTATCACTTAATTCTGCAACCATTTTTTCCGAATTAGATAAAAGATTTTTCCAACTCTCAATCTCCTTATCAATTATTGCAATTCTCTCATTTCTTTTGACAGACTCTCTTTTGATATTTTGATTTTTACTATAACTATCTGCGTATTCTTCGATGACAAATTGGCAATCATCTAGTGATTTAATTGCATCATCATTTTTTTCTGAATTAATTAATTGTTTAATTTTATCGATTTCTGATTTTAACTTATTCTTGCTGTTTTCCAAATCTTCATTAGATTGTTTCTCAGTTTGATAATATTTTGAGTCGATTTCAATAAGTTCACTTTTTTCTTCTTTCAGTCTTTTTTCATTTGAGTTTGCATCAATCACTATTCCTCTTTCCCTACTAATATCATCATCTATTGTTTGTAGAGATTTTTTTACGTTTTCTATTTCGTCTTGAATTCTACTATTTTCCTCATCTAGACTTTTTAGTTCTAAGTTTAGCCTTTGTATCTTCGATAAATTTTCAATATTTTTTTCTCGTAGAGGAGTTATTTTATCAACCTCAGTTTTAATCAGTTTCTCTAATTCGTTAATTTTATTATTAAAACCACTGACTTCAGTTTCTGCTTCTGTATTAATTTCATTTTCTATTTTAATTTCTTTATCGATCTCTAGTAATTTTAGATAATATAGTCCTGCTTCAATTTTTTTTATTTCATCAGAAATATTTTTGTATTTTGTAGCCTCTTCAGCCTGTTTTTGTAAATTTGCTAGTTGCCTTTCCTGTTGCCTTCTTAATTCATCAGCTCTCTTTAGATTATTTTCTGCAGCGCTTAATCTTAGTTCAGCCTCATGTCTTCTAACATGTAATCCAGAAATTCCTGCAGCTTCCTCTAAAATTGCTCTTCTATCAGTAGGTTTTGCAGTAACAAGGGCACCAATTCTGCCCTGACTAATCATTGATGGAGAGTGAGCTCCAGTTGATAAATCTGCGAAAAACATTTGAGCATCCCTTGCTCTAACTTCTTTATCATTGATATAAAACTTCGAACCTTTATCTTTTTCTATTTTTCTTCTAACATTTATTTCGTCTAACTCTCTAAATTGCACTGGACCCTCGTTATTTTCATTGGCAACTGTTACTGAAACTTCAGCAATATTTTTAGAGGGTTTATTTGATGTTCCTGAAAATATGACATCTTCCATGCCTGATCCTCGCATGCTTTTTGCAGATGTTTCACCCATTACCCATCTTAAAGATTCAACTATATTTGATTTTCCGCATCCATTTGGGCCAACAATACCTGTTAAACCATTTTCAATTAAGAAATTAGTTTTATCTGCAAATGACTTAAATCCATTGAGTTGGATTTTTTTAAACTCCATGGATTAACTTATATCAGCTTTTCCAATGTTTTTTTTAAATTTTTATAATTAAGAGATTTTTCGAACTTTTCGTTATTAATTATTATCGTAGGAGTAGAATTAACTTTAAAATTTTTTGTCCCTTCGATTCGATCATTTAAAACATAGTCCTCTATTTCTTTGTTGCTAATACATTTTTCAAAATCAATATCAAACCCAGCTTTTTTTAGAAATTCTTTCAAATTATTATTTACCTCTTCTATTCCCTTACCTTTTATCCAAGCTTGTTGATTAGAGTAAAGTTTTTCCAAAATCTCTAGGCTTTGATCTTGTTTACACAGGGAAATTTTTGAAGCATTTAAAGCAGCAATATCTAAAGGAAAGTGTCGAAATTCTATTTTGACTAGTCCTGTATCTATGAAATCTTTTTTAAGAGAGGGGTAAACATCTTTATGAAAATTTGCACAGTGGCTACATGTTAGAGACTCGTAGGCAATTATTGTAATTTTTGCGTTTTGATTTCCTGAAACTATTCTCTTTATTTCTGCGTTAGCACTAGTACTTAATCCAAAAATTAATATTAAAAATAGAAATAATTTATTCATTTTTCTTTAAAAACTTTAGTTAATTCAATTAAAGAATTTTTGATTTGTTCATTTTTAACATCATTAAGTTTATTTTTATATTTATTGTTTGTCACAGGTTTATTCTGAATTATCTTCTGATTATCTATTTTATTTTCATCGTTAAAACTTGTAAATTTAATCCGTTTTATAACTTCATCTTTAAAAAAAGCATTCATTCTATCCATGATCTCTTTTTTTGAATATTCTAACTCAACTTCATGACCTCTTTGCACCATTATTAAGAGCGTGCTTACATTGAACTTGTTAGTATTCTTAAAAGATTTTGGATAACAAACTTTAAATAATTTTTCACCAGCAATGAATTTCCAATTATTGAGTGTTTCGGAATAAATATGACCTCTTTTATTAATAAACTTTTTAATATTTTTTGGCAAAGTGTCATTGAAAGACCTTAATCCTTGAATGCTACCAGTTCTCTGCTTAATATATTTTTTATATTGCATATGAAAGATCAATTTGTAACAAAAAAAATTCTCAATTGGTACGATTTAAATAAAAGATCATTACCATGGCGAAAAAATGTTTCACCTACTAAAAAGCAATATTTTACATTAGTAAGTGAATTTATGTTACAACAAACTCAGGTTGCAACAGTTATTCCTTATTTTAATCGCTTTATTAAAAACATTCCAAATCTTAGCTCACTTGCCAAAACTAATGACCAAAAACTTTATAAACTCTGGGAAGGTCTTGGATATTATTCTAGAGTAAAAAATTTAAGAAAAACTGCTCAAGTTATTAAAAAAAATTTTCAAGGGAAATTACCAGATACTTTTGATGATTTAATTTCTTTACCAGGAATTGGAAATTATACCGCAAGTGCAATTTTGGCTATTGCATTTAATAAGTCTTATATACCGCTAGATGGAAATGTTGAGAGAGTTTTAAAAAGATATCTTTTTCTAAAAAAAGAAAAAGAAATTACTAAGGAAAATCTCCACAAAAAAAAATCAATATTAGGAACATCCCCAAGGTCTAGCGATTATGCGCAGGCTTTAATGGAATTAGGGGCTTTGATCTGTAAACCTACAAATCCCAACTGTTTAAAATGTCCAATTTCAAAAAAATGTAAATCATTTCGAAAAAAAGATTTCAAACTTGTAAAGAATAGTAAAAAAAATATAGATAAGTATTTTATTTTAAATGTTTATAAAAAAGATAAAAAATATCTATTGGTTAAAAATACAAAATTTAAATTTCTCAAAAATTTAAGAATATTTCCAATGCAGGAATTATCTAAACCCAAAAAATTTAATAAAACTATAAATTTTAAAATGTCCAACATGAATATGAATATCAAAATTCAATATCCAAAAAATGTTAGAGAAATATCCTCTTCTTTTTGGGTTGATCAAAAAAAAATTGGTAATTCTATGTTGCCAACATTTACAAAAAAAGTTGTTAAGTATTTAGAGGGCAACTTATGAAAAAAATAGCCATTATCGGAGCTGGTATTTCAGGATTATTTATTGCTAATTTGTTCAAGAAAAACTCAGATTATCAAGTGGTAATTTATGAGAAAAGTAATTCGATTAATCTTGAGGAAGGTTATGGAATTCAATTATCCGTCAATAGTGTGAAGCTTTTAAATGAAATTGAATTTAATAAATTTGAAAATGCAAGAAAGTTTAATCCAAAAAAGATTATTTTTTTTTCATCTAAAAACTTCAAAAAGATATGTGATTTGAATATCTCTGATTTTAATTCAGAGAATTGTCAGTACACTACCTTGAAAAGGTCTGATTTAATAAATTTTTTGAAAAAGGATTTAGAAAATTTAATTAAATTTAATCACAATGTCTCAAGTATAAATAAAGAAAATCAGAAAATTCAACTTACTTTTAAAAACAATGAAATTTTTGAATGTGATTATCTAATCATTTCAGATGGAGTTTTTTCAAAAAGTAGAAGTTTGATTTCCAACAATAAAAGTCAACCAAAATACAACAACACACTAGCGATTAGAGGAAAGATAACAAATTCTTCCAAAATCGATAATGAAAATATTTCATTATTTTTAGGCTCTGATTTTCATCAGGTAATTTATCCAGTAAATCAAAATGGAGACTTAAATTTTATAGCAATTATGAAGTATCAACTTACTTTAGAACAGCAAAAAAATTATTCTTTATTTAAAGAAAATTCCTTCATTAGAAAAGTTTTAGAAAAGGTTCCAAAAGAAAATAAAGAATTTTTTGATAAAATTAAGGAATTAAAAATATTCCCAGTATTTGTTAGTAAAGACTTTTTTAAAACAAATGATGATAACATTAATTTTATAGGTGATGCTTTTTTTGCTTTTCCACCTTCATTTGCTCAAGGAGCATCTCAATCCATAGAGGGTGCTTATGAATTATTTAAATGTATTGAAAATAACTTAGAAGGGGATTTCTTTAAGAATAGAGTTAATAAAACCAAAATGGTCAATAAAAGATCTAAACTAAATCAATTCGCATTTCATTTGTCTAATCCTGTGGCTGTTTTTTTTAGAAATATTTTTTTGAAAAAATTTATTAAAAACAAAAAGTTTTTAGATTCTTATTTAGGTAAAATTTATAATAATTAATTTTTTGAAATTAATCTTTGTCTTAAATTATCTATAGGCACTATTTGCCCATTAAGATTATAATGCCAATAAGTCCAGCCATTACAACTTTCTGCTCCCAATATTGATGCAGCTACCTTGTGAATAGAGCCCTCTTTTTTGGCATGTTTTATACTTCCATCAGCCATAATTTTTGCACTGATTTTCTTTTTATTATCAAAAATAGTAGTGCCTGGTTTAATTATTCCTAATTCAACTAATGACCCAAAAGGTATTCTTGGCTTAGATCTACCATTTTGCAAAGTATCTAAATAATCATCTTCTATAGGTTTTGTATTTTTTAGTCGTTGTTCAGCTGCCTTATAATAGGTTTTTTCTTTTTCAATTCCGTAATACTTTCTACCTAATTTTTTTGCAACTGTTGCTGTTGTTCCTGATCCTAAAAAAGGATCTAAAACTAAATCATTTTTATTTGAGGTTGCTAATAAAATTCTGTGAAGTAGAGCCTCAGGTTTTTGAGTAGAATGTACTTTTTTGCCATTCTTTTTAAGTCTCTCAGAACCATTACAAATCGGCAACTCCCAGTTTGATCTCATTTGAAGATCATCATTTAAACATTTTAAAGATTGATAATTAAAAGTGTATTTTGATTTTTCTGATTTTGATGCCCAAATCAATGTTTCATGCGCATTAGTAAAACGTGTCCCTCTGAAATTTGGCATAGGATTTTTTTTATTCCAGATGACGTCATTTAAAATCCAAAAACCTAAATTTTGAATAGCAGTGCCAACTCTAAAAATGTTATGGTAACTGCCAATCACCCAAATAGCTCCATTTTTTTTCAAAATTCTTTTACATTCCGTTAACCACGAGTAGGTAAATTCATCATACTTTTTAAAATTTTCAAATTGATCCCATTTATCATTGACTGCATTTACCTTAGACCTATCGGGTCGTATAAGCTCATTCCTTAACTGTAAGTTGTAAGGAGGGTCAGCAAAAATTAAATCAAAAGTCTCACTGGGGATTTTTTTAAGTTCCCTTAAACTATCTCCATTTATTAATTTATTTTTAAAGTCCAAATTCATTTTATAAAAATAAATTAGACTCCAAAAAGATTCTTGGGTCAACCTAGGATTGAATTATTTGGATTCCATTTGTATGATGGTGGTTCACAACAACTACATCTGGTGTTTCTACGTGAAACCTATTTTAACTTGCTAATCGGTGAAAAGGTTTTTCTATGGTGAGAAGTAATCCCAAATTTTTTTATAGCTTTAAGATGTTGTTTAGTTCCATATCCATAATTTTTACTCCAGTAATAATTTTTAAATTTCTTACCTAACTTAGAGATCATTTTATCACGTGTAACTTTTGCTATGATTGATGCTGCAGAAATAGATGGTATTTTTTGATCACCTTTAATGACTGATTGAAGTTTATAATTTTTTAAATTTGGTGTTTTATTTCCATCGACCAAAATCAGTTTTGGTTTTTTTTTGAGTTTTTTAATTGCTCTTTCCATAGCCAATAGGCTTGCATGAAGAATATTTATTTTTTCAATTTCTGAGACAGAAGCTTTACCTGTAGCCCAAATAGAGTTTTTTTTTATGTATTTAGCTAAAAATTCTCGTTTATTTTTTTTTAAACTTTTTGAGTCTTTCAATAACTTCTTATTGATGGTCTTGTTCAATATTACGGCTGCTGCATAAACAGGTCCAATTAAGCTACCTCTGCCAACTTCATCAACTCCAGCAATAGTTTTCATTAAATCGTAATATTTAAATCTTGAATTTTTTGTTTAATTTTTTTTAGATCTGCCCACGAAAATTTTTTATTTTCTGGAAATCTAATTAGATAGGAGGGGCTAAAAGAAATCATGATAGGAATAGTTTTGTTCTTTAAAATTATTTCTTTCCACTTACCTCTTTCATTAGATATTTTGCTTAATCCTGTAATTGCCTCCATTGCTGTGCTGCCCATTAAAATTAAAATTTTTGGATCTATTATCGCAATGTGTTCTTTTAAAAATATTGCATAACGTTTTATCTCCTGTCCAGTGGGTTTTCTATCTTCTGGTGGTCTGAAATTAATTGAGTAGGTGGTGTAAATATTTTCTCTTTTTATATCGATTGCTAGTAACATTTTGTTCAAGAGATTGCCCACTTCTCCTTGAAAGCATAAGCCAGTTTCATCCTCTATTTCTCCTGGAGTTTCTCCAATTAACATCACATCAGCATTAATGTTACCTTCGCCCAAGACCAAATTCTTAGAATTATTTTTTAAATTACAATTTTCAATTGAATTAATCTTTGTTTTAAGATCATTCAGCAATCCATTTTTACTAATTGAAGTTTCTTTATTTTCAGCTGAGTCGACTTTAAATCTATTGATTGGTTTATCGCTAAAAATAAAATCAGTTTCAATTGTTTTCATGAATTCTTGAGCATATTTAGCATTTTGATTTAAAGTCTTTTTAATCATACAATGTAGTAATGGTACTTAAAAATATAAAATTTATACTTATTGTATTATTATTTTATCAGAACACTTTGTTTACGAAAAGTAATTCTTTTGAAAAAATTGATTCTAAAAATTTATCAAAATATTTTTCAGGTATAGTTGCTTTTGGTAATAAAAAAAATTCTGAAGCTTTAGATTTTTTTAATTCATCTAAAATTTTGATTAATGCTCATGATCCATTTTTAAAAAGGTATGTATCTTCATTAGTATTGGAGAATAAAGTAGTGCAAGCGATTCAAATTATTAAACAAAATTATCAAAATGAAAATATAGATTTTTTCGACTCTTATTTATTGTTAATAATTGATAGTTTAAAAAAAAATGAGTTAGATATTGCCTATGAATATATTTCTATTGCAAATAATTTTGCAGACGAGGATAGGTTTAATTTAGCAATTTTAGAGAGCTTAAAACAATATGTTTATCTCTTTAAAGAAAAAAAATTTTTAGACGATAAGAAAAACTTTGGAAGATTGTCTTATATCTCAGAAACATTTCAAAAGTGTTATTTAGATGATCCTAATACAGGGAGATATTTCTCAAAATTGATTAATGATCCTGAATCGGATTTTACTAGATATATTTATTTTTATATAAGTTACTTAGTTGAAAACGATAATTTAGATGAAGCAAAAGTAATTACTGATGAAATAGAATTTTTAAATTCAACATTGCTACTATCACAAGGTAAAAGTTGGATCGACAATGGAAACTTACAAAAATTTAAAGAGGTCTTTTCATGTAAAAATCATAATGATTTGATTGCTGAATTTTTGTTTTTAATATCAAATCTGTATTCTGCACAAGACAATTACGAAATGTCAAATTTTTACTTAAATTTATCAAATTTTCTTAATCCAAGATTTGTGTTTAATTTATCACTAGTTGCAGAAAATCATTATTTTAACAAAGATTATGAAAAGGCAAAAAAGGTTCTTAAAAAATTTAAAAAGGATGATGATTTTTACTATTGGTTTAGATTAAAAAAAGAAGCGCAAATAATTTCAGCGCAAAGAAATAATCAAGAGTCTCTTAACTTTATTAAATTTAATTTTGACAAAATTGAAAATCCAAATGAGAAAATATTATTTGATGTTGCTAATTTTTATAAAAAAGCAAAAAATTATGAAGAAGCAATAAGATATTACTCTAAAATTATTGAAAATTTAGATGATAATTCGGATATTAAGTCAGATATTCTTTATCGAAGAGGAGGTACATATGAACGAATTAAAAATTATGAAAAAGCCGATAAAGATTTAATTGATGCACTCCAAATTACACCTGACGATGCTTATATACTAAATTACCTTGCTTATTCATGGCTTGAGAGGGATTATAAAATTAATGAAGCGATTAAAATGCTGGAAACAGCCTACGAACTTGAGAGTGATGATCCATATATAATAGACTCTATTGGTTGGGCTTATTATTTAACTGATGATTATCCAAGAGCTGAAAAATTTTTGAAAAGAGCCGTAGAATTGATGCCGGATGATCCGATAGTGAATGACCATTACGGCGATATTTTGTGGAAGCTCAATAGAAAAATCCAGGCTAGATATTTTTGGACCAATGTATTGAAAATGAAAGATACTGAAAAAGAATTAATTGAAAAAATTAATATTAAGATGATCGAAGGTCTTAAAAGCTCTTAATGCCTTTTTCAAGAATAAAATCACACGCGAAATTAAATTTGGCATTAAATGTTATAAGCAAAAGTAAATCTTTGCATAATATAGAGAGCATAATAAGCTTCGTAGATTTGCACGACATAATTTTGATCAAAAAAATTAAATCAAAAAAACATTTAATTTCATTCAATGGAAAATTTTCTCGGAGGATAGGTAAGAAAAATACTATTTCTAAATTATTTGAAATCTTAGAAAAAAAAAAAATTTTGAAAAACCAAAGATTTCAAATCAAAATCAAAAAATCTATACCTGATAAAGCTGGTCTTGGCGGTGGCTCAATGAATGCAGCAAGTATACTAAGATATTTGGCTCATAAGAGAATAATCAATATCAAAAATAAGGAAATGTTAAAAATTTCTAAGTTAATTGGTTCAGATGTGATGTTAGGCTTAAATCATAAAAGTAAGATTTTAAATTCAAGAAATAAAATAAAGTATTTCAATAATGTAAAAAAAATTTACCCATTAATCGTAAAACCAAATTTTGGTTGTTCGACTAAGGATATTTATTCAAAGGTTAGAAAGTTTGATAAAGCAAAATTTGGCAAGGGAGCCAAAAAAATGTTTGATATCAATTTTTTAAAAGATATGAAAAATTCCTTAGAAACAATAGCTTTTTTAAAATACCCAAGATTAAAAAATATTAAACTTTATTTAGAGAATTCTTTAAACCCAGTTTTTGTAAGAATGACTGGATCGGGATCAGCTTTAGTTGCATATTTTCAAACAAAAAAAAGATGTGAACGTGCGAAAAAAAGGTTTATTCAAAAATACAAAAATATCTGGTGTATAGCCTCAAAAACTATATAAATTTGATTTTTTTGTGTTATACGAACTTAATATTGGGGCGTAGCCAAGCGGTAAGGCACGGGTTTTTGGTACCTGCATCCTAGGTTCGAATCCTAGCGCCCCAGCCAAGTATGAAAAATTTTTTAGATACAATTTTTTTTAGATCAAATAATTTAAATTATATAAGTCAAAGTATTCGAGATTTAACAAAAAATACTCCAGCAAATAAAATATTTAAAGCCATAAATTCTTATTCATCAGATAGTGAAGTAAGATTTGTAGGAGGTTGCATAAGAAAAATCATTAATAAAGAAATAGTAAATGATATTGATATGGCTACAAATCTTGATCCTCAAAAGGTTTGTGAAGTTTTGAAAGAAAATAAAATTGATTATTACGAAACTGGTATTGAACATGGAACAATTACAGCACTTATAGAAGGGTACAAATTTGAGATTACCTCATTGAGAGAAGATATTTTAACAGATGGAAGACATGCAAAAGTGAAATTTTCAAAAAATTGGAAAGAGGATGCATTAAGAAGGGATTTTACCATCAATTCCATTTACGCGGATGAAAATGGAAACTTGTTTGATCCTTTTGAGGGTAAAAAAGACTTAGAAAACGGTTTTGTAAATTTTATAGGAGAAGCTGATAAAAGAATTAAAGAAGATTATTTGAGAATTTTAAGATATTTAAGATTTTTCGCCCATTACTCAAAGCATCCGCATAATCCAGAATTAATCAGAAAACTTAAAATTAATATCGGTGGTATCTCAAAATTATCTAAAGAGAGACTATTAGATGAGCTAAAAAAAATAACTCACTTAGAAATATTAGAAAAATTAGCTGATGATAAATTGAGCTCAGAATTATTTTTAATTGTTTTTCCTGAATTAAATAATTTAAAAACTTTTTCAAAATTAAACTCAAAAAAAAAACAAATAATTAATAAGGCTGATTTTGTCTTTCTATTATCTTTAATGATTATTGATGAGACAGATAATGCAGATTATTTTATGTACAAATTTAATATTTCTAAAAAAGATCAAAAAAGAATTAAAATTATTGATAATTTTTTTAAGGAAAAAATTGGACCAAAAACTTTCAGAGAGGAAAACTTAAATGGTATTTTTTATTATAATGGAAAACAAGCTGTAACTGATATTCTCAATTATTATTTAATAAAATCAAAAAAAAATTCTGAAAATATTCAAAGATTAATTGATTTCTACAAAGATAAAACAATACCAAAAATGCCTGTGGGTGCAGAATTTTTAATGGAAAAATTCAATATTCCTGAGGGTAAACAATTGGGTGTAAAATTAAAAATAATTGAGGAAGAATGGGTGAAAAATAATTTTCAAATTTCAGATAAACAAGTAAGTCAAATTGTTAACAATTAGATATATTTTACGTCTTTAATTTCAAAATTTTTGACCCCGGCAGGAGTTTTTATTTCAACTAAATCATTTTTATTTTTTCCTATTAAACCTTTACCTATAGGTGATTGAAAATAAATTAATTTTTGTTTGAGATCAGCTTCATCTTTTCCTACAATCTTATAATTTATTTTTTCTCCAGTATCTAAATTTTCTAAAAACACAGTCGAGCCAAAGATAACTTTTCCATCATTATTTAGTTTCGTAACATCAATGACATTTGCTCTAGCAATGATATCATTAATTTCAGTAATCCTTCCCTCATTATGAGACTGCTCTTCTTTTGCAGCGTGGTACTCTGCATTTTCTTTTAGATCACCATGTGACCTCGCTTCAGCAATCGCCGCTACAATCTCAGGTCTTTTTTTTTCTTTTAAAAAGATTAATTCATCTTTAAGTTTATTTAGGCCATTTAAAGTAATTGGTTCTTTGTCCATGTTATTTCCATTTTGCTAACGGAGGTAATGACATTAAAATACCTTCAACGTTTCCACCAGTTTGTAAACCAAATTTTGTTCCTCGGTCATAGAGTAAGTTAAATTCTGTATAACGACCTCTTTTTATGAATTGTAATTCTTTATGTTTTTTAGTCCACTTTTTCTTCATTTTTTTTCTAATGATTTTTTCAAAAATAAATTGAAAAGTGATCCCCACATCTCTTACAAATTTAAAATCTTTCTCAAAATTATCTTTTTTATAATCAAAAAAAATTCCACCAATACCCCTTGGTTCTTTTCTATGAGTTAAATAAAAATATTCATCACACCATTTCTTGTACTTTGTGTAATATTTCTTATTGTGTTGATCACACATTTTTTTTAGGGTTTTATGAAATTCTTTTTTTTCCTTATCATCTTTTATTGATGGGGTTACATCCATACCACCACCAAACCAGTCCTGAGTTGTGCAGATATATCTTGTATTAAAATGCATGGCAGGGATCATGGGATTTTTCATATGCATCACAACAGAAATACCAGAAGCCCAAAAACTGGGATTTTTTTTTGCACCTAAAATATTTTTTTGAAATTGTTTTGGGAATTTTCCATGAACTTTAGAAAAATTTACTCCGACTTTATCAAATATTTTTCCATTTTCTAAAATTCTAAATTCTCCACCTCCTTCATCTCTTTTTTTACTTCTGTTCCAAACAGTGGTTTTAATATCCGCATCTTTTCTTTCAAGGTTAGTTATAGTATGCCAAATAGCTTCTTGTAGCATTTTGAACCAATTACTTGTGATGTCTTTTTTAATTTCTAAATCCATATTAGATTAATTTAGTTTGTTTTAAACTTTCTGCCAATATGATTGCAACAGAAGATGCAATATTAAGTGAGCGCTTATTGTTTTTCATAGGAATTTTGAGTCTATCTTTAATTTTTTTGTGAACCTCATTTGGAACTCCGGCACTTTCTCTACCAAAAAGAATAGTGTCATTTTTATTAAACTTAAATTTTGTGTAAGAAACAGAGGCTTTTGTGGTCATTAGAACTATTCTTTGATCTTTTTTCGATTTAAAAAAATCGTCTGAGCTTTGATGGAATTTTATGTCTTTTTCATTCATATAATCCATAACGACTCGCTTAAATCTTCTGTCACTCAGCATAAACCCGCAAGGCTCTATTATTTCAAGTTTTGCACCTAGGCACGCACAGGTTCTGATTATTGCTGCTGTATTTTGAGGTATGTCTGGTTCAAATAAAGCAATTTTAGGGCCATGATTTATCAAATTCTGTGTCATTCTTTCAGTAGTAAATTTATCATTTTATATTATATGAAATCATATATTTAAGTAGAAAAAAGCAATATTGAGTATATTTAACTATTATTGATGTCAGAAAAAAAAACTAATAGACGAGATTTCTTATTCACAGCAACTTATGCAGTTGGTGCGGTTGGTGTTGGTGCAACGATATGGCCAATGATCGATCAGATGAACCCAGACGCATCAGTCAAAGCTTTGGCGAGCACCGAGGTTGATGTAAGTGCGGTAAATCCAGGTAAAACAATTACAGTTTTATGGAGAGGTAAACCAGTTTTTATTCGTAGAAGAACACAAGATGAGATAGCTGAAGCAAGATCTGTAAAGTTAGAGGATTTAAAACATCCAGAAAAAGATGAGGATCGTGCAGCGAACCCCGAGTGGTTAGTCATGCTTGGAGTGTGCACTCATTTAGGCTGCGTTCCTTTAGATCAAAAAGGCGAATACAATGGATGGTTTTGTCCTTGTCATGGTTCGCACTATGATATCTCTGGAAGAATTAGAAAGGGACCAGCTCCGACTAATATGGAGATCCCTAAATACGAATTTGTTAATGCTAATACAATTAAAATTGGATAATTATTATGAGTGATCACGAATACACACCGAAATCAAAATTTGGAAAATGGTTTAACGATCGTTTACCATTATTAACTCTTGCAAATCACTTAACTGACTATCCAACACCTAAAAATTTAAATTATTGGTGGACGTTTGGTGGAATATTAACTTTTTGTTTGATTACTCAAATTGTAACGGGTTTAGTTCTTGCAATGCATTATATCGCTCATGCTGACATGGCTTTTGATAGTGTCGAGCATATTATGAGAGATGTTAACTATGGTTGGTTAATTAGATACATTCATGCAAATGGTGCTTCAATGTTTTTTTTGGCTGTTTATATTCACATATTTAGATCATTATTTTATGGTTCTTACAAAGCTCCTAGGGAAATAATTTGGATAATAGGTATCATCATTTATTTATTAATGATGGCAGCTGCATTTTTGGGTTATGTACTTCCATGGGGCCAAATGAGTTTCTGGGGTGCAACTGTAATTACAAATCTATTTAGTGCAATTCCTTTAGTAGGCGAGGGTATTGTTACTTGGTTATGGGGAGGTTACTCAGTTGATAATCCTACTTTAACAAGATTTTTTACACTTCACTATTTAATACCTTTTTTAATTTTAGGTTTAGTTGTTCTTCACATATGGGCACTTCATGTTCCTGGAAATAATAATCCAGTTGGAATTGACATTAAAAAACCTTCAAAAGATACAGTACCATTCCATCCATACATTGTAATAAAAGATGGTTTTGCTTTACTAATGTTTATGATTGTTTTTGCATTTTTTGTTTTCTATACGCCAAATATTTTAGGTCATGCAGATAATTATATTGAAGCTAATCCGTTAGTTACGCCGGCACATATTGTTCCGGAGTGGTATTTATTACCATTCTACGCAATTTTAAGATCGGTCCCAGATAAACTTTTAGGAGTAGTTGCAATGTTATCTGCTATTTTAATTTTAGCAGCTCTTCCATGGCTCGATACCTCAAAAATTAGATCAGCAGTATTTAGACCTTTATACAGACAATTTTATTGGATCCTTGTCGCTGATGTTTTGATCCTGGGATATGTTGGTGCTATGCCAGCAGAGGGATTATATCTGTTAGTTGCTAGAGTAGCTACAGCATACTATTTCTTACATTTTTTAGTAATACTTCCAGTTTTAGGTTGGAAAGAAAAAACTCTTCCAATTCCATTAAGTATTACCGAACCGATACTAGGTGGTTCACCTAATTTAGCCACAGCAAAGAACAAGGAAAGTTTAAATAAATAAGTGAAAAATTTTTTTAAAATATTTTCATTTATTATCTTATTTTCTGGACTTTCACTCAGCACTCTAGCTGCAGAAAAAGTTGAATATTTAAAAACCGATTGGAGCTTCAAAGGACTCTTTGGAAAGTTTGATCGAGCTGCACTTCAAAGAGGTTATCAAGTCTACACAGAGGTGTGCTCTTCTTGTCATTCAATGAAATATTTAAGTTATAGAAACTTAGCTGAGAAAGGGGGACCAGAATTTTCTATAGAGCAAGCAAAAGCTATTGCTGCATCTTTTGAAGTCAAGGATGGACCTAATTCAGACGGTGATATGTTTACTCGTCCGGGCAGATTATCAGATAAGTTTGTAATGCCCTATGATAACGTTCAAGCTGCTCAAGCTGCAAATGGAGGTGCTTATCCACCAGACATGTCTGTGCTAGTTAAAGCAAGAGGGGGTGGGGTAGATTATATTTACTCATTGCTTCAAGGATATGAAGACCCACCAGCTGGAGTTACTTTAGATGATGGTGTGTATTATAATAAATATATGTATGGGAATAAAATTAAAATGGCTAATCAGTTATCAGATGGATTAGTAGAATACTCTGATGGTACAATAGCTTCTGTTGAGCAAATGTCAAAAGATGTAACAACATTCTTGATGTGGTCAGCTGAACCTCATTTAGAGTCAAGACATCAAATGGGTTTTAAAGCTATCGTGTATTTAATTATTTTAACTATCCTAGTTTATTTTAGTATGAAAAGAATATGGTCACGTATTGAAACGGAAGTTTAAAACGTCTCCATCTTTAACTATATAATCTTTCCCTTCTAATCTCATTTTTCCATTATTTTTTGAATTTACCCAACCATCATTGGATATGAAATCATCGTAAGAAATAGTTTCAGCCCGAATAAATCCTTTTTCAAAATCAGTATGAATTTCACCTGCAGCTTTTGGAGCAGTACAATTTTTTTCAATTGTCCATGCTCGAGTTTCTTCGGGTCCAGATGTAAAGTATGTATCTAGGTCGAGAATTTCGTAACCTTTCTTAATTAATTTATTCAATCCTGTTTCCTTTAATCCAATCATTTCCATATAATTTTTTTTCTCATTACTATCCAATTCATTTATTTGATTTTCTATGTCTGCAGAGACGATTAAAGTATTATTGTTTCCATACTTATCAATAAATGATTGAGTGTAATTATTTCCACTTTGAACACTTTGTTCATCTACGTTACAAACAAAAATTTTAGGTTTGAGTGATAATAACCCAGATTGATTAAGTTGCTTTTTATTAAATTGAGTCTTTAAATCATCAAAACTTTTATTATTATTTATACAATCCATAGCTATTTCAAGAATTTTGATTTGATCCTCATCAACATTTTTTTTATTATTTTTTTCTAACCTCTTTTGAATAGACTCAAGATCTGCAAGCATCATCTCTGTTTCTATAATTTCGATATCTCTAACCGGGTCAACAGAGGGGTTTACATTTTGAATATCATTAGAGTCAAAGCACCTGATCATGTGAATAATTGCATCGACTTCTCTAATATGAGAAAGAAATTTATTACCCAAACCTTCACCTTTGGATGCACCTTTTACCAGTCCAGCAATATCAACAAAAGAGATAGTGGTATTGATTATTTTTTTTGATTTTGAAATTTTAGCTAAATTGTTTAATCTTTCATCAGGAACTATTACAACTCCAATATTTGGATCAATTGTACAAAAAGGAAAATTAGCAGCTTGTGCTTTACTGGAATTAGTTAGTGCATTGAAAAGCGTTGATTTACCAACATTAGGTAATCCAACAATCCCACATTTAAAACTCATTATTTATTATTAACTGTGCTTGAAAATAAATCTAATTTTTTTTCTACAAGTATCGAAAGTGATTCAGTTATATTTTTGGATATTTTTTCTACACCCATAATTTCTTCATCATCAAAGTTTTGT
>CACEKW010000003.1 GCA_902560185.1 uncultured Pelagibacteraceae bacterium | reverse complement strand
TATATTCAGAAGTGGCAAATACAAATATTGCTCTAGAATTAAATTTTTTATCAAAGTTAAATGGTCCTGAGATTCTATAAGTTATATCGTAAGCAATATTTTTTGAAGGAGGTTTAATTTGATTAATTATATTTTTGATTTCATCTTTTAAACCACTATCATTTTTTTTTGAATTCCAATTTTTATTAGAAAAAGGAACATCTTTAAAAGATATATTTGATGATTTTATCAGTTCATTAATTTGCCATTGATTAACAAGAGCATATGAATGGTTTATGCCACGCCAGCCCTCAATAAGAATATTCATTAAGATAATTTTATATTTTTTTTAGAATATAAAAATGGAAATTATTATAATGAAAACAACAATTATAGACCAAATGAAGAAATTCTTAATAAATCTTTTTGATTTTGAGTTAGACCTTAAAAATTCAGGTAGTACTAGAATTAGAACTGCTATTAAAAAAATTGCCGGAACGATTTCTTCCAATCCCATTCTCTAACTATTCCAAAAACTTTTAGCTTTTTGAAAAAATTTTTTTATACTTGGGTTTGATTTTTCATTTTCTATTTTTCTAAATCGCTCTAATAAATCTTTTTGCTCTCTATTTAAAAATACTGGTACTTCAGTTTTAACTTGAACATATAAGTCCCCAAAATCACCTCTTCGCATGAATGGCATACCTTTACCTTTTAATCTAAATTGCTTACCATCTTGAGTTCCGTCTGGAATTTTTATTTTTGCCTTTTTTCCATCAATTGTAGGGATTTCTATTGTTGTACCTAATGCAGCATCGGCTATTGAAATTGGAAATTCAAAAAATAAATTTACATCACTTCTTTTAAATAACTCATGAGATTTAACATTTATAAATAAATATAAATCTCCACTAGTACCTCCTCTTGTCCCAGCCTCACCTTTGCCGGCAAGTCTTATTCTTGTGCCATCATCAACACCTTTGGGAATTGTTACAGATACTTTTTTGTTTGTTTGTTTGTTACCTTGTCCGTTACAATCTCCACATGGATTGGTTATTTCTTCACCACTCCCAGCACATTGTGGACAAGTTTGTTGAACTGTAAAAAAGCCTTGATTAGTTCTAACTCTTCCGTTTCCTCCACAATAGGTACATCTATCTGGGCTAGAGCCTGGTTTTGAACCATTTCCTTTACAGGTATTACATTTTTCAGATGTAGAAAATTGGATATTTTGTTTTTTACCAGTATATGCCTCCTCTAGTGTAATTGATAAATCATATCTTAGATCTGAACCTCTATTATTTGAGCTTCTTCTTGAACTTCTTCTGCCGCCACCACCAAAGTCTCCAAAAAAATCTTCAAAAATGTCAGAGAAATCTGCCCCGCTAAAACCTCCAAAACCTCCTCTACCACCGCCACCATTTTCAAATGCAGCGTGTCCAAAGTTATCGTAGTTTTCTTTTTTTGACTTATCAGAGAGCACACCATAAGCCTCACTGGCCTCTTTAAATTTATCTTCCGCAGATTTATCCCCAGGATTTTTGTCAGGGTGATATTTAACGGCTAATTTTCTGTAGGCTGATTTTAGCTCGTCAGGGCTTGCGCTTTTACTCACTCCTAAGACATCATAATAATCTCTTTTAGCCATGTATATAACCTGGACAAATAGATGTCAGTTAAGCGCTTTTTTCTTTATTCTCTTCTTTTACTTCCTCAAAGTCCGCATCAACAACATTATCGTCTTTCTTTCCCTTTTCATCTTTGCCATCATCTTTACCAGAGTCTGGTTTTGTACTTTGTTGTGACTTGTAAATAGCTTCACCTAGTTTCATTGAAGCTTGTACTAATGCTTCTGTTTTTTTCTTAATGTCCTCAATATCTTCACCTTTAAGAGCTTCCTTTAATGCATTAGATCCATCTTCAATAGCTTTTTTCTCAGCATCTGAAACCTTAGATCCATGTTCTTTTAGATTTTTTTCGGTTGAATGAATTAAAGTATCTGCTTGGTTTCTAACATCAACAGACTCTCTTTTTTTCTTGTCTGCTTCTTTATTGGCTTCAGCATCTTTTACCATTTTTTCAATTTCTTCATCACTTAATCCACCAGAAGCTTGAATTTGAATCTTTTGTTCTTTGCCAGTACCTTTGTCTTTTGCAGACACATTCACAATTCCATTAGCGTCTATATCAAAAGTGACTTCAATTTGAGGAACTCCTCTTGGAGCTGGAGCAATACCTACTAGTTCAAAATTACCAAGTAATTTATTATCTGTTGCCATCTCTCTTTCCCCTTGTAGAACTCGAATAGAGACAGCTGGCTGGTTATCCTCTGCAGTAGAAAACACCTGGCTTTTTTTTGTAGGTATGGTTGTATTTTTTTCAATAAGCTTTGTAGAAACCCCACCTAAAGTTTCAATTCCTAGGGATAATGGTGTTACATCTAATAAAAGAACGTCTTTTACATCACCTTGTAAAACACCAGCTTGAATTGCAGCACCCATTGCAACCACTTCATCTGGATTAACACTTTTGTTTGGTTCTTTACCAAAGAAATTTTTTACCTCAGAAATGACTTTTGGCATTCTAGTCATACCTCCGACCATTACCACTTCATCAACATCGCTAGCTGAAATCCCAGCATCTTTTAAAGCAGTTTTACATGGTGGAATAGTTCTAGCTATTAAGTCCTCAACCAAAGCTTCTAACTTAGCTCTAGTCATTTTTAAATTAATATGTTTAGGACCAGTTTTGTCAGCAGTTATAAATGGTAAATTAATATCTGTTTGCTCAGCTGCTGAAAGTTCAATTTTTGCTTTTTCAGCTGCTTCTTTTAATCTTTGTAATGCTAACTTGTCAGTTTTTAAATCAATACCACTATCTTTTTTGAACTCAGAAATTAAATATTCCACAACAGCGTTGTCAAAATCTTCTCCACCTAAAAAAGTATCACCATTGGTAGATTTTACTTCAAAAACTCCATCACCTAATTCAAGAATAGACACGTCAAAAGTTCCACCACCTAAATCGTAAACTGCAATTTTTTTATTTTGTTTTTTATCCAAACCATAGGCCAGTGAAGCTGCAGTTGGTTCATTGATAATTCTTAAAACTTCTAACCCAGCTATTTTTCCAGCATCCTTGGTAGCTTGTCTTTGTGCATCATTAAAATATGCAGGGACAGTTATTACCGCTTTTGTAACGGCTTGACCTAAATATTTTTCAGCAGTCTCTTTCATTTTCTGTAGAATAAAAGCAGAAATTTGTGAAGGCGAATACTTCTCTCCTTTCGCTTCAATCCATGCATCACCTTTTTCAGAATTTACAATTTTAAAAGGTGCAGCCTCTATATCTTTTTTAACAGTAGGGTCTTCAAAATTTCTACCAATTAATCTTTTGACTGCAAAAATTGTATTCTCTGGATTTGTTACTGCTTGTCTTTTAGCTGGTTGTCCTATTAATTTTTCTTTTTCTTCAGTAAAAGCAACTACTGAAGGTGTAGTTCTTGCACCCTCTGCATTTTCCAAAACTTTTGCCTGGCTACCTTCCATAATAGCCACACAAGAGTTTGTTGTTCCTAAATCTATTCCAATTATTTTACTCATATCAGTTATTTATTCTCCTCATATAGGGTTGAAATTGAATTCTACAAGTTCATTTAAATATTATTTATCTCCTGAATTTTCTTTATTTTCCTCATTTTTTTCCTCTTTTTTTTCACTTTTTTTTGCTACGCCCACTAGAGCAGGTCTCAACAATCTATCTTTAATTGTGAATCCTTTTTGTATTTCTTGAACAATTGTTCCGGGTTCTTTTTGATCGTCCTCTATTTCCATCATTGCTTGGTGAAAGTTTGGATCTAATTTTTTATTTAGACATTCAATAGGCTTGATTTTATTTTTTGAAAAAATTGAAATTAAATCTTTATTGATAATGTCAAAATGTTCGAGTGTTTTTTTTAATGCCTCAGTATCCTTTAAAGTTTCATCGTTTAATAAAATTTGTTTTGATCTTTCAAGATTATCTATTAAATTTAAAGCTTCTCTTGCAAAGGAAAACCCTCCATATTCAAAAGCATCTTCTTTTTCTTTTTCAAACCTTCTTCTTTGGTTTTCCATTTCAGCAAATGATCTTGCAAGCTTATCCTCTAACTCTAAAATTTTCTCTTCTGGGGTTTTTTCTTGCTCTTGATCCTGTTCTTGGTCTTGTTCTTCATTATTTGTTTCTAAGTTTTCAGTTTTTTGATCTTGATTTAAATCTTTTTGATCTTTTTCTTGCGCTTTGTCTGTATTTTTTTGGTTTTGATCTTTTTCCATATGAGCATATATGGTAAGAAAAAATTAAATTTCCAGATGCTAAAAAAAAAAATTAAACAACTCCTTATAGGCACAAATAACAAAGGAAAATTAAAGGAAATAAGAGATTTATTACCAGATAATATTAAAACATTTCCTACCTCAAAGTTTAATTTAAAAAGTCCTAGAGAAACAGGAAAGACTTTTAAAGAAAATTCTCTAATCAAATCTCAATACTTTTCAAAAAAAACAAATCTAATCTGTTTAGCTGATGACTCTGGTTTAGAAATTGACATTTTAAATAAAAAACCAGGAATTTTTTCAGCAAGATGGGCTGGAAAAAAATTAAATTTTAATAACGCCATTCAAAAAGTTTATAAGGCATTAGATAAAAAAGATAAAAATTGGAGAAACAAAAAAATTAATGCTAGGTTTGTTTGTGCTCTGTCCATAAGTGATTTAAACAAAAGAATAGCTTGTGTTGTTGGAAAAGTTGAGGGGTATATTTCCAAAAAACCTAAGGGTAAAAATGGGTTTGGATACGATCCAATATTTATTCCTAAAAATAAAATAAAAACATTTGGCGAGATGAAGCCATTTCAAAAGTATAAATTAGACCACAGATCTGATGCTTTTAAAAAGCTTAGAAAATTTCTTTAATTTCTCCCCCATCAATTTTGTAAAAGTTTAATCTATGATTAATTTTGTTGTTTTTTACATCAAAAATACCAATTTTACCTTTGAATGAATTTTCTTTTTTAAAAATATTGTTTATGTCTGAAAAATCAGATTTTAAAGATAAGTAATAAATCAACCCTAAAAGATCATAACTTAATAAGCTTAAATTATTTGGTTTTGAATTGTAGGTATCTACAAATTTTTTATTAAATGTCTCTAGATTTTGTTTATTGATCGATGGATAATATAAAGGCTGGATATTTTCCTCTAAAAGTAAACTTTCATCAAACCATTGATTAAGAGTTATAAATAATTTATTTCTTGGCGAGACATCGGTGTAAATAAGTGAAGTGATTACACTTTTAAGATTTTCATCAAAATCAGAAATAATAACAGAGTCAAAATTTACATTTCCAATTGTATATTTTTTCTCTAGTTTTTTGATTTGTTCCTCCTTATCCACTAAATCTGAGTTTTCAACTCTTAAAATTTCATCAGCCAGGTTTTGTTTCCTAACCTCATAATTTGTTATTTTTTCAATTTGCTTTGTAAGTTTAGTTGGTTCGGCGTCATAAGTGTATTGTTTAGAAATTTTGATTTTCGATTGTTTAATGGCTTTTTTAATTTCATTTTTATAATCAAGGTCAGGTGTTAAGAAAATTGTTTTTTTAACTTCACTTAATTCCAAAAAATCTTTAATTGCATTTAACTGGGATAAAGAATTTACTCCGCTGCTTATTACATTTTTCGGTAGATCATTTGTTTTATTTGTTAAGGATAGAAAAATAACATCTTGTATTTCATCCAAATACATTAAGCTTTTAAAAAAAATTGGACCGATAAAAATCTTGATTCCTTCATTCTTTAATTTAGTAGCTGATTGTAGTGTTTGATTAGGGTCTATACCAGTGTCCATTGGATAAATTTCTATATTGTCTGTTCCAATATCATTTAAAGCCATTCGGGTTGATTTAATTATTGATTGTCCCAATTCTTTATATTCACCAGATAAAGGCGCGAGTAACCCAATTTTAATTTTTTCATTTTGTGAAAATGCAAAGGAGTGATTTGTTAAATAGATTATTATTAATATAAAAATAATTCTCAAAATTTTTTTCATTTTAATGATACTATAATATTTTAATTATAAATATGATTGAAAACTTAAAATCTGCTAATAGAATGTTCAAAAAAAGTCTATATTTAGTCTCAACTCCAATTGGAAATTTAAACGATATAAGTCTTAGAGCCATAGAGACTCTTAAAAGGTCAGATTACATTTTGTGTGAAGATACTAGAATTTCTAAAAATTTATTAGAAAAATACCAAATCAAATCAAATTTAATTGCAAATCATAAATTCAATGAGAAAAGAAATGTTGTTAAAATTATAAAGTTAATTAATCAAGGATCACTTATTTCTTTAATTTCAGACGCTGGCACCCCAGGCATTTCTGATCCAGGCTCTATATTAGTTAATGAGTGCATAAAGAATAATATCAATATTATTCCTATACCCGGCGCTTCAGCAGTAATATCAGCAGTGTCAATATCAGGATTTTCAGAGAAGTTTTTCTTTTATGGATTTTTTCCTGAAAAGGATAAAATTTTAAAAGAGGATTTGGAAAATTTATCAAAATTAAATAGTTCAATTGTTTTTTTCATTTCGCCAAAGAAAATTAATAAGAATATTCCTCTAATTAAAAAAAATTTTATAGGAAGAAAAATTCTGATTTGTAGAGAAATGACAAAGTTTTATGAGGAGTTTAAGAGATCTAAAGTTGAAGATTTAGAACCATTAAAGAGTAATTTAAAAGGTGAATTGACTATTGTTATTTCAGAAAAAATTCATGACAAAAAAGCTTCACAAACTTTAGATGAATCAGATAAAAGATTGGTTAAAGCGATGATAAATAAACTAAGCATAAAAGAAATAACAGATTTAATAATTCGTAAAAATGATATTTCAAAAAAAATTATCTATGATTATTGTTTGAAAATTAAAGATGAAAAATAAAATACTTATTTTACTTTTTTTTGGTTTTATTTTAAGTGGATGCGCAGGTGTGTCATCCTCAGGAATTTTTGGAACTGGAGTAAGTGTTGCTATCGATCCAAGATCTTTAGGAACTCAGATAGACGACTCTTTGATGCAAAAAAATTTAACTGCTAGAATTTTACTCCTGAATAAAAATTATCTTTTATCAGTAAAATCAAAAGTTTTAGATGGTAGAATTTTTTTAACTGGAAAAGTCGATGAGCCGGAGGAAAAATTGAAATTAACAAAAATTGCCTGGGAGACAAATGGTGTAAGATCTGTGAGAAACGATATTAAAATAAAAGAGGCTTTTAACTTTAAACAATCTGCCAAGGATCTATTAATCACTTCGCAATTAAGGACTGCATTAATTTTAAACAAAGAAATTAAGGCAACAAATTACCAAATAGATACTTATAAAAAGAAAATCTATATTTATGGAATTTCACAAACTAAAGATGAAAAGGATCTGGTTATTACAGAGGCAAAAGAGATCTTAGATGTCGAAGATGTGATTGCTAGTATTTTACTAGTAGATAATTTAAGAATTAAAACCAACTAATTTTTTTTATAATCAATTACATCAGCTGAGTAAGATGCAATAGAGGCTAAATTTAAAATATCTGAAGTTGAAGATCTCAAAGGTGCTATTTCAATAGGTAAACCTAAACCAATTAATAAAGGTCCAATTACCTTTGCTCTACTCATTGACTTAATCATTTTATAGGAAATAGCTGCACTATGTTGGCTGGGCATAATTAAAACATTTGAGTTACCAACTATTTCTGAAAATGGATAAAGTTCTTTGTACATCTCTTCTAAAGCAACATCTGGTTGCATCTCACCATCAAATTTAAAATCAACTTTATCATTTTTTAAAATTTCAACAGCATCACTTAGTCTTTTTGTTCTATCTGTAGCTGGCTCCCCAAAAGTTGAGTGAGATAAAAAAGCAACTTTTGGATCAAAACCAAATAATTTCGCAACCCTCGCTGCTGATTTTGCCATTTCAGCCAATTGTTTTGCGTCTGGATACTCTATGACCGATGTATCGCAGATAAAGATTGTTTTACCTCTATTTACAACCAGGTTTAACCCGAACATAATTTCCCCAGGTCTTGGATCAACAACTTTAATAATTTTTTCTAGTGAAGATGAGTATCTCCTTGTGTTCCCAGTTATCATCGCATCTGCATCCTGACACGCAACCATGCATGAAGCCCAAATAACTCTATCGTTTCTTACAAGTCTATCACAATCCCATTCTAACATTCCCTTTTCTCTTTGAAGTTTTTTAAATAAATATTTTACATATTTTTCTCTTTTGGCTGTGTCTTTTGAGTTTACAATTTCAATATCAAAATTTTCATTATAACCAATTTTTTTTATTTGATTTTTAATCAGCTCCTCTTTTCCAACTAAGATGGGTATTCCTAATTCAGAGTTTTTAAAAGCTATAGCAGCTTTAAGTGTATTTTCATCCTCACCATCAGCAAAAACAACTTTTTTTTGTTTTTTCTTTATATAGCTATTTACACCTTGCATAATTGTTACAGTTGGATCTAATCTTTGTTTAAGTTGGTCCTTGTAGATTTCAAAATTATCAATTTTTTTTCTTGCAACTCCAGTATCAATAGCAGCTTTTGCAACTGCAGCCGGTATAACACTAATTAATCTTGGATCGAATGTTGAGGGAATTATGTAATCTTTTCCATAGTGAGGCCTCTCACCTCCCATTGCTGCAATGACTTCATCCGGCACATCTTCTTTAGCTAATTTTGCTATCGCATGTGCAGCTGCAATTTTCATCTCTTCATTAATTGTTTTTGATCGTACATCTAATGCACCTCTAAAAATATATGGAAACCCAATTAAATTGTTTACTTGATTAGGATAATCTGACCTTCCAGTCGCTATAATTGCATCATCTCTAACCTCTTCAATTTCTTCAGGTGTAATTTCTGGGTCAGGGTTAGCACATGCAAATATAATTGGATTTTTTGCCATTTTTTTAACCATGTTTTTAGTTAACGCTCCTTTCCCAGATAAGCCTAAAAAAACATCTGCATTAGTAATAGCATCATCTAGAGTTCTATCTTTTGTTTCAATTGCATGACTTGATTTCCATTGGTTCAAATTATCTCGACCTCTGTAAATGACTCCTGTTCTATCTACCATTGTAATATTTTTTTGGGGTACACCAGTCTTTTTAAATAAATTAGCGCAAGCCATAGCCGAAGCTCCGGCACCATTTACAACTATTTTAACTTTATCAATTTTTTTTTTACTAATGTCCAAAGCATTAATAAGTGCTGCGGTTGTGATAATCGCAGTTCCATGCTGATCATCATGAAATACAGGTATATCAAGTGTTTCTTTTAGCTTTTCTTCAATAATAAAACAATCAGGAGCAGCAATGTCCTCAAGATTAATACCTCCAAAACTTGGAGCAAAATTTTTTATACTATTTATGATTTCATCTGGATTTTCGGAGTCTATCTCTAAATCAATAGAGTCAATATCAGCAAATCTTTTAAATAAAACAGCCTTTCCTTCCATCACCGGTTTAGATGCTAACGCACCTAAATTTCCCATACCTAAAATTGCTGAGCCATTACTAATTACTGCAACAAGGTTTCCTTTACTTGTATAATCAAACGCAGCCTCAGGATTATCACTGATTGCTCTTACAGGCGCAGCTACACCAGGCGAGTATGCTAAAGCCAGATCTCTTTTTGTCGTCATATTTTTTGAGGAAGATATTTCAATCTTGCCTGGCTTTTTACCTTTGTGAAAATCTAAAGCTTCTTTATCTGTGTAATGATCAATTTTTGTTTTTTTCATTTATGCTAATTAGGTGTACAAATGGGGTAAAATTAAGACTAATATGATTTATGAATTTAGTTAAGTCAACAGGGACTTTTGGTTTTTATACTATTATCAGTAGATTACTTGGTTATTTAAGAGATGTTTTGATAGCGATCTTTCTTGGAACAAGTTTTTTAGCAGATGTATTTTTTGTAGCATTCAGAATACCCAATACTTTTAGAAGATTATTTGCAGAAGGAACTTTCAATGCAGCTTTTATACCAAGTTACACTTCAGAATTAGTAAAAAAAAAAACTGGATCACAAAAATTTGCTAACGAAATTTTCAATTTATTATTTTTAGGACTATTGTTTTTAGTTTTGATTATAGAAATTTTCATGCCAGTTTTTGTAAGGTTAATAGCACCAGGTTTTGTTGATAATTCAGAAAAAATTCAGCTAGCTGTCAATCTTACAAGGATAACTATGCCATTTTTAATTTTTGTGAGTCTATCTTCTTTTTTTGCTGCAATTCTAAATTCTCACAATAAGTTTGCTGCGGCCTCTGCAGCTCCAATAATCCTTAATATAGTATTGATTGGAATTTTATTTTTTGGAAAATTTCTTAACGATGAACTAGTTTATTATTTATCATATGGAGTTTCTATTGCAGGATTATTACAACTTATCTTTTTATATCAATTTACGAAAAAATTTTATTCTATAAATCTGAAATTTAATTTCAAAATTAATAATAAGGTCAAATTTTTTTTTAAAAAACTTTTACCCAGTATTTTTTCATCTGGTGTAACACAAATTAATATTCTTGTAGGTACTATAATTGCATCTTTCCAAGCTAGTGCCGTATCTTATCTATATTATGCTGATAGGATTTATCAAATAAATCTTGCAATCGCAGGAATTGCGATAGGCGTGGTTGTTCTGCCACAACTTTCAAAACATGTTTTCTTAAAAAAGAAAAATAAAATTCTTTTACTACAAAACAAAGCGCTTGAGCTTAGTATGTTTTTAAGTCTACCAGCTGCAGTAGCTTTAATTGTAGGATCAGAGCAAATTATTTCAGCATTATTTGGCTATGGTTCTTTTGATGAGCTGTCAGTGTCTAACTCGGCAAATGCACTTTACTATTTTGGATTAGGATTACCTGCTTTTGCCTTAATTAAAGTATTTTCGACTTTTTTTTTCGCAAACCAGGATACCAAAACACCATTTTATATTTCATTATTTTCAGTAATTCTAAATATATTAATAAGTATTTATTTTTTTAGAGAAATTGGTTTTATAATCATTCCTATAGCTACGACAATTTCATCATGGTTCAATGCAATAATATTATTTGTTTACTTAAAAAATAAAGATTTATTTAATTTTAATGAATTATTTTTTGCCAAATTAATAAAAATATTTCTGGCATCTATAATAATGGGAATATTTTTTAATCACTTAATTTTGTTTTTTGAAAATAAATTGCTTTATGAATATAATTTTAAATCTTTTTATTTGATACTTTCAGCTTTTTTAAGTCTTATATTTTATTTGAGTTTTTCATTATTTATCAAAGCTTTCAAATATGGTGATATTAAACTAAAGTATTAACTATGGGAAAAAAAATTTTTTCAGGTGTTCAACCTACTGGAAACCTTCATCTTGGAAATTATTTGGGAGCAATCAAAAATTTTGTAAAACTTAACAATGAAGATCAAAATGAGTGTGTGTTCTGTGTTGTTGATCTTCATGCTATTACAGTTGCTCAAGATCCAAAAAAATTAAAAGATAATATTTATGAAACTGTAGCAACTTTTATTGCTAGTGGCATTGATCCTGCAAAAAGTATTATCTTTAATCAATCAAGAGTGAGTGCTCATTCAGAAACGGCCTGGATATTAAGTTGTGTTGCTAGAATGGGATGGCTTAATAGAATGACCCAATTTAAGGAGAAAGCTGGAAAAGATAAAGAAAAAGCAAGCATTGGTCTTTATTCTTATCCTGTTTTAATGGCTGCAGATATTTTGCTATATGACACAACTCACGTACCTGTTGGTGATGATCAAAAGCAACATTTAGAACTTTGCCGAGATATAGCCCAAAAGTTTAATAATGATTTTAGTGCTGACAATTTTTTTAAAATTCCTGAGCCATTAATTCAAAAAGAGTTTTCAAGAATTATGAGCTTGAGAGATGGTACAAAAAAAATGAGTAAATCTGAATTATCAGATCTGAGCAGGATAAATTTAACAGATGATAAAGACCAAATAATAAATAAAATCAAAAAAGCAAAAACTGATACTTTACCATTACCATCCACTAGTGCAGATTTAGAAAAAAGACCCGAAGCAAAGAATTTGATGGGTATATATTCTAGTTTAATGGATGTAAGTTTAGAGGATACAATAAATAAATTTTCTGGAAAAAATTTCTCAGAATTTAAAGAAAATTTATCACAAGTTATGGTTGATAAAATTTACCCAATATCTTTGGAAATTAAAAAGTTGTTAAGTGAAAAAAAATATTTAGATAAAATACTATTAGAGGGAACTCAAAAAGCAGATAAAATAGCTTCGGAAAAGGTAAAGAAAATCCAAGAACTTGTTGGTTTTTAGGATTTTTTTATTAACCAGTTTCATTTTTATAATTATTGATTATATATAAATCATGTTTGTTCAGACCGAAATAACACCGAACCCAAATTCTTTAAAATTCTTACCTGGTAAGATTGTTTCAAATAAAGGTTCATTTGAAATTACACAAAATGATCGAACTAATAATGAGTTAGTTAAAAACTTGCTCTCCATAAATGGTGTCGAAGGTATTTTTCTAGGTAAAGATTTTATCTCAATAAATAAATATGATGACACATCATGGGATGAAATAAAACACATAGTAATTTCTTTAATCAATGATTTTTACTCTAGCGGAAAAGAGTGTGTTGTTGAAAATACCTTAATTGAAAATAATGAAAATTTAAAAGATATAGAAAAAAAAATAGTTAAAATATTAGATGAAAAAATCAGACCTGCAGTTGCGAAAGATGGTGGAGATATTAAATTTAAAGAGTTTAAAGATGGTATTGTTAAAGTGCAGCTTCAAGGGAGTTGTTCAGGTTGTCCAAGTTCAACTATGACATTAAAACAAGGTGTACAAAATCTTCTTTGTCACTATCTACCAGAAGTTAAGAAGGTTGAGGCTCTTTAAATGTTTAATTTTAAATTAAAAAATCTAAAATTTTTAAACCAATTGATTTTTTTTAAGTCAAAATTTTATTTTGTTAGAATGAGAAGAAAGAACTTAAAAATGTTTAAGTTTTTTGATGACAGACGAATTGGTGCGATTCCAAGAATATTTTTAACAAGTATTTTTGTTGTTTTTTCATTCTATCATATTCCATCAATAGTTAATTTTGCTAATAAGCAACTTTTAGAAGACAAAGAATTTCAAAATAATTCAAAAGCCATTCTAGCATATACACTTAATAAAAAAGAGGGTGTCGAGTCTGATGGAGGAGAATTAAATGAAAAAGATTTGTTAATCGATATTTTTAGTTTGAACGATCTTGAAACAGACACAGTAAGATTAAATGCATCTACAATTAAACAATTATTTCAAGACACCGATTATAAACTAGATGATGTAAGGGAAACAAAGTTAGTTAAACCTGTTGCATTAACTTTACTTCCTGGTGAAATAAAAATGATCGAAAGTACCAAGAAAAGAAAGGAGTTTTTTATTCAAATTGTTTTACCTTTAGTCTTAAAAGAAAATAATAATATTAGATTAGATCGAAAGACTTTGTTTAAAATTATAAATAAAAGCAATAATACTAAATTAGAAAAAAAATGGCTTGAAAAAAAATACAAACAGTATGGAGTAACATCTAAAGATTTAACAACACTCAAAATCAGGATGGATGAAATACCAGTCTCTTTAGCACTTGCTCAAGCTGCGAAAGAAACAGGATGGGGAACATCAAGATTTGCACAAGAGGGTAATGCACTTTTTGGGCAATGGACCTGGTCTGGTGAGGGTTTAAAACCTAAAGAGGCTGAAGAGAATAAGGGTCATAAAGTTATGAAATTTAATGTATTACAGGCCTCAGTTAGAGCTTATCAAAGAAATTTAAATACCCATCGATCATATAAAAATTTTAGATTAGCAAGAGCACATTTAAGAGATAATAATCAACCTTTAGATAGTTTAATTCTTTCTCAATTTTTAAAAAATTATGCTGAAACAGGAAATCAGTATGTGGAAGTTTTGCAAAAAATTATTAATCAAAACAATTTAAAAGATTTTGATGATGCTAAGTTACTTCCTTCAAGCAAAGAGCTTGAAAGTTTAATTTAATTTTCCATTATAACAAATTGGGTTCCAAACCAACGCCACTTGCCATCATCATTTAAGGAACAATTTATTCTTCCGCGTCTTGGTAAAAATTTAGACTCGAAATTGATATAAAGAATATTTTTTTCGAATACTAAATTTGGTTGGCCCCATGAACCACCATCATTTGAATAACAATTGATATTTTTAATATTTTTTTGATTATCAAAAAATTCCACAATCAATTTAGGTGGATTATCATTATTTTCTAATTTTTTTTCTACTGGTTTAAGAGATTTGTACTCTAGAGGTTTATAATTTATTAGTGAGTTAAATCGTTTTAAATCTCCATACTTCTCATTTATCGGAAATCTTGGTAATTCAAATTTATCTTTATTGTTATCAATTATTCCAGAGTGTTGTCCAAAAGCAATTTCAAAATTTTTTGATATATAATTTTTCATAAAAAGAGAATATTCACCAAAAGGATATGAAAATATTGGTGGTACATACCCTAGTTTATCTTTAAAAATTTCAGTTGCTGTTTCTATATCGTTTATGAATTCTTTTTCTGTCATATTAATTAAATATTCATGTGTATGTGAATGGTGTCCTATATAGCCTATATCGGAATCATCAATTTCTTTAATTTCATCCCAAGTCATATACCCTTTTTTACCTACAGGTTCAGTAGATACAAATAAGATGAATGGAATTTTATTTTTTTTAAGATATGGCCAGGCCTCATTATAAAATGACTTAAATCCATCATCAATTGTAATTAAAATTTTCTTATTCTTTTTTACTTTATTAAATTCATTTAAAAAATTGTTAGGGTCATAAAATTCATACCCTTGATTTTTGATGATTTTCATTTGCTCATCAAACATATCCATTCTTATATTTGTTGATGGATATTTATTTTCATTAAATCGATGATACATCAATGATAAAACACCACTGTCTCTAGAATAAGATTTGATATTATTCTCTTGTGAAATAGAATTAACTAGAAAAATAAATTGTAAAATGAATAAGCTAATTATAGATGCCGCTAAAGATAAAATTTTTTTAATGATCATTAATAATGATATTAATTACAGCATTACACATGAAAATTCCAAAATAAATTATGAAAAATTATCAATTCTAATTAATGATTTTTTAAATAAAAAAAATTTAGATTTAGATAAAGTTTCTCAAATTTATGTAAATAGAGGTCCAGGAAGTTTTGCCGGGATAAGAAATTCTTTATCAGTTGTTAAAGCTTTTCATTTAACCCATAAAATTGACTATTATTGTTATAGTTTAGAGGATTTTAGTGAAAAAAATGAAGTTAAATACGAAAATATCCCAAAACTTTGCGATAAATTGAAAGTTGAAAAAAATTTGATAAATCCTATTTATTTGAGTTAAAATCAATTATGTCAGATACAATTGAACAACAATGTTTATCTAAAGGGGTAAAATTAACTGAACAGAGGCGAATTATTGCTAAAGTAATTTCTGAGTCAAAAGCTGCTTATGGCGAGTCTGATCATCCAGATGTTGACGAGTTATATAATCGTGTATCAAAAGTTGATCCAAAAATAAGTATAGCTACAGTTTATAGAACAGTGAAGCTTTTCGAAGAAGCAGGAATTTTAACCAAACATGATTTTAAAGGTGGTAAGGCTAGATATGAAGCAATGATAGAGAGTCATCATGATCATCTGATTGATATAAAATCTGGTGAAATAATTGAATTTGTGGATGAAGAAATTGAAGAGTTGCAAAAAAAAGTAGCTAAAAAATATGGTTATAAGTTAGTAGACCATAAACTTGAGTTATATGGTGTAAAAGTGAATTCAAAAGATGAATAAAAAAATATTTATCAAAACTTTCGGTTGTCAAATGAACGAATATGATACTAACAGAATATTTGATACTGTGAGAGAAATAGGTTTTGTAAAAACTGAAAATCTAGAGGAGTCTAATTGTTACTTACTTAACACGTGCCATATTCGAGATAAAGCTAAAGAGAAAGTTTATCATGAGATTGGACGGGTGAAAAAAAATTTTAGATCACGAAAAAAACCAATTGTTATAGTTGCTGGATGTGTTGCTCAGGCTGAAAATGAGGAAATGATCAAAAGAGAACCATATATTGATATCGTGATTGGACCGCAAGCCTATCATAAAATAAATGACAAAATTGAAGAATTTTTATCCAAACAAAAAAAAATAGATGAAACCGAATTTGATGCTATTACAAAATTTGATTATTTAGATAATATTAAGAACTCATCAAAAAAAATTTCATCATTTTTAACTATTCAAGAGGGCTGTGATAAATTTTGTCATTTCTGTGTAGTACCATTTACAAGAGGTCCAGAATATTCAAGACCATTCAAAAAAATATTAGAAGAAGCAGAAAATTTATCAGAAAATGGAGTTCGTGAAATAACACTACTAGGTCAAAATGTTAATGCTTATAATTATGAAAATTACAGATTATCAGATTTAATTTTAGAAATAGAAAAGTTAGATGGAATAAAAAGAATTAGATATACAACCTCTCACCCAAGGGATATGACAGAAGATCTAATCAATGTATATGGTGTTTCAAAGAAATTAATGCCTTTAGTTCACCTTCCTGTTCAGAGTGGATCTAATAAGATCCTAAAGTCAATGAATAGAAAACATCAGATAAACGATTATATCAATACTTACGAAAAACTCCAAAAAATTAACCCAAAAATAAAGTTTTCAAGTGATTTTATAATTGCCTATCCTGGTGAGGATGAGAAGGACTTTAATGAAACTTGTGATTTGATTAATAAAATTGAATTTATAAATTCTTTTTCTTTTATATTTAGTCCAAGACCAGGAACAACTGCAGCAAATTTTGAGTTAATTGATAAAAAAATTTCACTTACAAGATTAGAAAAAGTTCAAAAACAATTATTTACCAATCAAATTAACATGAATAAATCACTTGAGGGTAAACAAATTGATGTTTTAGTTGAAAATAAAATAGATGGTGGCACAAAGTTTTTTGGTCGATCTGAGTACATGACTTCAGTTATTTTTGATGGTAATGATTTAGATATGGGAAATGTTATAAAAGTAAAAATAAATCGTAGTAATCAAAATACATTGTTTGGTAAAAGTTTAGATAATTCAGAACAAAGAGTGGCTTAAGTTTGAGTAACACTATTAAAAAAGATATTAATTCATCACTAAAATTTGTTTATTCAGAAAATAATTCAATTAGCGTAATTTTTCATGAGAATGATCTTCTGATGGGAGTAGTTGGTGAATTTAATCAAAATTTAAAAGAATTAGAAAGAATAACTGAATCAAGTATCTATTCTAGAGGAAACTCAATTTTGATCAAATCAACTCCTGAAAAAAATGAAATTTTAAAAAATGCAATTCAATTTCTTGCAAATCAATTTGAAAATAATGGTAGTATAGAACAAAAAGATATTTTATCCTCAGTTGATCAATTTATGATAAACGAAAAAGTAAAAAATACCAACGTTACTGATATAATCAAAACTCCCAAAAAATCTATAATACCAAGGTCAGAAAAACAAAAGGAGTATGTTAGAGCATTAAGGCAAAATGAAATAATAATATCTGCTGGACCTGCTGGTACAGGAAAAACCTTTCTTGCTGTCGCTGTAGGTTTAACAATGTTATTAGAAAAAAAAATAGAGAGAATTATACTTTCTAGACCTGCTGTTGAGGCAGGTGAAAGATTAGGTTTTTTACCTGGGGATATGAAAGAGAAAGTTGATCCATATTTACGTCCTTTATACGATTCGTTGTATGATCTATTTCATTTTGAAAAAATTCAGAGAATGATAGAAATTGGTGATATTGAAATTGCACCTCTTGCCTTTATGAGAGGAAGAACATTAAAAAATTCTTTTGCAATTTTAGATGAGGCTCAAAATGCTACTGACACACAAATTAAAATGTTTCTTACTAGAATAGGAGAAAATTCAAAAATTGTTGTAAATGGTGACCCCACTCAAATAGACTTACCTAATAAAAAAATGTCAGGTTTAGAAAGATCAAAAAAGATATTGTCCCATTTGAATGAGATTGCAGTTATAGACTTTGATCACTCAGATGTTGTGAGGCATCCTCTAGTTTCAAAAATTGTGAAAGCGTACAACAATAATGATCAAAGTTAATGTGCTTTCAGAGGAAAATTCTTGGTCAAAAAAAATAAAAAATAAAGAATTATTTTTTAACAAGATTTGTAAACATTTTCCAAAAAAATATAAATTTGTAGATAAAAAAATCTATTTTACGTTGCTTCTCTCAAATAATAAAAAAATTAAAATATTAAATAAAAAATTTAGAAATAAGAATAAACATACTGATGTACTTTCTTTTCCATTTAATAAAAAACAAAAAAAATTAAAAGAAAATTATCTTGGTGACATGATTATAAGTTTTAATTATATGAATAAGCCAAAAAATTTAGATAATTATGAATTTAAAATTAAAACAACTAAAATTTTTATACATGGTTTTTTACATTTATTAGGACATGATCATCAAAAAAACAAAGAGTATAAACAGATGTTAAATGAAGAAAAAAAAATTTTTAAATCTATAGAAAAAACTTCCATTTTAAATTGAAAAAAAATTTTATATTTGAGACTTTATTGATAATTTTTCTAGGAAGCTTAACTTCTTTAAGCCTACCTCCTTATAATTTTTTTTTTTTTAATTTTTTTACATTTAGTATTTTTTTTACTTTTTTATTTAAGAGTTTTAAACAAGGAATAAAAAAATTCTTTTATTATGGATGGTTGTTTGGTTTTAGTTATTTTTTGTCAAGTTTGTATTGGTTAACTATATCCTTAAGTTTTGATCAAAGTTTTAATTTCTTAATTCCCATATCTTTAATTATCATCCCGTCATTTTTAGGTTTATTTTATGCACTATTTGTTACTATTTTTTATCTATACAAACCGAAAAATATATTAAGTGCTTTTTTTCTATTCTCTCTTTTGTTTGGTTTAATAGAGTTTATTAGAGGAACAATTTTAACTGGTTTCCCTTGGAACTTGGTAGTTTATAGCTTTTCTGAAATTAATAGTTTCTTGAGTATTTTGTCAATAATAGGAACTTATTCATTAAATCTTATAGTGGTAAGTCTTTTTACAGCTCCCGCGCTTTTCATTATTAAAAAATCAAAAAAAGAAGTGGTTGTATGTATCTTTTTATTTTTATTACCCATCACTTTTTATTCATACGGAGAATTTATAAAAAAAAATTTTTATAATAGTAAAGAGAAAGAACTTCCTTTTGCAGTCAGAGTAATTGGAGCAAATATAAGTCTAGATAGGTACTACAAAAATATAAATGCAGAGAGTGTGATTAGTGAGTTAATTTCAATTAGTTCACCTAATAAAGAAAAAAAGATATTTTTTGTGTGGCCAGAAGGAATAATACCTAACACTTACGAAGATCAATTAGATTTATACAATGATGTATTTGAAAAATATTTTAATGAAAATCATTTAATTGGTTTAGGAATAACAAGTAGGAAAAATTTAGATAATAATTATAATTATTATAATTCATTCTCAATATTTGATAATAAACTAAATTTAATTGGCAATTATAATAAGATTAATCTTGTACCGTTTGGTGAATTTGTTCCTGCAGAAAATATTCTTAACAAATTTGGTTTGAAAACAATTACCAACAATATTGGGTCATTTAATAAAGGTGATAACAGACAAATTATTCAACTTAAAGATGGTAACAAAAAACTTAATTTTTTACCGTTAATTTGTTATGAAATTATTTATAGTGGAAATATAACTAAAAATTTTGATTTTGATTTTATATTAAATGTTTCAGAGGATGGATGGTTTGGGAAATCAATTGGACCAAAGCAACATTTTACACATAGTAAATTTAGAGCAATTGAAAATGGAAAATATGTCATTAGATCATCAAACAATGGAATGGCAGCAATTATAAATCCACTAGGTTATATAGAGAATAAATTAGATTATGGAGTTTCAGGTAATATTGATTTAGAGAATATAAGAGAATTAAAACAAACATTTTTTTCTAAATATGGAAATAAAATATTTTTCATATTCATTTTGTTGTATATTTTACTAACTTTTTCATTTAATAGGATCAAAAATGAGTAATTTAAAAAATTTTCTTTTTACGAGTGAATCTGTTTCAGAAGGACACCCAGATAAAGTGTCGGATAGAATATCTGACATGGTGGTAGACACTTATTTATCTAAAGATCCATTTTCGAGAGTTGCATGCGAAACTCTCACAACTACCAATAAAGTTGTATTAGCTGGTGAGGTCAGAGGACCAGAAATTAAAAAAGATGATTTAATCAATAAGGTAAGAGAGTGCATTAAAGATATTGGATATGATCAAAAGGGTTTTACTTGGAAAGAAGCCACTAAAATAGAAAGTCATCTTCATTCTCAGTCAAGTGATATTGCTATGGGTGTTGACTCTTCAGGAAATAAAGATGAGGGTGCGGGAGATCAAGGTATTATGTTTGGTTATGCTTGTAATGAAACTGATGTTTTAATGCCAGCACCAATTCATTTTTCTCACAAAATTTTAAGGTTAATGGCAGAAGATAGAAAATCAGGTAGATTAAAGAATATTGAACCAGACTCTAAAAGCCAAGTAACTTTTGAATACGAAAATGGTAAGCCGTCAAAAGTTAAATCAGTTGTAATATCATCTCAGCATACTGCAAATGTTAACCAAGAACAGGTTAGAGAATTATTAAGACCATATTTGATAAATTCTATACCCAAAAATTTCTTGGAGGGTTTTAATGAAGATGAATTTTATGTAAATCCAACTGGAAATTTTGTAATAGGAGGTCCTGATGGAGATTGTGGGTTAACAGGTAGAAAAATTATTGTAGATACTTATGGTGGTGCTGCTCCACATGGTGGAGGAGCTTTTTCTGGAAAAGATCCAACCAAAGTTGATAGGTCTGCAGCTTATGCAGCCAGATATATCGCCAAAAATGTTGTTGCATCGAAAATTGCTGATAAATGTTTGATACAATTAGCTTATGCAATTGGTGTTTCAAAACCATTATCTATTTATGTAAATCTTTTTGATAATGATTTGGAAAAAAATAAATTTGTTGAAAATAAGATTAAAGAAAATTTTGATCTTAGCCCAAGAGGAATAAGAGAAATGTTGAGGCTTAATAAACCTATATATGAAAAAACATCTGCATATGGACATTTTGGAAGAGAGCCAGAGGAAGAAGGTGCTTTTTCTTGGGAAAATATCAACAAATCTGACATTTTCTTAAAATAGTTTTTATTGAAAAATAAAAAAAAACTTTTATATATGCATTTACATTGTTGAATTATCAAAATGGGCTTTAGCCCATTTTTTTTTGGAGTAAACAAAATTATGTTAAATAAAAGAGCAGATAAACTTGAACTATTAAGAATTGCAGAGGCAGTGGCTTTAGAAAAATCGATTGATAAAGAACTTATAATTAGTTCGATGGAAACTGGGATTGCTAAAGCAGCAAAATCTAAATTTGGCCAAGATAATGAGATTAAGGTAATGATTAATAGAGATAATGGTGATATTGAAATTTTTAGAAAATTGATAGTTACAGAAAATCCAGAAAATATTAACACTGAAATCAAACTAGAGGATGCAATTATATTGAATGAGACCAATAAAGATAAAGTGATAGGAGATGAAGTTTTACAACCATTGCCCTCATTTGATTTTGGAAGAATAGCTGCTCAAACAGCTAAACAAGTAATAAATTTTAATGTAAGAGAGGCAGAGCGAGAAAGACAATTTAATGATTTTATTGATAAAAAAGACTCGATATTGAGTGGAATAGTGAAAAGATTAGAGTTTGGAAATGTAATCGTAGATCTTGGGAGGACAGAAGCAATAATTCAAAAAAATGAAATTATACCAAGAGAGAATATTAAAGCTGGAGATAGAGTAAAAGCTTATTGTTTTGATGTAAGACGAGAGCCTAGGGGCCAACAAATTTTTTTATCAAGAGCTCACCCAAAATTTATGGAAAAACTTTTCGTCCAAGAAGTTCCTGAAATTTATGATGGTCTGATTGAAATTAAATCATCTTCTAGAGATCCAGGAAGTAGAGCAAAAATTTGTGTTAAAGCAGTTGATACATCATTGGATCCAGTCGGTGCGTGCGTTGGAATGAGAGGTTCAAGAGTTCAAGCAGTTGTAAACGAATTACAAGGTGAAAAAATTGATATAGTAAACTGGTCTGAAGACCCTGCAATTTTAGTTTCTAATGCTTTATCACCAGCTGAAGTTCAAAGAGTAAATGTAGATTTGGAAAGAAAAAAATTAGATGTGATTCTTACAGAGGAAAATTTGAGTAAAGCTATAGGAAGAAGAGGTCAAAATGTTAGGTTAGCCACAAAACTTTTGAATTTTGAGATAAATATCATGACAGACGCAGAAGATTCAGAAAGACGTCAATTAGAGTTTAAGGAGAAAACAGAAAATTTTGTTAAGAATTTAGAACTAGATGAAACACTTGGACAACTCCTTGTAGCGGAGGGTTATTCTACTATTGACGATATAAAAGATAGTTCAGCAGAAAATTTATTGAAAATTGAAGGTATAGAAGAAGAGACTGCAAAAGCTCTGATAGAAAGAGCCAAAGAGTTTCATCAAAAAGATCAAGAAGATATCTCTGAAAGGATTAAAGAATTAGGTTTGGATGATGGACTAATTAATTTAAAAGGGTTAACTCCTGGAATGTTAGTCACTCTAGGTGATCAAAAAATACTTACACTCCAAGATTTTGCCGATCTAGCATCAGATGAGCTAACCGGTGGATATGATGTTGTGAAAGGTGAAAGAGTAAAAATTCAAGGTTACTTGGAAGATTTTGCTTTATCAAAAGAAGAAGCAGATGAACTGATTATGTCTGCAAGAAAAATTATTTATGAAAATTGAGAAATGAGCTATGGAAAAAAAAACGAAATTAACAATATCAGGTGGCATAGCCAAAAAGTCTATCAAAAATATAGATAAAGCAAAAAATCTTGGAAGGAATTCTGTAGTGATCGAAAAACAAACTAGTAAATTTACTAGCAGAGGGGGTCCATTTAAATCAAACACATCAAAGTTCAAAAATAATATTACTAGCAACGCGGGAACTTTTGGTAAACCAAATCACATTCCTAAAACACCACCTTTAACAAGTGATTTTGAGAGACGTAAACTAGCTGAGCAAAGAGCCACTAAAAGACTTAAAGAGGAAAATGAAAATAAAAATAAGAAATCCTCAAAATCTGGAACAAAAAAAAGAGAATTAAAGTTAACTGTTTCTCGAGCACTAAGCGATCAAATTGAAGCAAGAGAAAGAAGTTTAGCATCTGTAAAAAGAGCAAGACAAAAAGAAAATAGAAATTTAACTAAAGAGGAAGTTCAAGAAAATTTAAAACCGGTTAAAAGAGATGTAAATATTCCAGAGGTTATTACTGTCAGAGAACTTGCGAATAGAATGGCAGAACAATCTAGTAATATCATTAAACACATGTTTGGAATGGGTGTTACTGTAACAATAAATCAAAGTTTAGCAGCTGATACTGCAGAGTATTTAGTTAAAGAATTTGGTCATAATCCAATTCGAGAGGAAAAAGCAGAGGAGATAATTCAAAAAATTAAAGCTTCAAGGACTGAAAATTTAAAAAATAGACCACCAATTATAACAGTTATGGGTCATGTGGATCATGGCAAAACTTCGGTTTTAGACGTCTTAAGAAGTGCAAATGTTGTATCGGGAGAGTTTGGTGGAATAACTCAACACATTGGAGCTTATCAAATAGAAAATCAATCAAATAAATTAACATTTATTGATACACCAGGCCATGCAGCTTTTACTGAAATGAGAGCTAGAGGATCAAAATTAACAGATATTGTAGTTCTAGTTGTTGCAGCAGACGACGGTGTTAAACCACAAACAATAGAGTCAATAAAACATGCAAAGGCTGCTAATGTACCAATAGTGGTAGCAATCAATAAATGTGATTTACCAGAGGCTGATTCACAAAAAATTAAGAATCAACTACTTGAACATCAGTTAATAGCTGAAGATTTATCAGGAGATACTTTGATGGTAGAAATATCAGCAAAAACCAAATCAAACTTAGATAAACTTGTTGAAGCAATTATTCTTCAAGCTGAAATTCTAGATCTTAAAACTGATTTTGATTCAAAAGCCACAGGGGTTGTTTTAGAGTCCAAAATCGACATTGGAAGAGGCCCAGTTGCAACAATAATTATTACTACCGGAACTTTAAAAAAAGGAGATTTTTTTGTAAGTGGTCTAAAATGGGGGAAAATTAGAGCTATTATTAACGATAAGGGAAAAAATATTGATGAAGCTCTACCATCCTCTCCAGTAGAAATACTCGGAATAAATGGTGCTGCAAGAGCAGGAGATGATTTTATAGTTTTAGAAGACGAGAAAGAAGCTAAAACTTTAAGTGAAAATAGAGCACAAGAGAGTAAAGATGGTAAAAATCCTTTAACATTTGCCACTCAAGAGTCTGCTTTTTCTAATAAGTCTACTGAAGAATTAAATCTTATAATTAAGTCTGATGTCCACGGATCCTCGGAAGCAATAAAAAATGCCATTAGTCAAATTGAGCATGAAGAGGTAAAACCAAAGATAATTTTAGCAGATATTGGAATGGTAACAGAGACAGATGTGACTTTGGCAAAGGCGTCAAATGCAGTTTTGATAGCGTTTAACGTAAAGCCAAGCAAGGAAGCTAAAAAACTTGCTGAGAATGAAAAAATAGATATTTCATCATACAATATCATTTATGAGGTTTTAGATTTTGTAAAAAAAAGAATGTCTGGATTATTAACTCCTGATGTGGAAGAAAAAGTGATTGGGACTGCACAAATTTTAGAAATTTTTAAAGTTTCAGGAGCTGGTAAAGTTGCTGGTTCCAAAGTAACTGATGGAGAAATTAATACTAATTCAGATGTAAGAGTGATCAGAGATGGTTCAATTGTTTTTACAGGAAAAGTTGGAAGTTTGTTCAGAGAAAAAAATCAAGTAAAACAGGTGAACAATGGTCAAGAATGTGGAATTGCACTCAAAGATTACATGGATTTTAAAAAAAATGACATAATAGAGGCTTTTAGTGTTACATCTAAAGAGAGGACAATATAATGGCAGATAGAATAGGTAAACCAATTTCACAGAGACAGTTAAGAGTGGGTGAAATGATTAAACAATCTTTAAGCATGATTTTTATTAGAAATGAGGCTAAAGTTCCAAATTTAGAAACAAATACTATAACAGTTACTGAAGTGAGAATGAGTCAAGATTTAAAAATAGCCAAAGCATATGTGCTTCCTCTTGGTGGGAAAAACGCAGAAGAAACAGTAAATATTTTGAAAGAATACTCGTTTTTAATTAGAAAAATTTTATCTCAAAAAGTAGTGATGAAATTTTTACCAAAACTACTTTTTAGAAAAGATGAATCTTTTGAGTATGCTGAAAAAATAGAGAATTTAATTAAACAAACAAATAAATAGGAAAAAAGAAGTATGAACAAAAAAGCTCAAGAGTTAGCAATGCATGAAAAAGATACTGGATCATCAGAGATCCAAATTGCTTTGTTAACAGAAAAAATTGAAACGCTCTCAAAACATATAAAACAATTCAAAAAAGATAAACATTCATCTGTTGGATTATTGAGAGCAGTCAATAGAAGAAAAAAATTGTTAGATTATCTTAAAAGAAATAAGGTAGATTCTTACAAAAATGTCCTGTCGAAATTGAATTTGAGAAAATAAGAGTCAAGATAGATAGAACGGAATGGAACGAAACGAACGAAATGAAATGGAAATGAAATGTTTAAAGTATACAAGAAGGAAGTTGAAGTAGCAGGAAAGAAAATAAGTTTAGAAACAGGTAAAGTAGCAAGACAGGCAGACGGAGCAATCATCGCAACATGTGGGGAGACAGTCGTTTTAGCAACAGTCGTTGGAGCAAAAAAGGTAAATCCAGACGTGGATTATTTTCCATTATCTGTAAATTATCAGGAAAAATATTATGCAGCAGGAAAAATTCCTGGCGGATATTTTAAAAGGGAGGCAAGACCAACTGAGAGCGAAACATTAATCTCAAGATTAATTGATAGACCGATCAGACCATTGTTTCCTGATGAATTTAAAAATGAAGTTCAGTTGTTACCAACTGTAATTTCTTATGATAAAGAAAATGAAGCAGATATTTTGTCAATTATTGCATCCTCTGCAGCTTTAGCTATATCAGGAATGCCATTCATGGGCCCTGTCGGAGCCTCTAGGGTTGGATATATCGATGGCAAATATGTTTTGAACCCTTCAAAAACTGAACTTGAAAAATCAAAATTAGATTTAGTTGTTGCTGGTACAAAAGATGCTGTGCTTATGGTTGAGTCTGAAGCGAGCGGGCTGACAGAGGAAGAGATGTTAAATGCAGTAAAATTTGGTCATGAGGGTTTTGTTCCTGTGATTAAAATAATAGAGGAACTAGCTAAAGAATGTAGAAAACCTGAATGGACTGTTGAAAAGAAAGATTTATCTGAGGTAAAGAAAAAACTTGAGGAAACTTTTACAGGTGATCTTAAAAAAGCATTTGCTACAAGAGACAAACAAGACAGATCAAATCAAATTTCAGAAATTACTGATAAAGCAAAAAAACTTTATGAGGAAGATGAGAATTACACTGATCTTGATGTAAATTCGGAATTAAAAAATCTTGAAAAAACAATTGTTAGAACTGATATTTTAAAAAATAAAAATAGAATTGATGGTAGAAGTTTATCCGATGTTAGGCCAATTTCATGTGAGGTTGGTGTTTTACCAAGAACACATGGCTCTGCTTTGTTCACCAGAGGCGAGACGCAAGCAATCGTAACTGCCACTTTAGGCACATCAGATGACGAACAGAGAATTGAGAGCTTAGATGGATTACAAAGAGAAAGGTTTATGCTTCATTATAATTTTCCACCTTTTTCTGTTGGTGAGACTGGCAGAATAGGAACTGGTAGAAGAGAGATAGGTCATGGTAAATTAGCATGGAGAGCAATTCATTCTTCATTACCCTCAAAAGAGTCATTTCCTTATACTTTTAGAGTAGTATCAGAAATAACAGAGTCCAATGGTTCATCATCAATGGCTACAGTCTGTGGAACATCACTTGCACTAATGGATGCGGGAGTGCCAATAAAAGAACCTGTTGCAGGTATAGCAATGGGTCTTATTAAAGAGGGTGATGATTTTAGCGTGTTATCAGATATTTTGGGTGATGAGGATCATTTAGGTGATATGGATTTTAAAGTTGCTGGAACAAAAGATGGAATTACCTCGCTACAAATGGACATCAAAATTACTGGTATTACTTTTGAAATTATGGAGCAGGCATTAAGTCAAGCAAAAGATGGAAGAGTTCATATTTTAGGTGAAATGAATAAAGCATTATCAGCATCAAGATCTGATGTTGGAAAACATACTCCAAAAATGGAAAAAATTACAGTTGATAAAAAAGATATTGCAGCGGTAATTGGAAAAGGTGGAGCAACAATCAGGGAGATCGTTGAAAAATCAGGTGCTAAAGTAGATGTGAATGATGAAGGAGTCGTGACTGTTGCTGCCCCAGATGAAGAGTCTAGAAACATTGCAATGCAAATGATCAAAGACATCACGGCTAAAGCCGAACTAAATAAAATTTATTTAGGTAAAGTTATGAAAATTATGGAGTTTGGTGCATTTGTTAATTTTTTAGGAAAACAGGATGGTCTTGTTCATATTTCAGAACTTGCAGATAAAAGAGTAGCTAAAGTTACTGATGTAGTGAAAGAAGGTGACGAAGTAAAAGTTAAAGTTATTGGTTTCGATAGAGGAAAAGTAAAACTCTCTATGAAACAAGCTGCTGAACAATAGGTATTACAGATTGGGCACCTGGTATAAAAACAGAATGCCTTTAAGGATAATAAGTATTTTATGCTGCTTAATTTGTTAATAAAAGATGAAAAAAAAATTGATAGAGAGCTTTATTCATCTGGTCCATACTGGAATTATAAAAATAGAAGAGCAATAATTGAAATCAAAAAAAAAGGTCTTGAGGATTTTAGAGGAATAACTGCTGGAATTGGAACTTCTTTTGCAGATAACTTAGTTTTAGACATAAGAAATGAATTCAATATTAAAGGAAGAATTGTTGGAAAAATATTTTCTCTACCTCTATTTAATATAATTTTTAATGGACAAATAAAGACAACAAAAAATTATCTTAATTCATTTATTAAAAATCAAGCAATCGTCTATCAAAATAGTCAAAAAGTTCAAAATCTTATAAGTAAATTCCAATTTAATAATACAACAGATTTTGGATGTGTTCAATCGTTCGAATATTTAAATAAAAATTATTCTTGTCATTATTTAAATATGGCAAACAGAATTGATAACTTATCAAAAAATTTCGATTTTAGAAATATCAAAAATTATTTTGAAATAGGAGGAGGTTTTGGATCAAATATTCATTTTTTGATTACAAATTTTTCTAACATAAAAAAAATTCTTTATTTAGATACGGTTCCAAATATTTATGTTGGTACAGAATATTTAAGACGTCATTATAAAGATAAAGTAAAAGATTATCTTGAATTAAGAAATTTAGATAAGATTAGTTTTTCTAAAAATAATGAATTAGAAATTTTTTGTATTCCTCCATGGTTAATTGAAAAAGTCGATACAGAAATAGATCATTTTCATAACGCTGCTAGTTTTGTTGAAATGCCCAAAAAAGTGATAAGTAATTATGTTAAATTTATTAAAAAATTTAAAACGCGAGAAATATCATTAATTTCTTACAGCGGTTTTGATTTAAAAACAACTTTTAATCCAGAGGAATTAAATAGTTTTTTTGATGACAAATTGATTGTCTCGTGGAAAAAATCTTTAATTGAAGAATACAACAAAAAAGAAATATACTTAACTTCTCGTTAAGTTTATTAGTATTTTTTAACTCTATGAGTTAAGAAATATTTTTAGGGTCTGGCATCCCGACTTTGTTATATCCAGCGTCAACATAGTGAATTTCGCCAGTAACACCACTCGCAAGATCGCTAAGAAGATATAATGCTGAATTTCCAACATCATGAATGTCTACATTTCTTTTTAGAAAAGAATGGTCCTCGTTCCACTTATATAAGAATTTTGCATCTCCAATAGCAGAAGCTGCTAAGGTTTTAATAGGTCCTGCACTAATAGCGTTTACTCTCATTCCTTTTGTACCTAGGTCTCTAGCAAGGTATTTTACACTAGCCTCTAAAGCTGATTTACAAACACCCATTACATTATAGTTTGGAATAGCTTTGGTGGACTCATAAGTTAAAGTTAACAAACTACCACCTTGTTTTATTATTTTTGATGCTTCTTTTGCAACTTCAGTAAAAGAGAAACATGATATTAACATACTTTTTAAAAAGTTTTCTCTAGTTGTATTTAAATATTCGCCTGATAATTCTGATTTATCTGAAAATGCTACAGCATGGACAACAAAATCAATTTCACCCCATTGAGATTTTACATCTTCAAATAATTTTACTACCTCTTCTTTTTTTTCAACATCACAGCTGAATGTAACTTTTGAGTTTAATTTTTCTGCTAAAGGAATAACTCTCTTTTTTAAAGCATCACCTAAATATGTAAATGCTAGTTCTGCTCCAGCCTCTGAAAGTTTTTGAGAAATACCCCAGGCAATAGATCTTTCATTAGCAACACCCATAATCAATCCCTTTTTACCTTTCATCAAACTCATAAATTAAACCTTTTCAAAAATTAAAGCAGCATTAGTTCCACCAAAACCAAAGCTATTTGACATTACAGTATTTAAAACAGCACCTGTTTCAGTTTTTGCTACGATAGGAAACTTTTTAGCATCATCATCCATATCTGTAATATTTGCTGAACCTGTAATGAAATTGTTTTTCATCATTATTAGACAATAGATAGCTTCATGCACTGAAGCAGCACCCAAAGGATGACCTGACAAAGATTTTGTAGAACTTATTTTTGGAATGTCATCTCCAAAAGTTTCTTTAATAGCATTAAGTTCAGTTATATCTCCAACAGGAGTTGATGTTCCATGAGTATTAATGTAATCAATTTTATTTTTAGTAGTTGCCATTGCCATTTTCATACATCTAACAGCACCTTCACCTGATGGTGCTACCATATCGTATCCATCCGAAGTTGCTCCATAACCAGTTAATTCTGCATATATTTTAGCCCCTCTTGCTTTAGCATGTTCGTACTCTTCGAGTACCAACACACCTGCACCTCCAGCGATTACAAATCCATCTCTAGTTTTATCATAAGCTCTAGATGCAGATTGTGGAGTATCATTATATTTCGATGATAAAGCTGTCATAGCATCAAACATTGCTGTCATCGCCCAATGAATTTCTTCACTACCACCTGCAAAAACAATATCTTGTTTACCCATTTGAATTAATTCCATAGAATTTCCTATGCAGTGACCACTAGTTGCACATGCAGAACTCATTGTATAATTTGTTCCTTTGATTTTAAATGGAACTGCTAGAGTAGCAGATGCAGTACTTGCCATGGTTCTTGGAACTATAAAAGGACCCATTAATTTTGGTGTTTTTGCTCTTGTTTTGTCAGCTGCTAAAATGACGTTTTCAATTGAGGGCCCTCCTGATCCCATGACTATACCAGTACTAAAGTTGCTTACTTCTTTTTCCTCAAGACCAGAGTCTTTTATTGCCTCTTTCATAGCAATATAGTTATAAGCTGAACCTGAACCCATAAATCTAATTGTTTTTCTATCTATATGGTCTTCAAGTTTGATGTTTGGCTTGCCATGCACATGACTTTTTAAATTATGTTCTTTATATTCCTCAGCAAATGAGATTCCTGACTTTGAATTTAATAAAGATTGATGAACTTCTTCTTGATTATTGCCTAAACAAGAAACTACTCCTAAACCAGTTATTACAACTCTTCTCATTATTTAAATAATCCCACTTTTAAATTATCTGCTGAATAAATTTTTTTCTCATCTGCTAATAATATTCCATTAGCCAAACCAACCGTTGTACCACCAGGAGACATAATTTTTTTCATATCGATTTCATATTTGACTAATTTAACATTTTGTAAAACTTCTCCTGTAAATTTTACTGTACCAACGCCCAAGGCTCTGCCTTTCCCTGGATTTCCAATCCAACCTAAATAAAATCCTACAAGTTGCCACATAGCATCAAGACCAAGACATCCTGGCATCACAGGATCTTCTTTGAAATGACAATCAAAAAACCAAAGGTCTTTCTTTATATCTAATTCAGCCTTTAAAGAGCCTTTTTTAAAAGCACCATCCTTGTCATTAATTTCTGTAATTCTATCAAACATTAACATTGGTGGAAGTGGTAATTTTGCATTTCCAGGACCAAAAAGACCTCCGTTTCCGCAACTTATAAGCTCTTCATAAGAATAGGAGTTTTTTTTCATAAAATAGATCACCTTAATACTTGATTTTAAAACATTATAATATACATAAAGTTTAGAATAATTATAATTTACAATGTTAAAAAATAGCGAATTTGTTAGCAAATTAAGAAATTCTGGTCTTAGACCCACTAAACAAAGACTTAAAATTTGTGAAGTCTTATTTAATAGAGACAAAACATTTCACTTTACCATTAATGATTTAGCAAAAAACATTTCAGAAAATTTTAATGAAAAAATATCCTTAGCTACAATTTACAACACAGTTCATGCTTTTAAAGATAAAGGATATTTAAAAGAAATTACGATCAGTAGCGATAAAAGTTATTTTGATACAAATATTACTAAACATCATCATTTTTATGATGAGGACACAAATTTACTTATAGATTGTAATGATAACGAGATTGGAAAAGTTAATATCAAAAATAATATTACAGGAAAAAAAATTAGTTCTGTCGAAGTTTTGGTAAGAGTTGCGAGTGATACTCAAAATCAAAATTAAAAAATCTTTCTTTCTAGATTTATATTATAATCATTCTAAACTGTTGACATTTAGTTTAGAACTATTATAAATTAACTATTCTAATAACCATGGGGGAAATACAAAAATTATGAGCACTGAAAATTTTAAAAACAAGTCTTTTAAAGCTAATCAAATGAGCAAATGTCCTTTTACCGGCGCAGGAACACCTGCAAAGTTTTCTGCAGGAAGAGGTCAAACAGTAAGAGACTTTTGGCCAAATAGTTTAAATCTTAAAATTCTTAGTCAGCACTCAAGCTTATCTAACCCTATGGATAAAAAATTTAATTATGCAAAAGAATTTAAAAAACTAAATTACAAAGCATTAAAAAAAGATTTAAAAAAATTAATGACAGACTCGCAAGAATGGTGGCCAGCAGATTATGGTCATTATGGTCCGTTATTTATTAGATTAGCTTGGCATGCCGCAGGAACTTATAGAACTGGTGATGGTCGAGGTGGAGCAGGAACAGGTAACCAGAGATTTGCGCCACTTAATTCTTGGCCAGATAATGTAAACCTAGATAAAGCCAGATTACTTTTATGGCCTATAAAAAAGAAATATGGAAGAAAAATTTCATGGGCAGATTTATTCATACTTGTTGGAAACGTGGCTTTAGATTCAATGGGTTTTAAAACTTTTGGTTTCGGAGCTGGTAGAACTGATATTTGGGAACCAGAAGATGATATTTATTGGGGTTCAGAAAAAGAAATGTTAGGTGTGGAAAGATATAGTGGAAAAAGAGATTTAGAACAGCCATTAGGAGCGTCACATATGGGTTTGATATATGTAAATCCACAAGGTCCTGACGCTAATCCAGATCCAAAACTAGCAGCACATGATATTAGAGAAACATTTGGCAGAATGGCTATGAATGACTATGAGACAGCAGCATTAGTTGCTGGAGGACATACATTTGGAAAATCTCATGGTGCAGCATCAGAGTCATTTAAAGGACCAGACCCTGAGGCTTCAAAACTTCAAGACCAGTCAACTGGGTGGAATAGTGGATATAAATCTGGAAAAGGTGTTGATACAATAAGTAGTGGTATTGAGGGCGCTTGGACTCAAAATCCAATTCAATGGGATATGGGTTATTTGGATTGTTTATATGGACATGAGTGGGAACTTACAAAAAGCCCAGCTGGTGCTCACCAATGGACTCCGAAGAAAAATGGGCAAGAGATTAAAATGGTTCCCGATGCACATCAAAAAGGTGTGCTTCATCCACCAATGATGCAAACAACCGACATATCGATGAAAGTTGACCCTAGCTATGGACCTATCACAAAACATTTTCACCAAAATCCAAAAGAATTTCATGATGCTTTTGCGAGAGCATGGTTTAAATTAACTCACAGAGATATGGGGCCAAGAGTTTGCTATCTTGGTAGCGAGGTTCCAAAAGAACAACTAATTTGGCAGGATCCAATTGATAAGCCTAAATATAAACTTAAATCAAAGGATATTAAAGATTTAAAAACTAAAATCTCTAAATCAAAAATATCAATTCCAGATTTAGTTTCTACTGCATGGGCCTCAGCATCTACGTTTAGAGGCTCTGATAAAAGAGGTGGTGCCAATGGTGCTAGAATAATGTTGGAACCACAAAATAATTGGAAAGTGAACAATCCAAAAAAATTATCGACTGTAATTAAAGCTTTAGAAAAAATTAAAAGCAAATTCGATAGTAAAAAGAAAAGTGTTTCAATGGCAGATTTGATTGTACTAGCTGGTGGTGTTGGTATCGAAATGGCTGCAAAAAAAGCTGGCTACAAAGTTCAAGTTCCATTTTCAGCAGGAAGGGGAGATGCAAGGCAAGATCAGACTGATATTAACTCATTTGGTCTTCTAGAACCACAAGCAGATGGTTTTAGAAACTACTTAAATGGTGGAGCTTCAAATGTTTCTGCAGAGGAAAAACTTGTTGATAAGGCTCAATTGATGGGTTTAACAGCTCCAGAAATGACCGCACTTGTGGGTGGTATGAGAGTGTTAAACACAAATTTTGATGGCTCAAAACATGGTGTTTTTACTAACAGACCTGGTTCTCTTACTAACGATTATTTCATAAATCTTTTAGACATGAATACGACCTGGAAAGAGGAAGATAAATCTGAACAAACATTTATTGGTAAAGATAGAAAAACTCAAAAAACGAAATGGAAGGCGACAAGAGTTGATTTAATTTTTGGTTCAAATTCTCAACTAAGAGCTCTAGCAGAAGTTTATGCATGTGAAGATTCAGGTGATAAATTTGTTAAAGATTTTATCGCAGCATGGGTAAAAGTTATGAATTCTGATCGATTTGATTTGAAATTAAACTAATTCTATAAAACAGGACAAAAAAATATGGGAACAGCAAATTTTGAGGACTTCTACGAAGTTCCTAATCTTAATTTTGATATATCAAAGTTAAGAAATGCTTTAGATAAAGTTTTAAAAGCTAAAAAATTTAACTCTCCTGGAGTTACCCACTTTGGAGCAATACCATTAAATCAAATCCCGAATGATAGAAGTTCTATTGAGGGTAATAATATAAGAGGAAAATATTGGACGATTGCTGATGAAACTGGGAAAGAAGTTTCTCGAGATGTTGATATTGATGAGTCAAAATATACTCAATTAGTTCCTGAATTTGAAAATACTTATTTTAAAGAAGTTTACGACACTCTAAGCAAAAGGTTTAAACTAGGTAGAGTTAGATTATTATTAAAAGAGCCAAGATCAACATTAAGCTGGCATAAAGATCCTGAATGTAGACTGCATGTACCAATTATAACTAATAAAGGCTGTTCGATGGTAATTGAAAATGTAGCAAAACATCTTCCGGCTGATGGCAAGGTATGGATTACAAATAATACAAAATATCATAATTTTTTTAATGGTGGAGAACAGGCTAGAGTACACTTAGTTGCTTGTGTGCTTGATAGTCCGTTTAAAAAATAATGGAATTAACAACCGGCATATTCAAAGCTGCTGGACAGATTTACACAAATAATAGAGGTTCAATTTTAAGAACCATTATTTATACAATTGGTCATTTTGCTATAGCTATAACTGTTTTAATGTTTGTTGCTGATGTCAGCTTTATGATAGCACTAACAGACGCAATAGTTGAACCAATAGCTAATTCTATATGGTATTTTATTTTAGATAAGTGGTGGGCGAGTAAATCAAAAAACTCTTAATCTAATACACCCCAAATATTGTCTGTCTTTATCCAACCTTCAAAATCATCCGTATTTATTTTGCACCAAATTCCATTGCATTTTTGAACTATTAGAACTCTTCCACTTTTAATTTTAGCCAATGGTTTAGAAAAATTTGTCGGATTTTTGAATAAAATTTTGTCTTTTGTGGGAATGATTGAATTGATTTTTTTTAATTGAGACCAATGTATCCATCCGCTGTTGTTTTTAAAATCAATTACTCTTCGCCAGTTCTCTTTTATATCAATTTGTTTGAGAGGCAAATTCACTTTTTTATAAATAAACTTTATAGGAGATTCAAAACTCGGTCCATACCTTACATTCACTTTACTTTTCTTTAAAGACAAAAAAGTTTCTTGAGCATAACTTAATGATGTAAAAGATAATAAAAATAAAGTTATAAGAAAAAGTTTAAATTTTTTTTTTAACATCTTTTAACTTTTTAAATTTAATTTTTCTAAAATTCAGATTTAATAGATCTATAACCAAAACTTGACCATTCAAATTTTTACCGATAGATAAAATTTTTTTTAAAATTTCATTCGCTTGCATAATTCCTATTATACCAGCTACTGTCCCCAAGATGCCTTCATATTCACAATTTAATATATCGTCTGAAATCTCATATTCCTGATAAAAAGATCTCATACAAGGTGTTTTTTTATTTTTAAAATCAAAACTAAAAATATGGCCATCAAATTTACTTATTGCTCCAGTTACAAGAAATTTTTTATATTTTCTTGAAACATCATTGATTAAAAACTTTGTTTCAAAATTATCTGATCCATCAATTATGTAGTCATAATTTTTTATAATTTTTTGATAATTTTTGATATTTAATCTTATTTTATACGCGTTTACTTTTATTTTTGAGTTTATCTTTTTTAATTTTTTTTGAGCAGACTTTATTTTGGATTTTTTTAAGTCTTCGATGCTGTAAAGACTTTGTCTGTGAATATTTGATAAATTAACGATATCAGGGTCAACAATGCCCAAAACACCTACGCCTGCTCTTGCTAAAAACTCAGCCGCAGGACAACCTAAACCCCCCATTCCAATAATTAAAACTTTAGCTCCAATAATTTTTTTTTGACCTAAGCTTCCAATATTTTTTAAAACTATTTGTCTTGAAAATCTCTCTATTTGATTTTTATCTAAATTGATATTCATTTACCTGTTGAACCAAATCCACCTTTACCTCTGATAGACTTAGGTAAATCATTTTTTTCTTCTAATTCCATCTTGACCACAGGTGCTAGGATCATTTGAGCAATTCTATCACCATTATTAATTGAAAAATTTTCATTACCATGATTATAGATGATAACCTTTATTTCTCCTCTATAATCACTATCAATTGTTCCTGGAGTGTTTAACACACTAATATTATTTTTGGCTGCTAAACCTGATCTTGGTCTTATTTGAATCTCGTAATCTTCTGGGAAAGCAACAGATAATCCTGTGGGAATTAAAACAGATGTTTTAGGTTCTAGATTAATAGGTTCTTTTATAAATGCGACTAAGTCTACACCTGATGCGCCACTGGTTTTATATTCGGGTAATTGTACAGCTGGGTCAAGTTTTTTGATTAGAACTTTAACCATTAATTTATTTGAGCAACTATTCTATCTACAATTTCCTCTGAAATCTCTGACTTCTTTTTTAATGAAAGTTTCTCCTTTTTCATTTTTTCATTTTTATAGAAAATTGTAACTTCATTATTTTCATTATCAAAACCACTTTCATCTTTTGAGACGTCATTAGCTATTATCCAGTCGCAATTTTTATCTTTTAATTTTTGTACAGCATTTTTCTCTAAACTTGTTGTTTCAGCAGCAAAACCTATAACCATTTTTGGTCTCATAGAGTTATGATTAGAAACATAGTTCAAAATATCGATATTCCTTTCCAAGTTTAACGTTAAATTATCAACTTTTTTAATCTTTTCTTTATGTTCATAACTAGCTTTGAAATCAGCAACAGCAGCAGCAAATACAGCTATATCAGTCGGAAGATTTTTTTGAGTTGCCTTAAACATTTCTTCAGCAGTCTCAACTTTGATTAATTTAATATTTTCATCTATTTTTAGGTTTGTAGGTCCAGATATTAAAGTGGTATCAAAACCTCTTTTATAGAGCGATTTTGCTATCTCGTAACCCTGTTTACCGCTAGATTTATTTGTAATAAATCTTACAGGATCTATATATTCATTAGTAGGACCCGCGGTTACTAGTGCTTTGAGTTTATTATTTTTAATTTTACTTAATAAAAAATTTTGAATTTCTTCATAAATAACTAAAGGTTCAGACATTTTACCCTCACCATATTCACCACAAGCCATATCACCTATTTCAGGCCCAATAATTTTGTAGCCAAAACCTTTCAATGTTTTTAGATTATTTTGTGTAGACTGATGTTCCCACATTCTAACATTCATTGCTGGAGCTAAAAAAACTTGTTTATTTGAAGCTAATATAACTGTGGATGCTAAGTCGTCTGAGTTACCCTGGCTTAATTTGGAAATGGTGTTGGCAGTTGCTGGAGCGACGATGATTACATCGGCCCATCTTGATAAAGAAATATGGTCCATTTCTGTCTCATTCTCTAGGCTAAATAAATCAGCATAAACTTTTCCTTGAGATAATGAGGCTACAGATAATGGGGTTACAAACTCCTTTGCACTTTTAGTTAGTATTGTTTTTATTTCAGCATTATTCTTTCTAAACATTCTTATCGTTTCAAGACTTTTGTAAGCAGAAATTCCACCACATATTATAAAAAGAACTTTTTTGTTTGATAAATCTTTCATCGACTGAATTAAAATATTAAAAGACCAAAAATTACAAGGATTAATAAACCAATAATAGATTGGTTTCTAAAAGCAGTCATTTCTGATTTTTGAGTGTTTAAGGCCGTATAGGAATTTGAGTTTTGTGGGATTTGTCCACTAGCAAGATAAGTAAGAGCTTGATTAGCTTTATCCATAATTTCAGGAAATTCCGGTAATCTTTTTATTACTTCAGATGTATTTTGAAGTGTCTCATTTAGTTTTGTCATTGGATCTTTTGTTTCTTTTAGCCAACTTTCAAGAACTGGTTTTGAAGTGGTCCAAATATTTGTGTTTGGATTTAATTTTCTAGCTACACCTTCAACAACAACCATTGTTTTCTGTAACATTAGAAGCTGAGGTTGAGTTTGCATGTTAAATTTTTCTGTGACATCAAATAGTTGCTTTAATAATTTTCCTCCAGAAATATCTTTAACTGCTTGACCAAAAATTGGTTCACCGATGGATCTTAGGGCTTGAGCCAAATCATCTATTGGAACTTCTTTTGGCACAAGACCTGCAATCAAATGTACTTCAGCAACTTTACGATAATCTCTTTGAATAAAACCAAATAAAATTTCAGCTAAAAATCTTTTACTCATTTTATCTAATCTACCCATAATTCCAAAATCAATAGGAACAATCTGACCATCATTATCTATGAAAATATTGCCTTGGTGCATATCTGCATGAAAAAAACCATCTCTTACAGCATGTCTTAAAAAATTTTGAATAATATCTTCTGCAATTTTTTCAGTATTAAATTCTTTATTTTTTAGTTCTTCTGTTTCTCTAATAGATATTCCATCCACCCAATCTAGGGTCATTACATTTTCGCTTGTATAATTCCAATAAATTTTAGGAACTCTAAATCCAACATCATTCTTTGTATTTTCAGCATATTCATTTGCAGCAGCTGCTTCAAATCTTAAATCCATCTCTAGATTTGTGATTTCTTTTAATAAAAATACTACTTCTACCAGCTTGAGCCTTTTTGTCTTTTTAATAAATGATTCTATTAAGAAAGCAAAAAGCATTATTGCATCAATCTCCTCATTGAATATTTTTTTTATGTTTGGTCTTAGAATTTTAATTGCAACGTCCTTAAGAACTCCATTGTCATTAATTTGAGCTTTGTGGACTTGAGCAATTGAAGCAGCAGCAACTGGTTCACTTAAATTTATTATAGAGTCATAACTTTCGTTACCTAGATCATTTTTAATTATTTCTTTAGCTTGAAACAGAGAAAATGGTGGCAATTTATCTTGAAGGTTTTCAAGTTTTTTGGAAAGTTCTTCACCAATTATATCAGGTCTGGTTGCTAAAAATTGACCAAGTTTAATAAAAGTTGTTCCCATTGACTCTAAAGAGTCGGATAGTCTCTCTCCCTCGTCTTTATTTGCATCTATTTGTTTTTTTGGTGAAAAGGAAAATGATAATATCTTAAATAAAATCTTTATAGATAAAGGTGGTTCCTTAAATTTTGATACAATATTTAAAATATCAGAACAAGCTACTTTTCTTCCAAGTTTAAAGAGAATAATTAATTTTTTTACCATCAAAATTTCCATCCACTATGAATAGAAACTATTCCACCTGATAAATTTCTATAGGTACATTTTTCAAAATTGTTTTTAACCATTGCGTCAATTAATTCCTCCTGGTTTAAAAAATCTTCAATACTTTTAATTAGATATTCATACGGCTGCTTTTCACCAACAACAAACTTGCCAATAGAAGGTATTAGCTTAGAGTAATTTTTATAAAGGGTTTCTAAATTTGTATTCTGAATTTTTGAAAACTCTAAGCATAAAAAACGACCCCCTGGTTTTAAAACTCTATAAGCCTCAGAAAGAGCCTTATCTATATTGGCAGTGTTTCTTAAACCAAAACTTATAGTATAAAAGTCGAATAAATTATCAGATAAAGGAATTTTTTCGGCTGGAGATATAATCCAATTTATATTTTTAAACTTAGATAACTTTTCTTTCCCTTTACTTATCATCCCTTTATTTGGATCGACACATGCAATACGAGATAATTTATTTACATGTTTAACAAATAGTTTAGCTATGTCTCCAGTACCACAAGCAACATCAATTAAATTTTGATTACTGGATGGATTCATCATATTTAATAGACTTTTTTTCCACAATCGATGAATCCCTAATGACATAAAATCATTCATTAGATCATAACGATCGTACACTTGATTAAACACATTTTGGACTAATCCTTTTTTATTTTGTAGATATTGTTGCATAATTCAAAAATATATAATCAATATAGTATTAAATGCCAGAATTACCAGAAGTAGAAATTGTACGTCAATCTTTAGACAAAAAGATTAAACAAAAAAAGGTCAAAAAAGTAATAGTTAGAAATAGAAATTTAAGAACTAAAATCCCACTTAATTTTCCAAGATTCCTTGAAGGCAAAAAAATAATCAAAGTAAAAAGATTTTCAAAATATCTGATTATTTGCTTGTCAAATCAAAGTTATTGTCTTTTACATCTGGGTATGTCAGGAACTATTCATCTAATTCATAATCGAAAAAAAAGTTTGGTAACTAATACCAGTTTTTATAGCTCACCTACATTGCCTAAAAAACATAATCACGTAGAAATAGTTTTTGATGATCTTAAAATTGTATACAACGATCCAAGAAGATTTGGTTTTTTTGAAATAGTGGTTAATGAACATTTTTTGGATAAAAGATTCTCTAAACTTGGACCAGAACCTTTTCAATCAGAATTTAATTTAAGTTATATTTATTCTTTTTTAAAAGGAAAAACAAAAAATATAAAAAACTTTCTATTAGATCAAAATTTTGTATCGGGGATAGGAAACATTTATGCAAGTGAAATTTTATTTTTATGTAAAATTAAACCTGATAAAAAAGTATCTTTATTAAATAAAGAAGATTGTAAAAAAATAATATTTAATTCTAAAAAGGTTTTGATTAATGCTATCAAAAAGGGAGGATCAAGTATTAGAGATTTTAAAAACACATCAGGTAAATCAGGAAATTTCCAAAAGAATTTTAATGTTTATGAGAGAAAAGGACTTAATTGCAAAAGGTCTGGATGCAACGGAATTATTAAAAAAAAAATGATTTCCAATAGATCTTCTTTTTTTTGTAATATCTGCCAAATATAATAATTATTTAATTGACCAAAATTCATTCTCAAGTTATACCCCTGCGCATATGGCTAACACAAAATCAGCAATCAAAAGAATTAGAAGAATTTCAAAACAAACAGCTGTTAATAAGGCTCGAAAAAGTAGATATAAAAATGCTTTGAAGAAAATGAATTCTTTAATTGAAGCTAAAAAGAAGTCTGAGGCTTTAAAGTTCTTACCTAAGTTGAATTCTGAGTTGATGAAAATAGCTAAAACAGGCATCGTAAAAAAACAAAACGCTTCTAGAAACGTTTCAAGGTTTACCAAAAAAATAGCATCAATCTAGTTTAATAACACTTCAGGTTGTTAATCTTAATACAACTTTTAAATCTACAAAATCTGTGATCTTAAAAATTCTCCACACAATATTTAGATTTAGTAAATAAACAAACTTATTTAATTCAATTATAAATTTTATTTATATTTTTTTTTTATTTTTCTTTATTTTTTTTTGTCAAATACTTTTTTTAAAAAAAAAAAAATTTACACAATCCTAGATTTTATTTTTTTTTTATTTTTGAAAATTATTTGTTGCAATAATTTTATTATGGTTCTAACTGAACACTCTCCACATTTATGAACAATTCTATAAATAATAATAGTTTAAAAGATTCTAAATCCGATATTATTGATTGGAATTTAGTTCAAGCTGAAATGAAAAATAAATTAGGACTAGATATTTACGAAAGTTGGCTTAAAAAAATAACTTTTGTCGAGGAAATCAATAATTATATCTTATTATCTGTACCTACTAGATTCATTCGTGATTGGATTACATCTAGATACTTAGATCAAATCTTGAAAATTATAAAAAATTATAAAAAAGAAATTGTTCGAATTGAATTCAAAATAACTGAAAATAAACCTACTTCAACTCAGGATGAAAATAATACTAATGTCATAGAAAATAAAGAAAATGTTTCTTTTATAAAAGACTCTTATTTACAATATAATCGAATAGATCCTAACAAAAATTTTGAAAACTTTATTACTGGCTCCAGCAATAAATTAGCATTCGAGGCTTCTGTAAAAGTTTCAGAGAATATTTCACATTATAATCCACTTTATCTTTATGGTGGTGTTGGAATGGGCAAGACACATCTTTTAAATGCAATTGGTTATCACCTGAAAAAAGACAATAAGGTTATGTTTATATCGGCAGAACGTTTTATGTATCAATTTGTAAAATCAATTAAATCTAATGATATGGTTAAATTTAAAGAGTATTTTCGTAATACAGATATTTTGTTAATTGATGATATACAATTCATGAATGGTAAAGAGGCAATGCAAGAAGAATTTTTTCATACTTTTAATGCATTATTAGACAAAGGTTCTCAAATTATAATTTCTGCTGATAGATCTCCTAATAAGCTGTCAAGAATTCAGGAGAGGATAAAGTCAAGATTTGCAGGAGGTCTAGTTGTGGATATTCAAAAAACTGATTTAGCACTCAGAAAAAAAATCCTTGAAAGTAAAATAAGTGACTTAAATAATTTGTATCCTGAAAAGTTTAATATACCTGAGGAAATTAAGGATTTTATAAGCATAAAAATCACAACGAGTGTAAGAGAATTGGTGGGTGCAATAAATAGAATTATATCCTTTTCAAGAATTTATAACAAAATTCCAAGCTTAGCTGAGACAAAAGTTATATTAAAAGATTTACTTAATTTAAATGAAAATAAAGTAACTATTGATCTCATTCAAACTATTGTGTGTAAATTTTTTAAGATTAGTAAAAATGAAATGCTTTCATCAAGAAGATCTAGGTACCTAGTGAGACCACGGCAAACAGCAATTTATTTAACAAAAATTTTGACTTCAAAATCTCTTCCTGAAATTGGAAGAGAGTTTTCAAATAGAGATCACACAACTATAATTCACTCAGTTAAAACTATTGAAAAATTAAAAGAAAAAGATCCAGATATGATTGCAAATATAGATAAAATAAAAAATCAAATATTATATAGCAATAAAGAAAATGAAATTTAATGTAAACCAACAAGACCTACAGCAAGCATTAAATTATTGTCAAGGAGTCATAGAAAAACGAAGTACACTTCCAATATTGTCAAACATATTGCTCGATGCACAAAATTCAAAACTCACTATAACAGCGACAGATTTAGACTTAATATTTATTAATCAAATAAATAACGTCGAAGTCATAGAGGAAGGAAAAACAACCACTACATCGTCTACTATGTATGATATTGTTAGAAAACTCTCATCAGGAAAAAAAATAAATTTAACTTTAACAGACAATAGCAAACTTCATCTAGAATCAGAAAAATCTATTTTTAATTTAAATTGTATGCCCGCTTCGGAATTTCCTTTAACAGATGAAAATTTTAATGAGAATGAATTTAGCCTTAAATCAAAAGACCTATTAAAGTTGCTAAATAAATGTAAATTTTCTGTGTCAAATGATGAGACCAGACATTATTTAAGTGGAATTTATTTTCATCAAACAGAGGTTGAGGATAAAAATTACTTAACAGCAGTATCAACTGATAGTCATCGTATGTCCATTTCTAAACTCAGATTAAATGAAAAAAAAATTTTTGAACCGATTATATTACCTAAAAAGACTATTTTTCAATTAAGTTCATTATTAGAAAACTATGATGGTGAAGTAAAAATTTCAAATATGAAATCTAAGATAAAATTTGAATTAAATAATAGTATTTTAATTTCTAAGTTAATAGATGGAAAATTTCCTAATTACATTCAAGTAATTCCAAAAAATAATCAAAAAAAATTAGAAATTGACCTTAAAATTTTTCAAAGTTCGGTGGATAGAGTAGCCTCAGTATCGCTTGATAAAAAAGATGGTGTAAAATTTAGCTTAAGTAAAGATAAACTAGATTTGTCTGTAAATAATACCAACAGCGGTGATGGAAAAGAATCCCTTGTAGTGAAATTTGATCATGATTTAGAAATTAGTTTTAATTCTAAATATCTTATAGATGTTGCTTCACAATTAGATGGAAATAATATTGAAATGTTTCTAAATGATTCAGGTTCACCCGCGCTAATCAAAGATCCTGGTGATTTCGATAGTATTTTTGTAGTTATGCCTATGAAAGGTTAATTTAGCAATTTAAGTTCAGAATATATAGTTTTCTCTAAAATCCCTAAAAATTCTTCCTTGGAATAATCAGGTTTGATAGGTTCCAAAATTGAAATTGTAATTGTTTTGTTAATATCTTTTTTTCCTTTTTTTGGCCAGACGTAACCAGAATTAATAGCAACCGGTTGGCATTTTATTTTCAATTCTTCATAAATCCTTGATGCACCTTTTTTAAATGGAGGTTGTTCGTGGGGTAATACTCGAGTTCCTTGAGGAAAAATTATTATTGGTCGATTTGTATTTGCAATTATTTTAGAAATATCTTCAAAAAAATTGATGTTTTCTTTCGATACCTTATTTCTTTTGATAGAAATTGATCCTATTTTTTTTAAGTACCAGCCAAAAATAGGTATCATAAGTAATTCTTTTTTTAAGATAAATACAGGAGAATTAAAAATCGTTTGTAGGAAAAAAGTTTCAAACATAGATTGATGAGAGGAAGCAATAAAAAATTTTTCATTTTTAATTAAATTTTCTTTACCTTTGACTATGATTTTTGTGGACAAGAAAATTTTTAAACAAATAGCAGCCCAATAACCCATTAATTTCCCACCAAAAAGTGTAAATTTTTGTGGTAAGATTAATGCTGGCAAAAAAATAATTGAAATTAAAATTATTCCTGAAAAAAAGAAAATTGAAAATAGAAAATTTCTTATCATTAATTATCAAAAGCTAAATTATCTCATGGTGCTTTTGTCTTTTTTTAACTACTCTTATTTTAGATCCATTAATTAATATTTCTATAGGTTTAGGTCTAAGATTATAATTAGAACTGAGTGATATACCATAGGCACCTACATCGCAAATTGCGATAAAATCTTTCTCTTTTAGTTCTTGAAAATTTTTTATGGACGTAAACTTATCAGTGCTTTCGCAAATTGGGCCAACAAATTCATAAATTTTCTTTGATTTTTTACCTCTTTTTAACAAAGGTAAGATGCGATGTACTGCACCATAAAGTGCGGGTCTCATTAAATCATTCATAGCAGCATCTAGAATAACAAAATTTTTTTTATAACTCTCTTTTATGTAAATTACTTTTGATATTAAAACTCCTGTATTGCCGATTATTGATCTACCTGGCTCAAATATAATCTGAGATTTTTTATTTTTTAAAAATTTTTTAATTGCTGAATGATATTTTTTATAATTTAGTTTTTTATCATTATTGTATGGGATGCCCATACCTCCCCCAAGGTCAATAAAATCAAATTTATATTGGGTTTTTTTGATGATTTTATCTAATATTCTTAACATTTTTTCATAGGGTTTATGATCTAAAATTTGACTTCCAATATGAACACTTAAACATTTTAAATTAATATTTTTAGAATTCTTACAATATCTTACAAGTTCAAAAAATGTTTTATCATTAACTCCAAATTTATTATCTTTTTTACCTGTCGATATTTGGCTCAAAGTTTTCGCATCAGTATTTGGGTTTAATCTAATACCAATATTAACTTGTTTTTTTTTTATTTTAGCAATTTTATCAATTTCTATGATTTCGCTTTTGGACTCTGAATTTATTAATAAAATATTTTTATCAATTGCAAAATTAATTTCTTTGGAAGTCTTACCAACTCCTGAAAAAACAATCTTCTTTGGACTAATTCCAGCCTTAAGAGCTAACATTAATTCACCCATTGATACAACATCTGCCCCAAGTCCAAATTTTTTTATTTCTTTTATTAAATTTAAGTTAGTATTTGATTTAATAGCAAAACAAATTAATGGTGATATGGATTTAAAATTTTTTTTAAAATCATTTATATTTTCTCTAAGTTGTTTATACGAGTAGCAATATGCAGGTGTTCCATATTTTTTAGCAATATTTTGCAGGATTGTATTTTCAATCTTAAGTTTACTATTTAAAAATCTCATTAAGCTTTATTTTGAAAGTAGCTTGGTATTTTTGAATTACTTTGAGATTCTTTATAGACTGGGTCTCCTTTTTTTCCACAAGCGATCAATGTAGAAAATACAATTATTGCTAAAATAATCTTTTTTTTCATTTTTTTCTTTTATATTTCAATATCATTTTTTTAATATTATCAAAAGATGTTCCACCATATGATTTCTTAGAATTTACAGAATTCTTTAAATCAAACACTTTTAATACATCATTTGATAGTTTTGGTTCAATTTTTTTAAGTTCAGCCAGCGTTAATTGATCGAGTTTTTTTTTCTTTTTTTCAGCAAAGTTCACAATATTAGCAGTCACTTTATATGCTTTTCTAAATGGCATTGAGTGATTTTTTACGAGATAATCTGCAAGATCAGTTGCAGTCAAATATCCTGAGTTAGCTAATTCTATCATTTGCTTTTTATTTGGTGTAAAATTTTTAAGAATCTCATCAAGTATTTTTAAACAATTTTGTAGTGTATCATTAGATTTAAAAACAATTTCCTTATCGTCCTGAAGATCTTTGTAGTAAGATAAAGGTAAACTTTTTAAAATTGTAAGCATAGAAAACAAATTACCATAAATAATTCCAGACTTTCCTCGTAAAAATTCCAGCAAATCTGGATTTTTTTTTTGTGGCATTATCGAAGAACCAGTTACAACTTTATCTGATAAATTTATTAACTTGAAAGCATCAGAGTTCCATATGATAAGTTCCTCAGCTATTCTAGAAATATGCATGGCACAGACTGAAACAGAGTAAAGAAAATCTAGCACAAAATCCCTGTCAGAAATTGTATCTATTGAGTTATTAGTTGGTTTTGTAAATCCAAGTTTTTTTGTGGTGTAATTTCTATCAATATTGAAAGAGGTTCCAGTTAAAGCAGCGACACCTAAAGGATTTTCATTTAAACTATCTAGATTATTTATGAATCTCTTTTTATCTCTTTTAAACATTTCAACATAAGCCATCAAATAGTGGCCAAATGAAACTGGCTGAGCATTTTTTAAATGAGTAAATCCAGGCATAAGAGTATATATATTTTTTTCTGCTGCTTTTATTACACTTTTAATAATAGTATCTAATAGAACATTAATTTCTTTGGTTGATGATTTCATCCAAATTTTCAAGTCTGTGATCACTTGATCATTTCTTGATCGTGCTGTGTGAATAAAACCCGCATCTTCACCAATTATTTCGAAAAGTCTTTTTTCAATATTTATATGAATATCCTCATACTTTTTATTAAATTCAAATTTTTTGTTCGCTATTTCTTTTTTGATTTTGTTTAAACCATAAACAATCTTATTCTTTATTTTAAAAGTGATAATTTTTTGTTTAAATAACATTTCGGAATGTGCAATTGATCCATTTATATCCTCTTTATATAGTCTCTTATCAACATCTATAGAACTTCCCACTTTTTGAAAAATTGATGAAGTGTTTTTTTTTATTCTATTGCCCCATATTGCCTGGTTGTTTTTATTTTTCGACATGATAATTAATTATACCTATTTAACATGAGATTTTTAATATTATTTGCTTTTTTAATATCTAATTGTGTTGCAGCAGAAATCAAAGATATAAAAAATCTTGTTATCAATAAAGAGCTTAAAAAATATGATGGATTAACGTTTTTAGATGATCAGAGTAATGAAATTCAACTTGATCAATTTGAAGGCAATTTGGTTTTACTCAATTTTTGGGCAACTTGGTGTGCCCCATGTAAAGAGGAAATGCCATCTCTTGATCAATTGCAATCTCAAAAAAATTTAAACAATTTAAAAATATTTCCGATTAATGTTGGTCAGGATAATTTAGAAAAAGCCTCTAAATTTTTTGAGGATTTAGGTATAGATAATCTTAAGATATATTTCGACTCACCAATTACCTTAGCGAAAAAGTTTGGACTAAGAGGAGTGCCCACTACAATTTTGATAAACAAGGATGGATATGAGTTTGCAAGAATTGTTGGGTCAATAGATTTTAAGGAAAAAAATTTTGTTGAATGGTTGGCTAGTTACAACTAATTTTTGAAAAAATATGCAAAACCAACCAAAGCAATTATTGCAATAAATTGAAGCAAAACTCTTAACTGCATTAATTTATTTGAATATTTTTTGCTGGTTTCACCACCTTTAAATAAAGTTCCGATACCAAGAATTAAAACAATCCCAACCGCCATTAACAAAATTATAGATAATATTTTAACTACTATTCCAGATAACATGAAGGTATTGTAGGGTGTTTTTAAAATAAAAAAACATAATTCATACACTATGACATTTTGCCTAGACTCAGTAATGGTTAAACCAGAGACTAATAAAAAGATTAAAAATGCTATCATCTTACTTCATGGTTATGGCGGTGATGGCAAGGATATTAGTATGCTCTCACTGAACTGGAAAAGACATTTACCTAATACTATTTTTATTTGTCCTAATGGTCATGAACCATGCAGTATAAACCCAAATGGATATCAGTGGTTTGATTTAAGCAAAGATGATCCAGAGTATATTTTGGATCAATCTATAAAGGCTGAAAAAAAGTTATCAAAATTTATTGATGAAATTAAAAATGAATTTAATTTTGAAAATAAACAAATTTGTTTATCTGGTTTTAGCCAAGGCTGCATGATGTCAATAAACTTAGGACTTACTTCTGAAGAACCTTTTAATTGTGTTGTGGGTTTTTCTGGAAAAATTATTGATGAAAAGGATTTGAAATTGAGAAAAAAAAACTCATCAAGTATTTTGTTAATTCATGGTGATTCTGATCAAGTTGTATCGCCAAATTTTCTGTTAGAGGCAAAAGATTTTTTTATGAGAAATAACATAGACATTGAGACGCATCTCATAAAAAATTGTGACCATCATATTCCTGTAAATGCTTCAAGTATTGCATTGAATTATATCTTAAAAAAATTTAATAATTTCTAAATATTGAAAAAAATTTTTATTTAAGTTAAAATTTGTTATGAATAATTTTATTGATCAAGATGTTTCACTAGAAAAATGTCCTGCACTAGTTTTAAATGCTGATTATAGACCATTGAGCTACTATCCTCTATCACTATGGTCATGGCAGGATACTGTTAAATCAGTTTTTTTAGATCGTGTAATTATAGTAAGTAATTACGATCGTGTAGTAAGAAGTCCTTCATTAAATATGCAATTGCCTAGTGTAATTGCTCTAAAAGATTATATTGTTCCTCAATCTAAACCAAGTTTTACAAGATTTAATGTTTTTCTGAGAGATAAATTTTCCTGCCAGTATTGTGGCAGCAACGAGGAATTAACTTTTGATCATTTATTGCCTAGATCAAAAGGTGGAGAAACTAATTGGGATAACGTCGTCACAGCATGTTCTGCTTGTAACGTTAAAAAAGGAGGCAAACTATTAAAATTATCGGGCATGAAACTGGCCCAACATCCTTATCAACCTTCAACAGAAGATTTACATCGTAATGGAAAAAATTTTCCCCCAAATTATTTACATAAAAGCTGGATGGATTATTTATATTGGGATGTTGAATTAGAAGCTTAAGTTTTATACTTTTTCTGATATTCGAATTGCAATTTTTGAACCTGTTTTTATTATTTTATCCAAAATTGAGTAAATGCCTTTTTTGGTAGCTCCTTTTTCATAAGCAATATCCTTATGATGAAGCTCATCTTCTCTGAATTTTATAATTTTCTTTTTTAGATTTTTTTCTTTTGGACCAAGTTGATTTATTTGGTCTTGGTAATGTTTATCTATTACTTCTTCAACGGAGGCAGTACATAGCATAGCTGCTTTTTTCCCAAGAATAGTTGACCCAAAACCTAAACCTACACCTAGCAGATCCCACAATGGCAAAAATTTTGTTGGCTCAATATTTCTTTTTTTTATTTCGTTTTCAAAAAATTGACAATGTTCAACCTCATGTTCTTTCATATCCTCAATTGTTTTTTTTAAATTGTCATTTTTGACAATTGTATTTAAAGCTAATAACTGACCTTCATAAATTTTGACAGCACCCCTCTCGCCTGCATGGTCAACTCTAATAAATTCTTCAACTCTTCTCTCAGTTTTTTTCATATTTAGTAAAAATTTTTGCTAGGGTTATAATAAATAATATACTAATTACAATATTAATAGTAGTTAGTGATAATCCTAAAATCCTAAATGTCACATCTTTACAGCTTATAGTCTTTTCACTTAGTTGATTTAGTAATTCCTCTTTATTTACATTTTCAGAAAAGTTTTTTACACCACAAACAGTTGATTCTTGAAAAATGCCTTGTTCTATGCCGAAATGATACAATGAAATAAAAAAAGAAAAAATAAAAGTTAGTATTAAAAGCAAAATAAAGAAATTTTCATTTTTCTTTATGATAAACATTAGAGATATCAAAATTATACTTAACCCATAAGGAATTCTCTCTATCAAACATAAATTACATGGTTGGTGGCCCAGAACATGCTCTATAAAATAAGCAGAAATCAAAGCTATTAGACTAAATAGAAAAATTATTCTCAAGTAAATTTCAGTTTTAAGATTAAACATGAGATTTAAAAATCAAATAAATTATTAAGCCAATAATAACAATTAATATTCCAATTATTGTAAACCATTTTGACCCATGCTTATCCATATATTCATTAAATAAATCACCGAACTTATAAGAAAGGTATGATACGATGAAAAATCTTAATCCTCGGGAAATTAAACTTATTAAAACAAAGACTAAAAAGTTAAATCCTATCAGGCCACTTGCAATTGTAAAAACTTTATATGGAAGAGGAGTAAAGCCAGCTAAAAAAAGTACTCCTAACCAAGCATAAAAACCATTACTATTAACTAAGTTTTCTTTAATTTTTGATAACTTGTCCTCATAACCATAAAAACTCATAATGTGTGCTCCAAATTCAAAAAAAAACGCACCAATTAAGTAACCAAGTATACCACCCAAAACTGAAAAAATTGTAGTTATAAGAAAGATTTTAATAAAATCATTTTTTTTTGATATTACCATTGGAATAACCATTACATCTGGCGGAATAGGAAAAAATGAACTTTCAATAAAGGAGACTATTGCCAAATAATATTTAGAACTTTTGTGAGCTGCTAAATCTAAACATTTTTTGTAAAGACTTTTAAACATTTTTTGGTTTTAATATAATTTTAGTTCTTATACTATTTAATAAATTATTAAATAACTAGGGCGAATGGCGGAACTGGTAGACGCGCACGACTCAAAATCGTGTTTCGCAAGAAGTGAGAGTTCGATTCTCTCTTCGCCCACCAAATTATGGAATTAAGTAAAATTAACAGTTTAGTAGAACTTTTTTTTACGAAGTATAAGGAGTTAAACTCTACTTCTAATAAACCATTTTTAAAGTGGTTAAAGGATAATAAGAAAGATTTTCTTACTTGGAAACAAGTTGAAAGAAATATTCAAATTTTATCTGAATATTTAAGAAAAAATTTATCTAAAGGGGATAGGTGCATTTTATTATCTGAAAATCGACCCGAATGGCTTATTTCTGATATAGCTATAATGAACGCTGGTGGGGTAACAGTTCCTTTATTTACAACTTACTCTGAAAAAGATTATGAATATATCATTAATGATTGTAATCCAAAAATTTGTATTGTCTCAAATAATACTCAATTAAAAAAAATAGATAAATTCATTTCAGATAAAATAAAAGTTTTATCAATAGAAAATATAGATAAACAAATTGATAGTATAGAAAATATTTTTGAAAGATTTTCTAAAGAAAAAACTTTAGATCATTTAAGCTTTAACCAAAATATTGAAAGAAAAGATCTAGCTTGCATAATTTACACATCAGGAACAACTGGTAACCCCAAAGGTGTAATGCTGAGTCATGGGGGTATTTTATCTAATTGTGAGGGTGCGCAAGAAATTTTGAATTCACTTGTTAAAGATAGTGAACCTGTTTTTTTGACTTGGCTACCTTTATCTCATTCATATGAACATGCTGTTCAATTTGTACAAATCACATTAGGAGCAAAAATTTATTATGCTGAAAGTTTAGAAAAATTATTATCTAATATGTCAGTTGCTAAACCAACTATAATGACTGCTGTGCCTAGGTTTTATCAAAATTTGTATAGCAAGATTTCGATTAATTTTTCAAAACAAACAGGTCTCAAGAAAAAATTAATATCTTCGACGATTTTGCTTGGAATAAAAAAACTAAATAATGAGAATATGAGCTTAAGAGAAAAAATACTAAATTATTTATGTGAAAAATTAGTAAGACGAAAAATTAAAAATCAGTTTGGTGGAAATTTAAAAGCTTTTGTTTCTGGAGGGGGTGCGTTAGATCAAAAAATCGGAGAATTTTTGAATTCTATTGGACTGCCAACTTTACAAGGTTATGGTCTAACAGAAGCATCTCCAGTAGTAAGTTGCAATATACCTGAAAAAATCAAGATTGATACAGTTGGACCTCCTTTTAAAACTAATGAGGTGAAGATTGCACAGGATGGTGAAATTTTGGTCAAAGGCGAAAATGTAATGCTTGGTTACTGGAACATGAAAAAAGAAACAAGCGATATACTTAAAAATGGTTGGTTATACACAGGAGATATAGGTGAAATTACAAAAGAGGGAAATTTGAAAATTACTGACAGAAAAAAAGAAATTATTGTAAATTCTGGTGGTGATAACATTTCACCCTCAAAAATTGAAAATTTATTGTGTCTTGACGACAAAATTAAACAAAGTTTTGTTTATGGAGACAAAAAAACTTATTTAGTTGCTTTAATTGTAAGTGATAGTGAAAAAAATAAAAAAGAAATTGAATTATATATAGATGATCTAAATAATAACTTATCTCTTGTTGAGAGAGTAAAGAAAATAAAATTAATTAATGAAGAATTTACAATTGAAAATGGAATGTTAACACCAACTTTAAAACTAAAAAGAAAAAAAATTCTAGAAAAATATAAAGAAGATTTAGAAAAACTTTATTAATTTTTTACAAAATATTTGATTATTAAGCGCATAAACACTAACTTTTTTACAATTTAAATTTTTTTTAAAAAAAAATTTTTATTTTAATTTTATTTTAAAAATTTTCTTTAAAATTTAAGATTTGACATAAGGCACATAAAAAAATAAAAATAGATTAACAGCGAATCAATTGATTCGTTTAACTTAAAAAGGGAGCTAAAGATGCCTAAGAGAAGAAAAAAAGCAAAGAAGGCTAAGAAAAAAGCTAAGAAAAAAGCTAAGAAAAGAAGAAGAAGATAATTACTTAGTATTCTTTATTAAAAACGCTTCTCATAACGATTTACGTGTGAGAGGCGTTTTTTTTTATTCCTCTATATCTTCTTCATTTTCCGAAACAGCCTCTTCTTCAGGTAAATCTGATGAAGCTTGCTTTATTGGTGCTGCTTCTGGTTTAGGTTGAGTATTTAAGTTTCTTTTTAAAGCTTTATCTAATTTTTTTTGAGTATCCTCTAATGACAGATTTAGAATTATTTGAAATTCTGAAAGAATCCTTTCATATGCTTTTTCAAACAATTGTCTTTCACTATAAGATTGGTCAACCATCAAATCATCCCCTTTATTAAGGTCTCTTACTACTTCAGCTAGCTCATAAATCTTACCTGATGAAATCTTTGCTTCATATTCCTGGGCTCTCCTACTCCACATAGATCTTTTTATTTTAGGCTTACTTTTTAATATTGAGATGCATTTATTTACCTGATTGATAGTAGCTAATGGTCTTAAGTGTAATTGTTTATTAACAGGCACCATTCCATTTGCTTTATCTTTTTCAAATTTTATAACGTAAGTTTCAACGTCTATTCCTCCAATATTTATTTTTTTAAATTCAGTAATTTGCCCAACACCATGTTTTGGGTATACGACGTAATCTTTGATTTTATATTCTCTTTTTTCTGTTTCTTGTTTTTTTACTTTTTTAATTTCTGGTTTAGCCTCATTATTTTTTGTAATTCTTAAACCATCACTTTTCTGTTCTGAAGTTTTGACTTCAGATTTCGTAGATTTTTTAAGAGGTACTTTTTTAGTTTTAATTAATTTTTTTGGTAATTTATTAATTTTCTTTTTTACTTTTTTTAATTTAACAACCTTTTTGGTTTTTACCTTTTTTTTTGATTTAGTAGCTTTACCTTTTTTAAAAGTTTTCTTTAAAATACTTTTCAAACTTATTTTGCTCATCTTTATATTTTTCGTGATCCGATGGAGGATCTTTCTTAACTGTTATATTTGGCCAGATTTCGGAATATTGTTTATTGATTTCTAGCCATTTATCAGACCCTGGCTCTGTATCAGCTTTTATTGCATCAACAGGACATTCAGGCTCACAAACGCCACAATCTATACACTCATCAGGTTTAATTACAAGCATATTTTTTCCCTCATAGAAACAATCTACAGGGCAAACTTCAACACAATCCATTAACTTACATTTAATGCATTTGTCATTAACTATATATGTCATTATTGATTTTCTTTTTTAATTTTTTCTTTGATATCTCCCATGATCTTATTGTCAATATACAATAAGCCTGCAAGTCGTCTCATCAAATTAGTTTCAAACATATCTGCTTCTTTATTTGAGTAAATTATTCTCCAAAGGGTTTCTATAATTTCAATTTTTTTTTTATCATCCATATTTTTAACTTCCTTTGTAAAATCCAAAATTTGGTTAGAGTTTTCTTCTATTTCTTTACCTTCTTTTAAAATATTTTCTAAATTATCTTGGTCTGCACCTATTTTTAAAAGTGCCTTACTTATTATAACCTCTTCTTCTTTTGAGAAGTTCTCATCAATTTTTGCAGCATGAATCAATAATGCCGCAACTCTTGCTAAATCACTAGTTTTAGTATCTCCTTTTTTTTCTTTAAAAAACATTACTTACTGGTTTAAATTTAAATTTTTTAACACTTTAAAAGGACTTTCTTTAATGAATTTTTTACTTACTTTTTTTGAGCTTTTTCTTGGATTGTATTTAAAAAATATATCATTATTTTTTTCAAAAACTTTATAACCCATAATTTTTAAAAGCTTTTTAAAGTTGTCCTTATTACATCCAAGTAAATTCAACATTTCAGGTATTAACTTAATTTCATTCTTTTCTGTGTTTGAATTAATAATTTGAACAAATAATCTTTCTAAAATATCAATCCTTACGTAAAAGTTGTCAAATTTCTCAAATCCACAAAGTAACATAAAATTTCTGTTTTTAATTTTGTCATTTTCTAAAAAATTTAAACCAAACACAGGAGGTTTTAAATTAAAATATTTTTGATGATAATTTTTCCAAAGTAAAGTTCTTAAGGACACAGCTTCTGGTTTGATTAATTTGTGTAAAAATACATGATATCTTCCAAATTTTACTCCTTGATCTCTCAAAAATTTCCTCTCATTTTGCCCTAATATTTTTAGATAATCTGTAACTTGATTTCTTTGAAGGACTCCATTGTTCTCATACAATTGATATGCAAGAGCTTTAATTGATGAATTTTTTTCCTTAAGATTTCTCAAATCAATTAAACTGCTCAAAACATTTTGTATTTTATTTTTTAGCCATTTCACTAAATAATTATTTAATTTTTTTAATTGATCTGTTTCCAGAATATCATCAACTATAAGAACAATATTTGGATTTAAATAATCTCTACCTGGTTGCAATTTTGCTATTGGAGATTTTCTCCAATAAATTTTAAAATCCTCGTTTAGTTCTATTAAACCTGTCTCGATTATTGTATCTATTCTTTTTTGAAGTTCTGGACCAACTGTCTGTCTTGCTGCTTTTTTGAGCGATTTGATATCTGTTTCTAAAGCACCCTTTTTTAAATCTAGTTCTAATTTAAGTCCATTTATCTTTCCAATAAATTGATCATCAATCATTACTTCGTTATTTTCTAAAATTTTAGTATCAAATTCCATATCTTGCTTTAAGCCTCTTGCTAGGACACTTGCCCTTTTGTCAATAAAAGTTTTTGTAAGCTCCTCATGTAATCTATCTGATAACTTATCCTCTAAATGTTTTGTTTTTTCTATCCAATAGTTTTGATTTTCTATCCAATTATTTTTATTTGAAACATATGACCAAGTTCTTACATTTGCAATTCTATTTGATAAAGAATCTACATTTCCATCTAATTTATCAAGTTTGACGAGTTGAAGTCGCATATAATCATCTGTAATTTTACCCTTTTCACTTGTTAAATATTTAAAAACATTTTCAATCACTTCATAGTGATTGCCATAGGTTTTTTTAACAAAATCTGGTATTTGGCAACATTCCCATAAAAGACTTAATTTATCTTTATCAAATTTAATATTTTCTAAATTTTTATCTCTTAAAAAAAATTTTAAGGCTTTTTCATCTTCGCACTCATGTATTTTTCTTAACCATCTTCTACTAGGCTTCTCCTCTAAAGACTTTAATAATTTAAAAGGACTCTCAAAGTTTAAATTTGAATTTCTCCAAAATAAAGATTGGATTTCCTCAAATTTATGATTTTCCAATGAATCTACCTCATCAGCATTTATTTCTTTGCATTCTCCTGTTATACCAAAATTTCCATTGTTCAAATATCTTCCTGCTCTACCAGCTATTTGGCCAATTTCTGCTAAATTTAGCTTTCTTAATTTTTTTCCATCAAATTTTTTTAAATTGGAGAAATAAACGTGATCAAGATCCATATTAATTCCCATACCAATAGCATCAGTTGCTACTAGAAAATCAACATCTCCAGATTGATACAGCTCTACTTGTGCATTCCTTGTCTTTGGGCTTAGAGATCCCATAACAATAGAAGCTCCTCCTTTTTGTCTTCTTATAAGTTCAGCGATGGCGTAAACTTCCTCTGCTGAAAATGCTATAATTGCAGTTTTTCTTTGAATTCTTGAAATTTTTTTATGACCAACATAAGAAAGTTTTGAAAGTCTAGTTCGATTTATAAATTCGATGTCATCATCAAGATTAGAAATAATTGGTCTTATAGTATTTGATCCCATTAACATTGTTAATTTTATTCCTCTTAAGTTCAATAATCTGTCTGTAAAAATATGACCTCGCTCATGGTCTGCGCACATTTGAATTTCATCCACACCTACAAAATCTAATTCTTTATCAATAGGCATAGATTCAACAGTGCACAGATAATACTTTGCATTTGTAGGAATTATTTTTTCTTCACCAGTAATTAATGCAACTTTATCTAAACTTACCTTTTTAATTACCTTGTCGTAAACTTCTCTAGCTAACAATCTCAAAGGAAAACCTATCATTCCAGTGTCAAACGACAGCATAGTCTCAATAGCAAGATGAGTTTTACCTGTATTTGTTGGGCCAAGGACAGCTGTAATTTTATTTTTTGTCATTTCTATCTTTGGTATATCTTAATTTTTATCTACCAGATGTAGTTGTTGTTAAAGAACAAAAATAGACTAAAACATGACCGAATCGATGGATAAAAAGTTCTCATTTTTTTTTAAATAATAATTTAACTTAACATAATAAAATTAATTATAAAGATTATGTGCTGAATGCTTAGTCAGTTGTTTTGATTTTTAAAATTTTCCAAATTCCTGATGCTGACGTAATTATCTTGCCATTACAATTTAACTCACAAAATAAAAATACAAGAGTTTTTGTTTTTTTTAATATTTTAACTTTCCCGTAGATTTCATCATTAACTTTTGATGATCCAATAAACTTTATATCTAAAGAAATTGTTACGCAGGGTGCATTATCAGCTGATCTATGTGCTGCTGTGCCGGCACCAGCATCTATCAGTGCAGATAAATAACCCCCATGAGTAATTCCTGCAGCATTTAAATGATTATTATTAATCGTTGATTTAAATTCGTATTCATTTTCAGAGATATTTCTAAATAAAAGGCCTCCGTTATGTTTCATAAAACCTGGTTTGAGACTGATTTGTTCAAATTGATTAGACATAATTTTTTATAATACAAAAGTTAAGATTAATATAATTACAAAAATAGAAACAAAAAAATATATTACTGACATTTGAAGAGATATTTTTTCTAACCATTTTAACATAATTTCCTTTTTTTATGGTGCGCCTGCTAGGAGTCGAACCCAGAACCTCCTGGTCCGTAGCCAAGCGCTCTATCCAATTGAGCTACAGGCGCATTTATAAATATATTTGTTTATAGTATATCAATATTTAGTGTATTTTAATGATAAGATAAAATTAAAATTTATGAACAACAAACCTGATGACGTGGTCATTTGTAGTGCAGTTAGGACTCCTATAGGCACTTATAAGGGATCATTAAAAGATTTGAAAGGAGATCAACTTGGTACTATCGTGATAAATGAGGTTTTGAAAAGAAGTAAAATATCTAATAATCTAATCGATGAAGTAATAATGGGCCAGGTTTTGACTGCTGCTGGAGGACAGAACCCTGCGAGACAAGCAGCAGTAAATGCTGGGATCCCTGTATCCAAACCTGCTTATTTAGTAAACCAAGTTTGTGGATCAGGACTAAGGGCCATTATTTCAGGTTATCAACAAATTAAATTAGGAGATGCAAATAATGTAATTTGTGGGGGTCAAGAGAATATGTCGATGACACCTTACTCTTATTTTTATTCAGAGAAAAAAGAAATTTCAAAAGATCAATTAATCAATACTATGATTCACGATGGTTTAACTGATGCTTTTAAAAATTACCACATGGGATTTACAGCTGAAAATGTTGCAAAAAAGTTTAATATTTCTAGAAAACAACAAGATGAATTTGCTCTTAAATCCCAAAAAAAAACAGAAATTGCAATTGAAAATAATAAATTTGATGATGAAATAGTGCAGATAAATCACAAAGGTATTATTTTAAAAAAAGATGAACACCCAAGAAAAGATTTAAAATTATCTGATTTAGAAAAATTAAAAACAGCTTTTAAAGATGGTGGGACTGTGACACCTGGAAACTCATCTGGTATAAATGATGGAGCAGCTGCTTTATTATTAACTACATTTAAGGAAGCTCAACATAATTCACTTAAACCATTGGCCAAAATTATTTCCTGGGCATCTGTTGGTTTGGAACCGTCTTTAATGGGTCTTGGTCCTATAGAAGCTATCCGCCAAGCATCAAAAAAAGTAAATTGGAATTTAAATGAAATCGATTTATTTGAAATTAATGAGGCTTTTGCCGCTCAAGCTATAGCAGTTATCAGTGAATTGGGTATTGATGAAAACAAAGTTAATGTAAATGGTGGGGCTATTGCTTTAG
>CACEKW010000002.1 GCA_902560185.1 uncultured Pelagibacteraceae bacterium | reverse complement strand
TATTAAAAAAAATGATCCTGTTGTTACTATTGAAAGTGATAAATCGAGTGTTGAAATACCATCAATATTTTCTGGCAAAGTCGAGTCTGTAAATGTTAAAGTTGGAGATAAGGTTTCAAAGGGAGATCTATTAATAAATATTTCTTCAAATCAATCATTATCTCAAAAAGAAAGTGTTCCAAAGGAAACTGAAAATTTAATTCAAGAAGCTGAGAGCACTTTAAGAAAACATCAGGACCAAAATATTCCACAAAAAATAATTGAGACCGAAAAACCAAAAATAATTCAAGTGGTTAAAGAAGGGGATATCGATCCACTAGAAACAAGTGAATGGCTAGAGTCTTTGTCAGCAGTAATAGAAAAAGACGGAAATCAGAGGGCACATTATTTAATTAAAGAACTTATTAACAAAGCTTATATGGAGGGTGCCAATATACCCTATACGCAAAATACTCCTTATATAAACACTATACCAGTTAACGAGGAAAAAAAATCTAATGGAGATCAAAACATAGAGAGAAGAATTAGATCTTTAATTAGATGGAATGCTGCCGCAATGGTAGTTAGAGCAAATAAAAAATTCCCAGAACTTGGAGGGCATATTGGAACTTTTGCATCTGCTGCAACTCTTTACGATGTTGGTATGAATCATTTTTGGAGAGCTAAAAATAATAAATTTGGTGGAGATTTAATTTATTTTCAAGGTCATAGCGCTCCAGGTATGTACGCTAGAGCTTATCTAGAAGGTAGACTTAACGAAAAACAATTAGATAGTTTTAGACAAGAAGTAAACCCTGGTGGTCTTTCCTCATATCCTCATCCTTGGCTAATGCCGAATTTTTGGCAATTTCCAACAGTATCCATGGGATTAGGTCCAATGCTTGCAATTTATCAAGCAAGATTCATGAAGTACTTAATCAATAGAGGTCTCATCAAAGATGAAGGTAGAAAAGTTTGGGCATTTTTAGGTGATGGAGAAATGGATGAACCTGAATCTTTAGGCGCGATTGGTTTAGCCGCAAGAGAAAAATTAGATAACTTAATATTTGTTGTAAATTGTAATCTTCAAAGACTAGACGGACCAGTTCGTGGAAACGGAAAAATAATTCAGGAATTAGAGGGAATTTTTAGAGGTGCAGGATGGAATGTTATAAAAGTTATTTGGGGCTCTTATTGGGATCCATTGCTTGCTAATGATAAAACAGGTCATTTAGTTAAAACAATGAATGAGACTGTCGATGGCGAGTATCAAGCAATGAAAGCAAGGGACGGTGCGTATGTGAGAGAAAAATTTTTTGGAAAATATTTAGAGACCAAAGAGTTGGTTTCCAGTCTTTCAGACAAAGATATTTGGCGATTAAACAGGGGTGGTCACGACCCTCATAAAGTTTTTGCAGCTTATGATAAAGCATCTAAAAATGTTGGAAGTCCTACAGTTGTAATTGCAAAAACTATTAAGGGTTATGGAATGGGTAAAAGTGGTGAAAGTGTAAATACAACTCACCAGACTAAGAAGTTAGATATCGACGACTTAATGTATTACAGAGATAGGTTTGATGTTCCATTAACAGATCAACAAGTTAAGAATATTGAATACTACAAGCCTGATCAAAATTCTCCAGAGATTAAATACATAAATGAAAGACGAATTCAACTGGGTGGTTTTATTCCTGAAAGAACAACTTACGCGAAACCTGTTAAAGCACCACCAAAAGATATTTTCGATAATATGAAAGTTTCTACAGGTGAAAAAGAAATGTCGACCACAATGGCATTGGTCAGAATGTTAACAAACCTTTTGAGAGATAAAAATGTTGCACCAAGACTGGTTCCAATCATACCTGATGAGGCTAGAACATTCGGAATGGAGGGTTTTTTCCAAAAAATAGGAATTTATGCTCATGAAGGTCAAAAATATGAGCCAGAAGATTCTGCTCAATTAAGTTCGTATAAAGAGGAAAAGAGTGGTCAAGTTTTAGAGGAAGGAATTAACGAGGCTGGAGCGATGTCATCTTGGATCGCTGCAGGAACTTCATATACAAACCATGATATAGAAATGATCCCAATTTATCTTTTTTACTCAATGTTTGGCTTTCAGAGGATTGGTGATTTTGCTTGGGCGGGTGCTGATAGCCAGTCCAGAGGGTTTTTGATCGGAGCAACCGCTGGAAGAACAACTCTTGCTGGGGAAGGTTTACAACATCAAGATGGTCATAGTCATTTGATGGCTTCAACTATTCCTAATTGCAGATCATACGATCCAACATTTCACTACGAGCTTGCAGTCATTTTTCGAGAAGGTTTAAGAAGAATGCATGAGAAAAAAGAGAATATTTTCTATTATATTACGACCATGAATGAAAATTATCCTCATCCAGAAATGCCAAAAGATAAATCATGTGAGGATGGTATTTTAAAAGGAATGTATAAAATAAAGGAGTTTAACAAGTATAAAAAAACTAAAATTCAATTTCTTGGATCTGGCACAATCTTAAGAGAAATGATAGCTGGTGCCGAAATATTACAAAATGAGTATCAAATCGATAGTGAGATTTGGAGTGTAACCAGCTTTAATGAATTAAGAAGGGATGGCCTTGAGGTAGAGAGATACAATCTTCTAAATCCTGATAAAGACCCTAAAAAAAGCTATGTAGAAAAATGTTTGGGTAATACTGAAGGACCAATTTTAGCAGCTTCTGATTATATGAGAATGAATTCTGACCAGATTAGACCATACGTAAATAAAAGTTTTTATTCATTAGGAACGGATGGATTTGGTCGAAGTGATACAAGAAAGAAGTTAAGAAAATTTTTTGAAGTTGATAAGGAACATATCACAACATATGGTTTGAGTATTTTAGCTAAGGAACAGCTTATTGCATCAAAATATGCAAAAGAAGCAATCAAAAAGTATAAGATTGATATTGATAAACCTATGCCAACAAAATTATAGAATGCCCAAAAAAGATATAAAAGTTCCAAATATTGGTGAATTTAAAGATGTAGAGGTTATTGAAATTATAGTCAAAAAGGGTCAAGAGATTAAAAAAAATGATCCTTTAATAACAATTGAAAGTGATAAATCGAGTGTTGAAATACCCTCATTACATAATGGAATAGTTACAGAATTAAATTTAAATGTTGGGGATAAGGTTTCTGAAGGTGATAAAATATTAAAAATTGAATTAAAAGACAATCAAGATGAAACTCAATTAAAAACTGAAGAAATAAAAACAATTAAAAAAGAAAATACTAAGGAAAAAAAAATAGAAATTAGAAGAGAAGTTGGTTCAAAAAATGTTATCGTAAAAGATTTTTCTAAAAAAACTGCAGCCTCACCAAAAGTCAGAAAATTTGCAAGAGAACTTGGTGTTGATATTAGTAAAGTTGAAGGTAGTGAAAGACTAGGAAGAGTAACTGAAAGTGATGTAAAGTCATTTGTCGCAAATAAACCTGAGATAAATTCTGAGAAAGAATTCAAAAAAGATGAAACGATAGAACTAGAATATCCTCACTCTGAATTTGGAAAAACAGAAATAAAGGATATTCCAAGAGTGAAGAGACTTTCGTCTAAATATCTTATGAATTCTTGGACCAATATTCCCCATGTGACCAATCATGATGAAGCAGATATAACTGAATTAGAGGAGTTTAGAACATCTCTTACAGATATTTACACTGGAGAAAAAAAAAAAATTACTCCTTTAGCTTTTATCGTCAAAGCATTGACTGCATCACTTAAAAAATTTCCAAATTTTAATTCATCTATAGATGAAATTGATAAAGGAAAAATGACCTTAAAAAAATATTACCATATTGGAATAGCAGTAGATACGAAGCATGGACTTATGGTGCCAAAACTAAGAAATGCTGATAATAAGAATATTTCATTAATTGGCAACGAACTTAAAAAATTAAGTGATCAGTGCAGGAATCTTAAAATTGATAAAAAAGAATTATTTGGTGGTTCCATGACAATAACAAGTCTAGGAGGTATTGGCGGTTCTTTTTTTACACCTATAATTAATTATCCTGAAGTTGCAATTTTGGGAATTGGCAAATCTCAAAAAAAACAAATTTTTATTGATGGAAAATTTATTACACGAACAATGTTACCTTTATCTTTATCATATGATCACAGAATAATTGATGGAGCTGAAGCAGCTCGATTTAACAACGATTTGAAAGACAATCTTGGAAAAAATTTTGCCTACAAATTAGCTGTGTAAAAATATGTCAAAAACTCTCTCATTATTTAGTGCACTATTATGCACTTTCATTTGGGGGACCACATTTATTGCACAAGATACAGGCATGGACGACATCGGCCCATTCACTTTTAATTCAGTAAGATTTTTTGTGGGTTTTTTAGCAATTGTTCCTTTAGCATTAATGTTTGAAGCAAAAAAACTAAAAAAAGAATTTAGGTTTGATACAAAAACATTCGTTATCCTGTCCTTTTTAATTGGACTATCATTATTTTTGGGCTCAGCATTACAACAGGTTGCGTTGCTTTACACTGATGTAGCAAATGCTGCTTTTTTTACAATTTTTTATGTGCCAATGGTCCCAATAATTATTTTCATCTTTAAAAAAGATTTTTTACACTGGAGTGTATGGCCATCAGTAATTTTATGTTTAATCGGCGGATATTTATTAACAAATTTTCAAGATGCAACTGTAAGATTAGGTGATACCCTTGTGGTATTAGGAGCTTTATTTTGGAGTACACATATTATTTTTACTGGTATGATTGTCAAAAAGTACAATCTACCATTGACTATTGGTGCAATTCAAACTCTGCTAGTTGCTCTATTCTCATTTATAATAGGTTTATTTTCTGAAGAATTTGTAATCGCTAATATATTAAATGAAATAGACTCGATTTTATATGCTGGTATTTTATCAGGTGGTTTTGCATTTGTTTTACAAATTTATGCTCAAAGAAATATAACTCCAGCACCAGCAGCAATAATTTTTTCTTTGGAGGGTGTGTTTGCAACAATTGCAGCCTGGTTTCTTTTAAATCAAATATTAGGCATTAATAATTTACTTGGTTGTTTTTTTATATTAAGTGGAGTTTTATTATCTCAATTAGTTCCATTAATAAGGAAAGCAAGTTAAATATATATTATATAAAATAAAATTAAGCCAAGAATTATCCGATAAATTACAAATACATTAAAAGAAATTTTACTTATAAATTTAAGAAAATACTTAATTGTAAAAAATGAAAACATAAATGATAAAAAAGTAGCAATTAATAATAAATAATTAATTTCTATTGATTGTTCAAAAGCCTCTCTTAAACCTAGGAAGCTTGCTCCTGCTAATGCAGGTATAGACAGTAAAAAAGAAATTTTACTAGCGTCTGTTCTATTGAAATTTAAAAATCTTGCTGCCGTAATCGTTATTCCAGCCCTACTAACTCCTGGTATCAACGCTAATATTTGAAATAAACCAATTAATAAAACTGATTTAATATTTAAATCTGTAGAAATATTTCGATCAATTTTTCTTTGATCTGCAAAGAAAAGTATGAGTCCAAAAAATAGTGTTGTTGATGCAATTACTTTTGTGTTTCTTAAAAGATGAATAAATTCGGTGGAATATAAAATATATCCAAAAAATATTAAAGGCAAGGAGCCAATAATTATTAAACTTAATAACCTACTATTATTTCTTAGATCAAATAGCTCTTTTCTAAAATAAAAAATTACTGCAATTAATGAGCCCAAATGTAGACTTATGTCTATTAATAAAGAACTTGTTTCTAAATCATAAAAATTTGATACCAATATTAAATGAGCTGACGAACTTATGGGTAAAAATTCAGAAATTCCTTGAACAGCAGAAAGAATTAAAATTTCTATAAAATCTTGCAACATACATGTGTCGTAGCTTAAAAAATATTCATTTTAAACAATTCGATTTAATCATATTAGGTATGCAAAAATCAGATTAAGTAGATTTTAAGCTAAATATTATTGTAATTAGGTAATAATAACTGACCTATTTATTTCTTTTACTAATAAAAACTATGTATATTTTGCGATGAATTTATAAAAATTTATGACTGATAAAATGCTAAAATTCGTAAAAATAGGTCAACAAACCCCACCTAAAAGAGGAGTTGATAATAGGAAGGATGATTTTAATGAAATCTATGATGAATTTATTACTCAAAAAGCACAAGAGCAGTCAAGTAGATGCTCTCAATGTGGCGTTCCTTTTTGCCAAGTCCATTGTCCTTTAAGTAACAACATCCCTGACTGGCTTAAATTGACTGCTGAAGGCAGATTGAAGGAAGCTTATGAATTGTCTCAAAGTACAAATAATATGCCAGAGGTTTGTGGCAGAATATGCCCTCAAGACAGATTGTGTGAGGGTAATTGTGTTATTGAGCAGTCAGGTCATGGCACTGTAACAATTGGATCAGTCGAAAAATATATTACAGATAGTGCTTGGGAGAACGGATGGGTAAAGCCTATATCAATCAAACACGAAAAAGACCAAAGTGTTGGTATAATTGGTGCTGGACCCGCTGGACTGGCAGCTGCTGAACAACTTAGGAAAAATGGATATCAAATTACTGTTTATGACAGATATGACAGAGCGGGCGGTTTGTTAATTTATGGAATTCCAAATTTTAAATTAGAAAAACATGTGGTCGAGAGAAGAACAAAATTGTTGAAAGATGGTGGAATTAAATTTGAACAAAATTTTGAGGTTGGTAAGGATGCAACTTTAGAGCAATTGAGAAAAAAACATGATGCAATTTTAATTGCTACTGGAGTTTATAAACCAAGAGAAATTAATCTACCAGGTAATGATTTAGATAATATTTTTCCTGCTATGGAGTTTTTAACTGCATCGAACAAAAAGGGGTTGGGAGACAAAGTTGATTTGTTCGATAAAGGTATATTAAACGCTGAGGGTAAAGATGTAGTTGTTATTGGAGGTGGAGATACTGCAATGGATTGTGTTCGAACATCAGTAAGACAAAAAGCTAATTCAGTTAAATGTTTGTATAGAAGAGATAAAGATAACATGCCCGGATCTGCAAGAGAAGTAGCTAATGCAGAAGAAGAGGGTGTTGAATTTGTTTGGTTATCTAGTCCAAAAGAATTTAAAGGAAAAAATAAAATTGAAAAATTAATTGTAGATCAAATTCAACTTGGAGATCCAGATGACTCAGGTAGAAGAAGACCAGAAATTAAAAAAGGATCTGAATTTGAAATTAAAGCAGATATGGTAATAAAAGCTTTAGGATTTGATCCAGAAAACTTGCCATTATTGTTTGAGGCACAAGAATTACAAGTTACAAAATGGGGAACAATTAAAACTGACTTTGATACTATGGAAACTAATATTAACGGTGTCTTTGCTGCCGGAGATATTGTAAGAGGTGCATCTTTAGTTGTTTGGGCAATTAAAGATGGTAGAGATGCTGCTTTATCAATCAAATCTTATCTTGAAAATATCGAATTAAAAAAATCTAAAGTTGCATAATGAGTACATATAAAAGGAATTTAGAATTACTTACTAAAAACAATGTTTATTCTAAAGAAATGGAACATGATGCATGTGGGGTAGGGTTAATTGCATCAACAGAGGGAAAGAAATCAAGAGAGGTTGTAGAATATGGAATTGAAGCTTTAAAGGCTGTTTGGCATCGAGGAGCTGTTGATGCTGATGGAAAAACAGGTGATGGGGCAGGAATACATTTAGAAATTCCCAAAGATTTCTTTGTTGAAAAAATAGAGGTTACAGGTCACACACATGATGGCTCTGATATTTGTGTCGGAATGATTTTTTTACCAAGAAATGATTACTCCTCACAAGAAAGCTGTAAAACGATTGTAGAAAGCGAGTTAACCAAAAACGATTTTAGTATCTATGGATGGAGACAGGTGCCTGTTAATCCAAAAGTTTTAGGAGAAAAAGCTTTCCAAACTATGCCAGAGATAATTCAAGTGCTTTTTAAATCGAATGATAAAAATTTGCTTGATAAAGATCTTGAAAGAAAAATTTATGAAATAAGAAAAAAAATTGAGAATAAAGCATTCAATTTATCATTAAATAATTTTTATATTTGCTCAATAAGTTCTAAATCAATTATCTATAAAGGCATGTTTTTAGCTGAGGCTATCTCAGATTTTTTCTTAGATTTAAAAGACGAAAGATTTATTTCAAGATTTGCAATTTTTCATCAGAGATTTTCAACTAATACTGCACCAAGCTGGAGTTTGGCACAACCATTTAGAGCAGTTGCCCATAATGGTGAAATTAATACTTACAAAGGAAATAAAAACTGGATGAGAGTTCATGAACAAGAGATGAGCAGCCCTCTTTTTGAAAATGTAGAAAATTTAAAGCCAGTTATACAAAAAGGAGTTTCTGATTCTGCGGCACTAGATAATGTTTTTGAGTTATTAAATAAATCTGGCCAACCTGCCCCTTTAGCAAAATTAATGATGATCCCTGATGCTTGGTCAAAAAGAAATAAAACTCTTCCAAAAAGCCATCAACAACTATTTAATTTTTTAAATAGTACTATGGAACCTTGGGATGGTCCTGCCGCAATTGCTGCAACAGATAATGAATGGGTCATTGCAGCAAATGATCGTAATGGTTTAAGGCCTTTAAGATACGCAATAACAAAAGATAAGTTTCTCTTTGCCGGATCTGAAACTGGAATGATTGAATTAAATGAAAAAAGAATTCTATCAAAAGGAAGACTTGGCCCTGGGGAGATAATTGGTGTTAGAATTGAAAAAGGCAAAGTATTTACGAATAATCAAATTAAAGATTATTTGGCAAAAGAATATAAGCATTTCAATTCTCAGATAATAGATTTAGATGAAAAATTATCCATTTCTAATGAAAAACATAATTTTGATGGTGAAGATCTAAGGAGACGACAACACACTTTTGGAATTAGTTTAGAAGACTTAGAGCTAATTTTACATCCAATGGCTGAAGATGCAAAAGAAGCGACGGGTTCCATGGGTGATGATACACCTTTAGCAGTTCTATCGGACAAATACAGACCACTTTATCATTTTTTTAGACAAAACTTTAGCCAAGTGACGAATCCACCTATCGACTCTTTAAGAGAAAATAAAGTTATGAGTTTGAAAACTAGATTTGGTAATCTTGGGAATATTTTAGATTTTGATACTTTAACTAAAGAAAATATTTATGTTTTGAATAGTCCAATATTATCGAATTCACAATTTAATAAATTTATTAATTTTTTTGGAAAAAACTCTGTCTCTATAGATTGTACCTTTTCGAATGATCAAAGTTTATTCGATTGTATTAAAAGGATCCAAAAAGAGTCGGAAGTTGCTGTTAGACAGGGTGTAACACAATTAATTTTAAGCGATAAAGCTATTTCAGATACAAGGATGCCCATGCCAATGTTGTTATGCGTTGGTGCGATTAATACTTTTTTAATTGATAAAAAATTAAGAGGATATGTTTCAATTAATGTTCAATCTGGTGAAGCTTTAGACACTCACTCTTTTGCAACGTTAATAGGTGTTGGAGCAACAACAGTTAATCCATATATAGCTTTCGATAGTTTATACCAGAGGCATGAGAAAAAGTTATTTGGCCAGTATAGTTTTGATGAATGTGTTGAAAGGTATATCAAATCAGTGAACGCAGGATTATTAAAAATCATGTCGAAAATGGGTATATCTGTTTTAAGTTCTTATAGGGGTGGATGTAATTTTGAAACTGTAGGTCTAAGTAGATCAATAGTTGATGATTATTTTCCAGGAGTGACTTCAAAAATTTCTGGTATTGGATTGTCAGGAATCGAAAAAAAAATACGCGCAATACATAAAGAGGCATTTGAAAGCACCGATAAAGTTTTACCTATTGGTGGGATTTATAGATACAGAAAAAATGGAGAAACACACCAATATCAGGGCAGATTAATCCACTTATTACAAAGTGCTGTAGGATCAAACTCATATACAGCTTATAAAAAATATGCTGAGGGAATATATAACTTACCACCAATTAACCTAAGGGATTTGATAGATTTCAGAAAAAAAAAATTAGGACCATCTATTCAAATTTCTGAGGTTGAACCAATAGAAAAAATATTAAAAAGATTTGGTAGTGGAAGCATGTCACACGGAGCATTGTCTAAGGAGGCACACGAAACATTAGCTATTGGGATGAATAGAATTAAAGGTGCATCCTGTAGTGGTGAAGGTGGTGAAGATGCAAATAGATTTAAGATCATGGACTCTGGTGATAGTGCGAATTCGAGAGTAAAACAAATTGCGTCAGCAAGATTTGGTGTAACAGTAAATTATTTAAACAATTGTAATGAAATTGAGATTAAAATTGCTCAAGGTGCAAAACCTGGTGAAGGTGGCCAATTACCAGGATTTAAAGTAACAGATGAGATTGCCAAGTTAAGACATTCAACACCAGGTGTAACATTAATTTCACCACCTCCACATCATGATATTTATTCAATTGAAGATTTAGCGCAGCTTATTTATGATTTAAAACAAATTAATCCTAAAGCAAGAATTGGAGTTAAATTAGTTGCATCTTCTGGTGTTGGTACTATCGCAGCCGGTGTTGCAAAAGCAAAAGCTGATATAATTTTAATTTCAGGACATAATGGAGGAACCGGAGCTACACCTCAAACAAGTGTAAAATACGTAGGTATTCCATGGGAGATGGGGCTCACGGAGGCCAATCAAGTTTTAACATTAAACAATCTAAGACATAAAGTTACTTTAAGAACCGATGGAGGTATTAAAACTGGAAGAGATGTTGTTATCGCAGCAATGATGGGCGCAGAAGAGTATGGTGTAGCAACTACAGCCTTAGTGGCGATGGGTTGTATTATGGTAAGGCAATGTCATTCAAATACTTGTCCTGTAGGAGTATGTACGCAAGATGAAAAATTAAGAGAAAAATTTTCTGGAACTCCTGATAAAGTTGTAAATTTATTTACATTTATTGCTACAGAGGTAAGAGAAATTTTAGCCTCACTTGGTTTTAAATCTTTAAATGAGGTTATTGGTCGAACTGATTTATTAATGCAGGTAAGCAAAGCCTCGCCTAATCTTGATGATTTAGATCTTAATCCATTATTCGTCCAAGCAGACCCCGGCAATAATAAGAGGTATTGTGAGATATCAGAAATTAATCAAGTTCCTGATACACTAGATCAAGAAATTTGGCCCTTAATAGAAAAGGCTTTAGATAACTCAGAAAAAATAAATAACGAGTTTTTAATTAAAAATACTAATAGAGCTGTAGGTACTAGAATTTCACATCACTTATATAAAAAATATGGTTATGAAAAATTAGAGGAAAATTTTTTAACTCTAGATTTTAAAGGTTCAGCTGGACAATCGTTTGGTGCATTTACAGCAAAAGGACTTAAACTTAATTTGAAAGGCGATGCAAATGATTATGTTGGGAAAGGTTTGTCGGGAGCAACCATTTCAATAAAACTACCTGATGAAAGCAATTTAATTTCGAATGAGAATACTATTATTGGGAACACAGTTCTTTATGGTGCAACGTCAGGTAAACTTTTTGCAGCTGGTCAAGCTGGGGATAGATTTGCGGTAAGAAATTCTGGTGCCATAACTGTTATCGAAGGCTGTGATTCAAATGGTTGTGAATATATGACTGGTGGTACAGCGGTAATTCTTGGAGATGTTGGAGATAATTTTGCAGCTGGCATGACAGGGGGAATGGCTTTTATTTACGATAAATCTAAGGAATTTGAAAAAAAAGTTAATCCAGATTCAGTTGTATGGCAAAATGTTGAAACTGAGTATTGGTCAAAATTTTTAAAAAAATTAGTACTCGAACATAGTAATGAAACAGAGTCCAGTTTATCAAAAAAAATAATTGATGACTTTGAAAATGAGTTAAAGAATTTTGTACAGGTCTGTCCAAAAGAAATGATAGATAAGCTTAAAAATCCAATCTCTACAAAAACAAAAATACAAAAAGTTAGTTAATTATTAATTTTAACTCTTTTTTCAATATCTTGAGCCATTTTGGTGAAGATAAACTATGATCACCATTTTTTATAATTACTAATTTTTTTTTCTTAGATTGAAATATTTTCAAAATTTTTTTTGAGTAAATTACAGGTACAGATTTATCTTTACTCCCGTGAACCATTGTGACATTTACATTTTGATTTATTTTTTTATTTAAAATTTTATTTTTTCTTCCATCTTTAATCAATTGGTAAGTGATTGGGTATTCATAATCACCATGTTTTAAATGTATTAAACCTTTTTTTTTGATTTCAGTCTTCATTTTATTAGAAAATTTATTCCACATTAGTTTATCAAGAAATTCTGGCGCTGAACCTATTCCTAAAAAACCTTTAATTTTATTTTTGATAAGACTAAACTGGTTTAAAGAAATCCAAGCCCCCATACTTGATCCTATAAATACAATATCGTTTTTTTTAACAACTTTTTGAATTACTAAAGTAGTATCCTTAGTCCATTTTGAAATATTGCCGTTAATAAATTTTCCTGATGATTTACCATGACCTGAATATTCTAAAGCAAGAAAACCTAGTCTATTTTTTTTTGCAAATTTTAAAAATGCTCGAGGTTTTTTACCTTCCAAATCTGACATAAAACCATGCAAAAAAACAATGTAGGTGGCATTTTTTTGATGTAGTTTCAAATATCTTATTTTTCTGGTAGTGGAAATTTTTAAGTAATTAAAATTTGTCATAAAAGTTTATTAGTTTTGTCTATTATTATATAATTATTTTAAATGTCATCTAATTTAAATGTTTTGCAAGTAATTCCAAAATTAGGTTATGGAGGTGCAGAAACTGGTTGCTATGATATTGCACATTTTTTACCTGAAAATAATTGTAAATCTTACATTGTTACAAGTGGTGGAGAGTTAACAAAGTTTATTGATAAAAAAAAAGTTAAATTAATAAGGCTTCCTGTTCATAGTAAAAATCCATTATTGATTTTGATAAATTCAATTATTTTAATAGCAATAATTTTGATTTTTAACATTTCAATTGTTCACGCAAGAAGTAGAGCACCAGCTTGGTCGTGTTTATTTGCAACAAAATTAACCAGAAGAAAGTTTGTTACTACATTTCATGGTACTTATAATTTTAGAGGTAAATTAAAAAAATTTTATAATTCAGTAATGGTAAGGTCAGATTTGGTAATAGCAGGATCAAACTTTATCTTTTCACATATTCAAGAGAATTATCAGGAATTCTTGAATTCTAAAAAAAAATTTTTAGTAATTTTTAGGGGCATAAATGTAGATTATTTTGATCCAACAACCAAAATTGAAACTGATGAAAAAAAACTTTTAAATGAGTGGAATATTGCTGATGAAAAAAAAATAATTCTTATGCCAGGTCGACTTACGTCATGGAAGGGTCAAGAATTATTTATTGAGGCAATAAATTTAGTTAAAATTGAATTAGGATACGAAGCATTTCATGTTGTAATATTAGGCAGTGATCAGGGAAGAGATTCTTACAAAGAAAAACTTATCAAATTGACTGAAAAGTATAATCTGACCAATCAAGTAAAATTTATTGAACATTGTAAGGATATGGCTTTAGCTTATAAAGTTTCTGATATTATAGTTTCAGCATCAATTGAACCTGAAGCTTTCGGAAGAGTTGCCGTAGAGGCACAATCTATGGAAAAAATAACCATTGCAAGTAATATCGGAGGATCAAAAGAGACAATTTTAAACGAAAAAACTGGATTGTTATTTGAATCTGGTGACGCAGGTTCCTTGAGTAAAAAAATCATTCAAGCGATGACAATGGATGAAACTTCCATAAAATTAATGGGTAAGGAGGGAAGAAAAAACATTATAAAAAAATTTAATGTTGAAAAAATGTGTTTTTCTACTTATTCAGAGTATAAAAGATTACTAAATTAAATGCCCATAATTACTTTACCAGACGGAAACAATTTAGATTTTTCTAAAAAAGTGACAGGCTTAGAGATTGCTGAAAAAATTAGCAAATCATTAGCAAAACAAGCCTTGATAATGAGTGTGAATGGAGAATTAAAAGATTTATATTTTTCTATTGATAAAGATTGTTCCGTTAAAATTTTTACAGCAAAAGACCCAGAGGGTTTAGAAGTTATTAGACATGACGCTGCTCATATCATGGCTATGGCAGTCCAAGAATTATATCCAGGCACCCAAGTTACTATTGGACCAGTTATAGAAAATGGATTTTATTATGACTTTGCCAGAAAGGAGCCCTTTACAGATGACGATCTCAAAAAAATTGAAAAAAGGATGTCAGAAATAATTGACAAAGATTTAAAAACAAGACGAGAAGTATGGGAAAGAGATGAAGCAATTAAGCATTTTAAAAAAATTGGAGAAAAATATAAGGCAGAAATTATTGAAAGTATTCCGGAAACTGAAGAACTCTCAGTCTATCATCATGGTGATACTTGGTATGATTTATGTAGAGGACCTCATTTAGTATCATCTAGTAAAATTGGCAAAGCCTTTAAACTAACAAAAGTTTCAGGCGCATATTGGCGAGGTGACTCAAAAAATGAAATGCTTCAAAGGATCTACGGAACAAGTTGGGCCTCCCAGAAAGATTTAGACGATTATTTAAAAAGAATTGAAGAGGCAGAAAAAAGAGATCATCGTAAATTGGGCAAAGAAATGGATTTGTTTCATTTTAGAGAAGAAAGTCCAGGATCTGTTTTTTGGCATGAGAAAGGTTGGACGTTATTTCAAAAATTAATTAATTATATGAGGGCTAAACAGGACCTAGCCGGATACAAAGAGGTGAACACACCAGAGGTATTAGACAGATTATTGTGGGAAAAATCAGGACATTGGGAAAAATATGGGGAAAACATGTATACCTCAGAAACTCCAGATGAAAAAGTTTTTGCAATTAAACCAATGAATTGCCCTGGACACATACAAGTTTTTAATCAAGGTCTTAAAAGTTATCGAGATTTACCTCTAAGAATTACTGAGTTTGGAAAAGTTCATAGATATGAACCATCTGGTGCTTTACATGGTTTATTAAGGGTAAGAGCATTCACCCAAGATGATGCTCATATTTTTTGCTCAGAAGATCAAATCACAAGTGAATGTTTAAATGTTACAAATTTGATATTAGAAATTTATAAAGATCTAGGTTTTGAAAATGTAATTCTTAAATATGCTGATAGGCCAGAGGTAAGAGTTGGTGAGGATGAGATTTGGGACAAGGCTGAAGCATCTTTGTTAAAGGCAGTCAAAGCTTCTAAACTTGAGTATAGTATAAATAAAGGTGAGGGAGCATTTTACGGTCCAAAAATAGAATTTGTTTTAAGAGATGCAATAGGAAGAGATTGGCAATGTGGAACAGTCCAAGTTGATTTAAATTTACCAGGTAGACTAGATGCATCATACGTAGATAAAGATGGTACTAAGAAAGTTCCTGTTATGTTACATCGTGCATTATTTGGATCACTTGAAAGGTTTATAGGAATTCTGATTGAAAACTATGCTGGAAAATTTCCATTTTGGATATCTCCGTTACAAACAGTTGTTATACCTATTTCCGAAGACTTCGAAGAATATGCAAAAAAAGTTTCTAATAAGATAAGAGAAGCTGGTATTACATCAATGGTTGATTTAAAAAATCATAATTTAAATTATAAAATAAGAGATCATTCATTAGCAAAAATACCTCTTTTAATAATTTGTGGTAAAAAAGAAGTTGACAGTAACTCAGTAACCATTAGAAGATTAGATTCAAATAAACAAGAAAATATGGAACTAAACTCATTTCTAAAAAAATTTTCTGCTTTAAATAAAGCACCTTCAAATATTTAAGTGGCAGATTTTAAGCAAAACTATTTTCAAAGAAGAACTAAGGATCGTGGACCTCGATCAAATAATAGAATTTCCTCACCCGAAGTTCAAGTTATCGCTAGCGATGGAGAAAATTTAGGTGTTTTAAATACCAATGAGGCAATCTCAATGGCAAAAAATCAAGGTTTGGATTTAATCGAAATTGCCCCGAATGCCAATCCCCCAGTTTGTAAAATTATGGACATGGGAAAATATAAATATGATGCACAAAAAAAAGCAAACCTTGCAAAAAAGAAACAAAAAATAATTGCTTTAAAAGAAATTAAAATGAGACCAGTGACTGAAACGCATGATTATGAATTTAAAGTAAAAAATGCTAAAAAATTTATTGCTAAAGGTGATAAGGTGAAGTTCACCATTAGGTTTAAAGGACGTGAACTTCAACACTCTCATTTAGGGAATGAATTGATGACCAAAATTAAAGAGGATATGAAAGATATTGGTAAAGTTGAATTGCACCCCAAGTTTGATGGGAAGCAAATGATTATGGTAATCCAACCTTTATAGGCTTTAATATAGGTTGTAAATTTTCAACATTCTTTGTATAACCTCGTTCAATTATGCCAAAATTAAAAACAAAGAGCTCAGCAAAAAAAAGATTTAAAATTTCAGCTAGAGGGAAAGTTATGATGGCTCAAGCTGGAAAGAGGCACGGCATGATAAAAAGAACTAATTCTCAAATTAGAAAACTTAGAGGTACTACTGCGATGTCAAAACAAGACGGTAAAATTGTTAAATCGTATATGCCTTACAGCTTAAGAGGTTAAAATGGCAAGAGTTAAAAGGGGTGTAACAAGTAGAGCTAAACATAAAAAAGTTCTAAAAGCTGTAAAAGGTCAGTGGGGAAGAAGAAAAAATACTATTAGAGTTGCAAAGCAAGCTATGGAAAAAGCTATGCAATATGCATATAGAGATCGAAGAAATAAGAAAAGAGATTTCAAGTCATTATGGATTCAAAGAATCAACGCGGGTGTGAGAGCTGAAGGTTTGACATATTCCAAGTTTATTTATGGTTTAAATAAATGTGGAATTAAAATTGATAGAAAAATTTTAGCTGAGATAGCCTATGATAGTCCAGAAGCCTTTAAAACTATTGTCCAAAAAGCACAATCTGCTTTAAATTAATCTTCACTATTGTTTTATTTCGCTGAAGAAATAATCTGTAAAAATGTCTGATCTAAAAAAAATAAGAGACGAATTTATATCAAAATTAAAAGGTAAATTAGATCTAGCAGAACTTAATCAAATTAAATCTGATCTATTTGGTAAAAATGGGCTGGTCTCATCTCAATTTAAAAAAATAGGTATTATTGATTTTTCAGAAAGAAAAAAATTTGCCTCTGATTTGAATATAATTAAGGATGAACTTCAAGATCTTATAAATTTAAAAATAAACGAAATAGAAAAAGCAAATATTAATGAAAAATTGGAAAAAGAAAAAATTGATGTTACTTTACCAGAGCGATCATTTGTAAAGGGTAAAATTCATCCTGTATCACAAACAATTGATGAAATATCTTCTATATTTTCTGAAATAGGCTTTAGTGTAGAGGAAGGACCAGATGTTGAAAATGAATATAATAATTTTACTGCTTTAAATACTCCAGACAATCATCCAGCAAGAGATATGCATGATACATTTTATCTTGATGATAAAAAAGAAAGATTGTTACGTACACATACGTCCCCTGTTCAAATAAGAACAATGTTAAAAGACAAACCACCTTTTAAAATAATCGCACCTGGCAGAACATACAGATCAGATAGTGACCAAACACATTCACCAATGTTCCATCAAGTTGAAGGTCTTAATATAGACAAAAATATAAATATGGGTCATTTAAAAGGGTGTTTGAATTATTTTATCAAAGAATTTTTTGAAGTTAAAAAAATAAAGATGAGATTTAGACCAAGTCATTTTCCTTTCACAGAACCATCTGCTGAAGTTGATATTGGATATGAAATCAACGATGGAAAAATTATTATAGGGGAAGGTAATCAGTGGTTAGAAATACTAGGTTGTGGGATGGTTCATCCAAATGTTTTAAAAAATGTAAAGGTAGATCCAACTAAGTTTCAAGGTTATGCGTTTGGAATAGGAATTGATAGATTAGCGATGTTGAAATATGGAATTAATGATCTTAGAGCTTTCTTTGATTGTGATTATAGGTGGTTAAACCATTTTGGATTTGATCCTCTGGACGTACCTACGAACTATAGAGGCCTAAGTAGATGAAAATCACATTTGATTGGTTAAAAGATCATTTAAAAACTAATCTGAAAGAAAAAAATCTTTTAGAACAACTTACTAATATAGGGCTAGAGGTAGAAAGTGTGGAAAACCTTTCATCTGATAATCAACTATTTAAAGTTGCAAAAATTATCAAGACAGAAAAACATCCAAACGCAGATCGACTTAAAGTTTGTGACGTAAATGTCGGTGAGAAAGAGCTTAAAAAAGTTGTGTGTGGTGCCACCAATGCGAGTGAGGGACTTATTACTATATATGCACCTCCAGGTGCAATTATCCCAAAGACTAACACAAAATTAGAAATAGCAAAAATTAGAGGTGTAACCTCTTACGGAATGCTTTGCTCTGAGTCTGAGTTAAATTTATCTGATGAGAGTGATGGTATTACCGAATTATCTAAAAAATATGAAAAAAATATCGGTAAAAGTTATTTTTCAAAATCAAAATCTAATCTTATTGATTTATCTATTACACCTAATCGACCAGATTGTCTTGGTGTGAAGGGAATAGCTAGAGATCTTGCTGCTTCAGGTTTTGGAAGATTAATAGCATCTAAAGAAAAAAAAATTAAATTTAAAACAAAACAAACTTTAAAAGTTAAGATTAATAAGGAGAAAGGACAAGGGTGTAGTGCTTTTGGAAGTTGTTTAATTAAAAATGTAAAAAATACCGAGAGTCCTCAGTGGCTCAAAGATAAATTAATTTCAGTTGGTCAAAAACCTATTTCAGCTATTGTTGATATAACAAATTATGTAATGCTAGATATTAATCGACCATTACACGCATATGATGCTGACAAAATTGAAAAAGGGATAATCATAAGAAACTCAAAATCTGGAGAAGAATTTACAGCACTGGACAATAAAATTTATAAGTTAGAAAAAGGTATGTGTGTTATTAGTGATAACAAAGGAGTTTTAGGATTAGGTGGAATTATTGGGGGCACAAGATCAGGCACAGAATTTGATACAAAAAATATATTATTAGAGTCTGCTTATTTCGATCCTAGATCAATTAGAAATACGGCAAAAAAATTGAATTTAGATACAGATGCAAAATTTAGATTTGAAAGAGGAATTGACCCATTATCCATCGAAACTGGTTTAAAGAAAGCAGCATCACTAATTCAAGAAATTTGTGGTGGTGAAGTTAGTAAAATCGATATACAAAAAATTGAGTCTTATAAGACCAAAACCATAAACTTTGATGTAAATTCTTTTGAAAATATAGTTGGATTTAAAATTTCTGAAAAGGAAATCCAAAGAATTTTGACTGACCTTGGTTTTGTAATCAAAAAAGAAAAAAAATTTTTAAAATTGACAATTCCTACATGGAGACCAGATATTTCACAGCAAATAGATATTATTGAAGAGTTGGTGAGAATAAGTGGTTATGATAAAATTAAAACAATTGACCCAATTAAAGATAGATCTAAATCTACTTTAACTCAAACCCAAAGATTATTCCATTTCTTACAAAGAGCAATTGCTTCAAAGGGTTATTTAGAGACAATAACATGGTCATTTACAGACCAAAGTTATAACGATCACTTTAGAGAAACCAATAAAGAGATAAAAATTGTAAACCCTATAAGTTCTGAATTGGGTGTTTTAAGAAATTCCATATTTTCAAATTTAATCATGTATATGAGTAAAAATTTGGATAGAGGCTTTAAAGATTTATCTATATTTGAGATAGGTCCTGTTTTTACAGGTTCAAACCCAGGTGAACAAAAGACAGTAGTATCTGGTTTGTCAGCCGGTAAAAAATCAAGACTTTCTTGGATTGATAAAGAGAGAAATATTGATCTATTTGATGCAAAAAGAGATGTAGTACAAACGTTAAGCGAGGCAGGTTATGATTCTGATCATTTTTTTATTGATAGCAAAACACCCAATTATTATCATCCAGGCAAGTCTGGTAGAATTTTCTTAGATCATAGCAAAGATAAAGTTGCAGCTTATTTTGGTGAAATTCATCCCAATATTCTAAAAAAAATTGATATTAAAACTGAAAATTTAATAGGTTTTGAAATCTTTTTAGAAAATTTAAAACTTTCAAGAAAAACATTGAAAGATCAAAAATTGAAGTTCTCTGTATCAGATTTTCAAAAATCAGAGCGAGATTTTGCATTTGTAGTTAATAAAGATGTAGAAGCACAAGAGTTAGTGAGTGTAATTTCTAATGTGAGTCCAAATCTTATTAGCAATATAAAAGTTTTTGATGTTTATGAAGGTGAAAATATCCCAGATAACCAAAAGTCTATAGCTATCAGCATAACAATTCAGTCATCGGAAAAAACTTTAAATGATAAGGATTTAGAGAAAATTAATAATTCAATTATAGAAGCAGTAGAAAATAAAACTGGCGCTAAAATTCGATCTTAAAATTAAAATGAGTACAATTGATAATATCAGAAATTTTGCAATCATTGCTCATATTGATCATGGGAAATCTACAATAGCTGATAGAATAATCCACAAATGTGGTGGTTTGACGGAGAGAGAAATGAAATCACAAGTGCTTGACTCTATGGATATAGAAAGAGAGAGAGGTATCACAATAAAAGCACAGACAGTAAAGTTAAACTACAAAGCAAAAAATGGAAAAAATTACGTTTTAAATATTATAGATACTCCTGGCCACGTAGATTTTAGTTATGAGGTAAGTAGATCTTTATATGCTTGTGAAGGATCTATATTGATTGTTGATAGTACACAAGGGGTTGAGGCTCAGACATTGGCAAATGTTTACCAAGCTTTAGATATAAACCATGAAATAATTCCTGTTTTGAATAAAATTGATTTACCTGCCTCAGATTTAGAAAGGACCAAAAAACAAATAGAGGATGTTATAGGTATAGATACTGAAAATGCAGTTCCATGTTCAGGAAAAACTGGAGAAGGTATAGATAATATTTTAGAGCAAATTATTAGTCAGCTTCCTGGACCCAAAGGTGACGTTACGCAGGATCTAAAATGTTTACTTGTTGATAGTTGGTATGACACTTACCTCGGTGTTGTAATTTTAGTTAGAATTATAAATGGTAAGATAAAAAAAAATATGAAAATTAGAATGCTCTCGACTAACCAAGATTACGTAGTTGAAAAAGTAGGAGTATTTACTCCAAAAGTAAAAGATATAGATGAATTAAACACTGGTGAAATAGGATTTATAACAACTGGGATAAAGGTTTTATCAGACACAAAAGTTGGTGATACAATTTGTGATGCTTCAAAAAAACCTTTGGATCCATTACCAGGTTTTAAACCAAGTAAACCAGTTGTTTTTTGTGGTTTATTCCCAGTCGATAGTTCTGAATATCAAAAATTAAAAGATGGTTTAGCCAAATTACAATTAAATGATGCTAGTTTTTCATTTGAAGCAGAGTCTTCGTCTGCTTTAGGCTTAGGTTTCAGATGTGGTTTTTTAGGATTATTACATCTTGAAATTATCACAGAAAGATTAGAAAGAGAATTTGATGTAAATCTATTAACAACTACCCCAGGAGTTGTTTACAAAGTGTATCTAAATAATGATGATATAGTTGATTTACAAAATCCATCAAGTTTACCTGATCCTACTAAAATTAAAAAAATTGAAGAACCATGGATAAAGGCTACTGTAATCACACCAGATGAGTATCTGGGATCAATTATAAAATTATGTCAGGATAAAAGAGGGATCCAAATAAATCTAAGTTATTCTGGAAATCGAGCAGTTTTGACTTACGAACTCCCTTTAAATGAAGTTGTGTTTGATTTTAATGATAGAATAAAATCTATGACAAGTGGATATGCTAGCTTTGATTACGAAATAATTGGTCATAAAGAAGGGGATCTTGTCAAATTAGGCATATTAGTAAACAGCGAACCAGTAGATGCTTTAGCTATGATGATACATAAAGACTTTGCGCAGAAAACTGGAAGAGAAGTTTGTGAAAAATTGAAAAATCTTATTCCAAGACATAATTTTATGATTCCAGTTCAGGCAGCCATAGGAGGAAAGATAATTGCTAGAGAAACGATCAAAGGTTTTAAAAAAGATGTTTTAACAAAAATACATGGTGGTGGCGCAACTGATAGGAAAAGAAAACTTTTAGAAAAGCAAAAAAAAGGAAAAGCAAGATCAAAACAGTTTGGAAGAGTTGAAATTCCCCAAGAAGCATTTATTGGAGTTTTAAAAATTCAGAAAGAATGAATATGAAAATAAATTGGGGGCTTATTGGTCTGGGAAATATTTCAAATATATTTGGAGAAGCATTCCAGAATACAAAAAACTCAAATTTGTTGGCTATCGCAAGTAAAAATGATCAAAGATTAAATGCATTTAAGAAAAAATATTTTATTGAAAGTAACTTTTGCTTTAAAGATTATGAGAGGTTAATTAAATGTGACAAAGTAGATGTAGTTTACATATCTTTACCAAATTCTTTTCATAAAGAATGGATAGATAAATGTTTATTCTATAAAAAAAAATTTTTAGTTGAAAAACCTGCTTTTAATAATTTTAAAGATGCAAAAGAAGTTGAAGATAAAATCTTAAAAGAAGAAAATTTTTTTTCAGAGGGATTTATGTACAAATTCAATCCTCAATTTAAAAAAATAATTGAATTAGTCAGAAATAATGAAATCGGAAAAATAATCTCTATTAAATCTACATTTGGTGTAAATTTGATTACAAAAAAAAAATTTTTTTTCTTTAAAAAAAAAAGAAAAATCGATCCAGAAAGTAGACTTTTTAGTAAAAAATTAGGTGGTGGTTGTATTTTAGATTTAGGTTGTTATCCAATTTCATTTTCTACTTCATTAATTTCCCTTCAAAATGAGATCAATTTTGAAAAATTTGTCATTGTTAATTGTAAAAAAGAGGTGGGAGTAACTGGCGTAGATATTGACTCAAGTCTTGAGTATATTTTTAACAATGAAATTAATGTTGAAGTTGCTTCATCTTTTAAGAAAAATATTGGAAGGAAAAGCATAATTAAAGGCACAAAAGGAACCATAATAATAGATGATACATGGATTGATGGAAAAATTATAAGTTTAGTAAAAGATAATAATAAAAAAGAGTACAAATTTGACAATACAATCAATCCTTACACTCTTGAAATAGACAATGTTTCACAAAGTATTTTAAATAAATCTAATTGTTGTTTATTCCCAGGTACAACGTTTAATGAAACATTAATAAATACAAAAATTTTAAATGATTGGATTTATGAAAAAAAATAAATTTATAGATTGTGTAACTTTTTTTGATAATAATTTCATGTTCGATATACGATATAAAACTTTAGAAAATCATATTGATTATTTTGTAATTTGTGAGTCAAAGTTTGATCACAAGGGGCATGAAAAAGGTAAAAAATTTATATTCAAAGAATATTTTGACCAAAATAAAATTAAGTATTTATATATGGATGAACCTTTTCCCAAAAATACAAATAGATGGGAAAATCAAGCTATCCAAAGGGACTTTATCTTAAAGAATTTAGATTTTGCAAATTCTGAAGATTATATTTTTTTTTCTGATCCGGATGAAATAATCAAACCAGAAATTTTGATTAATTTTGAGTTACAAAGCAAATACGGAATTTTTCTTCTTAAATGTTTTAATTATAAATTTAATCTTTTTAACCCTCATGAAACTCCATGGGAAGGTACAAAAGTTGTTAAAAAAAAGAATCTTAAATCAATTGACTTTATGAGACAAAAAGTTTTAGCAAAAAATCTTAAGTATAGTTTCTTACGAATAGATAAAGAAAAAAATATTCAATTATTTGAAAATGCTGGATGGCATTTTAATAATATTTTAACGTATGAGGAAATTTCATTAAAATTAAAAACTTTCGCACATGTTGAATTTTCAGTTGATAGATTTTCATCATTAGAAAATATAAAAAAAAAAATTGAAATGAAATCTGATCTTTACAATAGAGGACATAATTATATAGAGGTAAAATTAGATGATAGTTTTCCTAAATATATAGTTAATAATCGTTCAAAATTTAAAAAGTTTATTTTATAATAATTTATTGGAGAGGTGGCCGAGTGGTTGAAGGCGCACGCTTGGAAAGCGTGTAAAGGGGAAACTCTTTCATGGGTTCGAATCCCATTCTCTCCGCCAATATTAATTTTTAATCAATAATTTATTTAGAAATTTGTAATGTTTTTTTGAAATAAACATTATAAAAAAAAAAATAAAATTATTCCAAAAATTTTTATTTTTTTTAAATGTCCAGTCAAAATTATTATGATCAATTCCTGGGCCATTATACGAATAATTAAACTTCAAAAATTTTTTAAATATATTAATTTTTTTATTAAAATTTAGATGCAAATGTTCAAAAGAGAAGTTTTTTATTTTAAATTTTTTAAGATCTATATCTTGTATAACATCATAATCCATACCTTCTATATCAATAGAGAAAAAATCAATAGTTTTGTCATTGAAATTTTCATCTAGGAATTTGTTTATTTTTACACAATTAATATATTTAAATTTTATTCTATCTAAATCTTTGTAATGTTTTTTAACATGGTCAATATTATTTGAAAATTGTTGGTAATGTGGAGCATCATCCAAACTATAATAAAATTTAATTTTTTTTTCATATTGGTGTGAAGAAGAGATTGCAAAATTAAAAATATTTACATTTTTATAATTTTTCCATGTTTCTTCTAATTTTGAAATGTTCGATGGATTTGCCTCCACAACATATATTCTTTTATCGCCATCATCATTTTGTTTAACAAATTCTGAAAATCCATCTCTAAAATGTGCTCCAGCATCTAAATCACCAGCACCGGCACCAATATGAACATAAATCATCGTATATATTTTAAATATTTTAAAAAAAATTATAATCTAAATAATCATTGATTTTTAAACAATTTTTACTTTGTTTTACTATTTGATCTAAATTTTAATTAAGTAATTTCTTTCAAAAAGTGTTATATTTTTTTTTTCCAAATAAAAAAAAATGAGTTCTAATAAATCATATCAGGCAGACTCTATAAAGGTTTTAAAAGGTTTAGAAGCAGTCCGAAAAAGACCTGGTATGTATATTGGAGATACAGATGATGGCACTGGTTTACATCACATGGTCTACGAAGTTGTTGATAATTCAATTGATGAAGCATTAGCTGGATATTGTAAAAATATTGATGTTATTATGAATGTTGATGGCACAATTTCAGTTAAGGATGACGGTAGAGGTATCCCAATAGATGTTCACAAAGGTGAAAAAAAATCTGCAGCAGAGGTAATAATGACACAACTTCATGCTGGAGGTAAATTTGACCATGACTCATATAAAGTTTCAGGAGGTTTACATGGTGTTGGTGTATCAGTTGTGAATGCTCTTTCAGAAAAGTTACAATTAGAAATCCATAGAGATGGTCAAAAATATTTTATTGAGTTTAAAGAGGGAGATGCTAAATCGCCACTAAAGAAAATTGGGAAATCTAAAGAGACAGGTACCCAGATTACATTTTTACCCTCAAAAGAAATTTTTTCATCTATCAAATTTAATTCAAATATACTTATAAAAAGAATGAGAGAATTAGCTTTTTTAAATAAAGGAATTAAAATTACATTCTCAGACCTTACAAATAAAAAGGAAAAGAAAACCATTTTTAAATTTGACGGCGGTGTAATAGAGTTTGTAAATTTTTTAGATGAAAAAAGAGAAAAATTGCAGAATAAAAATGGTAATGATTTATTTAAAAAACCCATTTATATTGAGGGCAAAAAACAAAATATAGAAATAGAGTGCTCTCTTAAATGGAATGCTTCTTATAGTGAGGATGTATTTCCATATACCAATAATATTCATCAAAAAGATGGTGGAACACATTTGCTCGGTTTTAGAAGTGCCTTAACAAGGGTTATTAATAAATATGCTAACGAGCATAACCTTTTAAAAAAAAATAAATTTACTATATCAGGTGATGATATTAAAGAAGGGTTAACTTGCGTATTGTCAGCAAAAATCCCTGATCCTAAATTTTCTTCTCAAACTAAAGACAAGCTTGTATCCTCAGAGGTGCGAATGATAGTTGAAAATATTGTTAACGAGAAGCTTTCAATATGGTTTGATCAAAATCCATCTATTGCTAAAATAATTTTAGCAAAGATTATTCAAGCTGCATTGGCTAGAGATGTTGCTCGAAAAGCAAGAGAAAGTGTTAGAAGGAAAGGTGCACTTGAGCTAAGTGGACTCCCAGGAAAGTTAGCTGACTGTCAAATTGGTAAACAAGAGGGAACAGAATTATTTATTGTAGAGGGAGATTCAGCTGGTGGATCAGCAAAACAAGGAAGAAACAGAGCTAATCAAGCTGTATTGCCTTTGAGAGGTAAAATACTTAACACATATGTAGATAACAATGACGGAAAGAAAAATGGCAACAGCAATAATGTTTCAGAGCAGAGAACTAAAGCTTTATCGAAGATGATTTCATCAAACGAAATTTTGACATTGATAAATGCTTTGGGATTAGATCCAAAATCTCAAGAAATAGATTTAAAAGATCTAAGGTATGGTAAAGTTATAATTATGACAGACGCAGATGTTGATGGATCACACATAAGAGCCTTATTATTAACTTTTTTTAACAACAAACCATTTAACAAGCTGATTGAAAACGGGCATGTTTACTTGGCACAACCACCATTATTTAAAATTAATAAAGGATCAAAAGGAATTTATATCAAAGATGAAAAAGAGCTTGAGCAATATATTATTAATAACACTAAGGAGTTTAAAAAAATTAAAAAAGGATCAAAAGATTTTGAAAGATTTATGGAGTCTGAAAAATCAAAATTAAATATTCAAAGGTTTAAAGGTTTGGGAGAAATGAATCCGGAGGAATTATGGAGCACAACTTTAAATCCAGATACAAGAAATTTATTGCAAGTTCAGTATTCAAAAGATTTAAAAAAAGATCAGGTCTTGATTCATACACTAATGGGTAATGATGTCTCTTTAAGGAAAGATTTTATAGTATCTAACGCAATAAATGTTCAAAATTTAGATGTTTAATAATGAAGTTTTTTGAAACTTCAAAACAATATTCTTTAAAAAAGTCAATTTATATAAATTTAAGATGGATTGGTATCATAGGTCAATTGATATCAGTTTATCTTGTTTATTTTTACTTTGATTTTGATTTTGATTTCCTTAATGCCAATCTATTCATCTCTATTGGAATAATAAGTAATCTATACTTAATTTTTATTTATAAAAAAACACAGTTGACAGATAGATCAGCATTTATTCATTTATTCATTGATATAATTCAGTTAAGTGGACTGATTTATCTAACTGGTGGTGTGAAAAACCCCTTTATCATTTTTTTGATTATACCAAGTGTCTTTGCTTCATCAAATTTAAGTTTTAAAACTAACTCACTATTAGTTTTATTAACTACTTTATTTATTTTAGGCTTAACTTTTGTCTCCAAAGACTTACCCGGACCCTTAAGTGATCACTTTCATGTGAGTAATTATTATATCTATGCAATTCCTTTATCTTTAATAATTGCTCTCCTTTTTTTGAATTATTTTGCAATTATATTTGGTGCTGAAAGCAAGTTAAGAAAAGATGCTTTAAATAAAATGGAAGAGATCATGGCTAAAGAGCATGAGATGTTATCTTTAGGTGGACAAGCTGCTGCTGCTGCACATTCATTAGGGACACCCTTATCAACAATAAAGGTAATTACCCAGGAATTATCAAAACAATTAAAAGATCAAAAAGATGTTTCACAAGATATTGAATTGTTATTAAGTCAAGTTGAAAGGTGTAATGAAATATTAAAAAGATTATCCTTAAATCCTGATCAGGAGGATGAATTTATTGATGAGGACTTATCAATGAGAGAATATTTAAGACAAATTATTTCATCATTTAAGGAAACAAGTAAAAAAGAATTTAGTCTTAATTTAGAACAAGATTTAAATTCAAAGAAAATTTATAAATCGATTGAAATAGTTTATGGATTAAGAAATTTTATTGGCAATGCAAATAAATTTAGTAAAAGCAAAGTTTTTATAACTTTGAAAAGTAATAATAATTTTACTGAAATAACTATTGAAGATGATGGCGACGGATATCCAAATGATATTTTATCAAAAATTGGAGAACCTTATCTCAAATCATCTGATAAAAATAGTGGATTAGGTTTAGGATTATTCATAGGAAAGACTTTATTAGAAAAAAATTTTGCCCTTGTTAATTGTTGGAATTCTCAAACCAGAAGTGGAGCTGAAGTGACAATAAAGTGGAAAAACAAAGATTTGTTCAATCTTTAATGCAAATTTTTTTTATTTTTAAAAAGTTCACTTAATTGAGAAATCATAACATCTCCTAATTCATTTACATCAGTAATTTTTATTGCCTGATTATAGTATCTTGAAACATCATGACCTATTCCTATAGCTAAAATTTCTGTTTCAGTTTTTTCCTCTATAAATTTTACTATTTTTTTTAAATGTTTCTCAAGAAAATCGCCTGAGTTTACAGATAAAGTTGAATCATCTACTGGTGCACCATCGGAAATTACCATTAATATTTTTCTTTCCTCTTTTCTTTTCTTTAATCTATTAAATGCCCACAAGATTGCTTCTCCATCAATATTTTCTTTCAATAATCCCTCTTTTAACATTAAACCAAGATTGTTTTTACATTGTCGCCAATGTGTGTCAGCTCCTTTATAGATTATGTGTCTTAAGTCATTCAACCTCCCAGGTGTTTTTGGTTTGCCTTCTTTATTCCAAAACTCTCTACTTTTTCCACCTTTCCAATTTTTAGTTGTGAAACCTAATATTTCAACTTTAACAGAACACCTCTCTAATGTCCTTGATAAGATATCAGCACAAATTGCAGCAATTGTTATTGGTCGGCCTCTCATAGATCCAGAGTTATCTATTAAAAGAGTTACTACTGTATCTTTAAAATCTAAATCCTTTTCTTTTTTGAAAGATAAAGAATTGTAGGGATCCATAATTATCCTTGGTAATTTTGAACTATCCAATAACCCTTCCTCTAAATCAAACTCCCAGGCCCTATTTTGTTTTGCCAACAGTTGTCTTTGAAGTTTGTTTGCAAGTTTGGTAATGACATCTTGAAAACCTATTAATTGTTGATCTAAAGTTTTCCTTAATTTTGAAGCTTCATCAGAATTTTCTAAATTTTCTGCTTTTGTTATTTCATCAAACTGGGCCGTAAAGATTTTATAGTCTGTATTCAAATCATTAATTGATTTTTTTTGAATAACTTGCTCGTTATTTTTCTGATCAGATTCACTGTCAATTAGTTGCTCATCAAGTTTGTATTCATCTATGTCATATTCAGAGTCTAAGCTCGCTTCAGTCTCCTCATTGTCATTTTCATCTCTAGAATCATCTGAATTGTTGTCTTGGTCATCATTAGATGGATTGTTTTGACCATCATCTTGGTTTTCTTCCCTAGTTTCTTCATTGTCCTCATTTTTAAAAATATCCATTTCTTCTAATATTTCTGAAAACTTTGAGGAGTATTCATTTTGATATTCTAAGTTCTCTTTTAAAAATTCAATGTGTTTATTCATTACTTTGTCGAAGTCTTTTTCCCAAAAATTTAACATATTATTGGTTAAGGTATTCAATTCGACATTTAGAAATTTCTTTAACATGTACAATTCAAAAGCTTCCACAACTGGAACATCTTCTTTTGAATTTAATTGGTCTTTTCTTTTTAATTGGATTGTTTGATTATAATTTTCTTTAAGATTTATTGCTATACCTTTCAACATTTTTGAGCCCAGGCATTCATATCTTACTTTTTCTGCAATAGAATAAAGAGACTTATATGATGAATTTAAAGGTAAATTTTTTTTATAAATCTCATTATTTGAAAACTTTTTTTTTAAAGCAGATGAGTCAGACTCTGCCCTAGCTTTAATAAAATCTCTTTTCGTGTTAAGATTTTCAATATCAACGAAATTCAAATCTTTTTTATTTTTTTCATCAATAGTTTTAAGATGGATATCATCAGAAATCACTCTTGCTGTTGAAGTTAAAGCTTGCTTAAGTTTTTCCCTTAAGTTTTCAGCCTTATTATTTTTCATTTAAATTTGAATATTTGCTAGTGACTCTGGCAGTTCTTCTCCAAAACATCTTTGATAGTATTCAGCAATTGTATTTTTTTCAATTTCATCACATTTATTTAGAAAAGTGACTCTAAATGCGTATCCCACATCTTTAAAAATTTCTGCATTTTCAGCCCAATGTAATACTGTCCTCGGACTCATTACGGTGCTTATGTCGCCGGCTATAAATCCTTTACGAGTTAATGATGCAACTTTTATCATATTTGATACTTTTTCTTTACCTTTAGGATTATTCAAAGATTTGTTTTTAGCTAATATAATATCCATTTCTTTATCTAGACTGAGGTAATTTAGTGTTGTTACGATATTCCATCTATCCATTTGACCTTGGTTAATTTGTTGTGTTCCATGGTAAAGACCAGTTGTATCTCCTAAACCGACTGTATTTGATGTAGCAAACAATCTAAAAAATTTATTTTGCTTTATGACCTTATTCTTGTCTAAGAGAGTAAAGTTACCCTCAGCTTCAAGAACTCTTTGAATGACAAACATTACATCAGGTCTCCCAGCGTCATACTCATCAAAAACTAAAGCTACTGGATTTTGAATTGACCATGGTAAAATACCTTCATTAAATTGTGTAACCTGTTTTCCTTCTTTAAGAACGATAGCATCTTTGCCAATTAGATCTATTCTACTGATGTGACTATCTAAGTTTACTCTAATACAAGGCCAATTTAATCTAGCAGCAATTTGTTCTATATGTGTAGATTTTCCTGTACCATGATAACCTTGTACTAGAACTCTTTTGTTGTGTGCAAATCCAGAGATAATTGCGAGCGTTGTATCTCTATCAAATTTATAATTTTTATCTATTTCTGGAACATACTCACTTTTTTCAGAGAATGCGTTCACTTCCATCTCAGAATCAATCCCAAATGATTGTTTTAATGAAATTTTAATATCTGGCTGAATGTTAAGATCCGGTGTCAATTTTTTTCCTATATGTATTTTTTAGTTGCGTATAAGCTAAAGTAATTAACTTTAGTTTTTCTTCATATTTTTTATTTCCGGCATTCATATCAGGGTGAAATTTTTTGACAAGTGTTTTGAATTTTTCTTGAACTTTTTGCCATTTTAAACCTACGGAAACGCCTAATATACTAAATGCTTTAATATCTTTATGATCAAATTTAAATTGACGCATATGATTAAACTCACTTTTAAATTTATCATTATCCATTTCATCTCTTAAGGTGTTATTCCACAAAACTTTAAAAAAATTATCAGACGAACTAAAACTTTGAGTAGGTTTATGCCAAATCATATCTGACTTTAAAAAATTGATTACTTGATCATCATTCATACCGGAAAAATAATTCCAATTTTTATTAAATTCTTTAACGTGTTCTAAACATAACATTCTATATTTTTTACTATTATCCTTTTCAACAGGCGCTTTATATTCACCAATTTCTTTGCAATTATTCCAGTCGCAAATATTTTTCATGATAATATAATTATATTTATGAATATAAATGATTTAATTGCAATCGTAAAAAAAAAATTACAAAATCAAATTTCTTTAGAAAGTATATTAATTGAAGACAAATCTTTTCTACATAAAAATCATGCTGGAAACCAAGCGGGTAAATTTCATCTTAAAATTTCACTAGTGTCAAAAGAACTTAAGCAAATGAAAAGAATTGATAGTGATAAAAAGATTTACAAAATTTTAAATGAGGAATTAAAAAAATATATTCATTCTATTCAAATTTTAATCAGTTAATTCATTTTTTAAGAATCCATTTAAATTTTTTACTGAGTATTCTTCATTTAAAATTGTTTGGCCCATTTTTTTTAACAATACCAACTTTATTTTACTAGAATTGTTTTTTTTATCAGTTTTCATAAATTTAATAATTTTATCAAGATCTTTACTTTTAAAATATTTTTTGATATCCGAGGGTAATTTAAAATTTTTATAATGATCAGAAATCAATTTATAATCATTTATATTTAGGAATTTATTCTTATTGCTAAATTTTAAAGCCACCATCATTCCTAAAATAACAGCTTCACCATGATTTAATCTTTTAGAATATCCTAAAGAAGCTTCAAATGAGTGACCAAAAGTGTGGCCAAAATTTAATTTTTTTCTTAAGTTGCTTTCTTTTTCATCTTTTTCAACTACATCTTTTTTAATTTTACAACTCTCAAATATTGCTTTTTCTATATAAGGAGATTTAAGTTTAATAATGTCATCAAAATTCTGATCCAAATATTTAAAGAATTTTTTTTTAGAGATTATAGAGTGTTTTAAAATTTCACCATACCCGCAAACAATTTCTCTTCTATTAAGTGTTTTTAAAGTATCTATATCACTTATGACTAATTTTGGTTGGTAGAAGCTACCAATGAGATTTTTTCCATACTTAGAATTTACTCCTGTTTTGCCACCAATCGATGAGTCTACTTGAGCCAAAAGGGTTGTGGGAATATTTATAAAATTTAATCCTCTTTTAAATAAACTTGCAGCAAAACCACCAACGTCTCCAGTTATACCTCCCCCTATTGCTAATAAACTATCCTCTCTAGAAAAATTTTTATTAAGTAAAATTTCCAAGATTGAATTTATAGTAGTTTGATTCTTATTTTTTTCGCTGGCGTTAAAATTAAATAAAAATATTTTTTTATTTCGTAGTTTTTTTTTAATTTCGGAAATAAATTTTTTAGGAACTTTTCTGTCAACTACTAATAAACATTTATTTGATTTAATGGAATTATTGACCATCAAACTTGATATTTTTTTAATAAGATTTTTTCCAATAAATATTGGATATTTTTCAGAATTAGTCTTAATTATCAATTTTATTGGTTTCATATAATGTCTAAAATTTTATCTACAATTTCTTTTTTTGTTTTATTGTGACAATCAATTTTATTTTGCGCTCTTGCATAATATTTATTACGATTTTTTATCATATTTTGTAGATCACTATTAGAAACATTATAAGCTAATGGTCTTTTAGCACTTTTTCTTATTCTTTGGATTAAAATATCATCATTGGTTTTAAGCCAAAAAGATATGTGGTTTTTTAAAACCTCGTTTCTTATATTTTTATTCAAAAAAGCACCACCACCCAGAGACACTACTATTCCTCTAATTTTCATGAGTTCTAAAGTAATTTTTTCCTCGTATTCTCTGAAAAATTTTTCACCTTTGTTTTTGAATATATTTGAAATTTTCATTTTAAGCTTATTTTCTATGTAATGGTCAACATCATAAAAATCTAATTTTAGTTTTTTTGAAACTAAAAATCCAATAGATGTTTTACCAGATCCCATCATACCTAAAAAAACAATATTTCGATCAGATTTCATAATTTTCTTTATTGAAAAACCACAAATATGTCTTAATTTGAAATTAGTTAAAAGTATATGCAATTTATAAAAAAAACAAGTTCAAGCCGAAGTATTGTGGGTATTGTAACAAAATTAGTTTTACTTTTGCTTGTCTTTTTTTTGATTATTTTTTTACTGAACAAGATTGATTTTCCAGCTCCTAAAAAAGATATAGATAAAACTATTCCTAATGAAAATTTCAAAATCGTTAAATAAAAAAAATTTTTTAATTTTATTTTTTTTATTTTTCACTTCTATTGCTAGTGCAGAGGAAAAACCAGTTGATATTTGGAATATAGATAAAAAAGAAATTGAAGAAAAAAAAATAACAAACAATTCAGAAACTTTAAATGGGGAAAATATACTACAAGAAAGTATCGAGCCAAGTGTATTTGGAATGCAAAATCAAAATCAAAAATCAATTATTAATCTTGATGAAAAGTTTGATACGAAAGAAATTAAAATAATTGGATTATATGACCCTGAAGACTATGGTCTCACTGTTGATATGTGGACTAATTCAGATGGAGACCAATTAGAAAATTTGCTTACAAAACTAAATAAAATGGATCTTTCTAATGATGCAATTGAAATCATTAATACTTCACTCTTAATTAATGCTCATAGTCCCAAAAAAAATATATCAGATAACGAGTTTCTAAAATTAAAGTCAGATTGGTTAATAAAAAACTCAAACCTAGATTTAATCGAAGAATATTTAATTCAAAATCAAATAATTAATTTACACCCAGAACTCACAAAATATCTTGTGGATGAACATCTCTCTAATTCAAAAATTGACAAAGCTTGCAGTGTATTTTCAAAAAATAATGAATTAATTACCGATGAGTATTTATCCAAATTTAACATTTATTGTTTGATTGAAAATAATAAAAGAGAGGAAGCTCAATTAATTTTAGATTTAAAAAAAGAAACAGGTTTTAAAGATGAATATTTTGAAAAAAAAATAAATTATTTACTAAAATACACAAAAAAAATAGATGATTCAGTATCTGAAAAATCAATATTTGATTTTTATTTAGCCCACCAAACAAATCCTAATTTTAATTTCGAACCTAACGATAAAACTAAAAAAATAATTTGGAAATATCTTTCATCTGCAAATTTACTAGGTTCATTTAAACAAATTGATGTTTCAGAAATTGAGAAAATAGGAACTATAGAAAAAGCTGTTCATGATAAAAATTATCCAGAAAAAGAATTATTTAATTTATATAAAAGATTCCAATTTAATTTTAATCAACTTCTCAATGCTCAAAATGAATATAAAAAACTCTCTAAAATTGAAGGAAGGGCTCTTATCTATCAGAAAATTTTACTCGAGTCAGAAATGGTAGAAAAATTAAAGTTATTAAGAGTATTAAAAAACTCCTTTAAGGATGATGATTTAGACAAAGCGTTTGATTTAGAATTGAAAATCTTTCTCGAGAAAATTAATCCATTAGATATACCAGATAATTTAACCAGTTTTTACTATACAAATATTCAAATTGAAAAGGATGAAGATAAAAAAATTAAGTTTAATAATGATATCATGCATCAATCAAAACTAATTAATTATTTTAACGGTGATTATGCTAGTTCCAAAATTTCTAAAGAAACAAATAATTTTTTAAAAAAGATAAAAAAAAATAAAAAATATTTTCTTTCTAAAAAAGATATAATATTTTTAGAGTCGTTAAGATATGATGGAATTGAAATTTCAGAAAAATACGATGATTTGTATCAAATTGATGAAAATGAAATTCCTACAGATATACAAATTATGATCAATAATAGTGAAACTGGTTTAGCACTTTTGAGAATTGCTGAAGTGATTGGACAAGATGAAATTGACAGAATAGATGAAGATACAATTTATTTTATAATCACAGCTCTCAATAAGCTTAATATTGATTGGATGAGAAATAAAATATTGCTTAAAGTTCTTCCTTTAAAAGTTTAAAAATTAGTTTAATTATTTATTATGCTTAAAGAAATTGTTACTGTTCCAGATGAAATATTAAAAAAAATTTCCGATCCAATTGAAAAAGTTGGAATTAATGAAAAAAAATTAATTGAAGACTTATTTGAAACAATGTACCACTCCAAGGGGATTGGTCTTGCTGCAGTTCAAGTAGGTATACTAAAAAGAGTTTTAGTTGTTGACGTTTCAAATAAGGATGAAGAAAAACAACCAATTGCATTAATCAATCCTTTAATAAAAAACTTAAGCGAAGAGACATCTGTGTACGAAGAGGGTTGTCTATCAATACCTGAAACTTTTATTGAAATTGAGAGACCAAAAATTTGTGAGGTAGAATATGTTGACGAAAAGGGAGAGAAGAAAAATCTTAAATGTGATGGGCTTTTATCTACTTGTATTCAACATGAAATAAATCATTTAGATGGAAAATTAATTATTGATCATTTATCAAGATTAAAGAAAGATTTTATTATAAAAAAAATTTCAAAAATTAAAAAAAATCCAGACAGAATTGTAGTTTAAAGATGGCAAATAAGATTATCTTTATGGGTACACCAATATTTTGTGTCCCTATCTTAAAATCTCTATATCAAAATGGCTATAATATTTCTGTGGTATTTACTCAACCACCACAAAAATCTCATAGGGGACAAAAAATTAACAAAAGTCCAATTCAGGGTATCTCTGAAACTTTAAATATTGATTATAGAACACCCAGGACACTTAAGGATAATAATGAGGAGTATGAATTTTTAAAAAAGTTAAATGCCGATCTTGCAATAGTGTGTGCATATGGACAAATAATTCCTGAAAATTTTTTAAACTTAACCAAAAAAGGTTTTGTAAATATTCACGCCTCAATTCTTCCTAGCTGGCGGGGCGCAGCGCCAATTCAGAGATCAATTATGAATTTAGATCCTGAAACTGGCATAAGTATTATGAAGATTAAAAAAGAATTGGATAGCGGACCAGTTAGTAATATTTATAAAATCAAAATAGATCAAAACCAAAATGCTCAAGAAATTTCAGAAAAACTATCCGCTTTAGCTGCTGAAAAAATTTTAGATAATGTGGATGATATACTTGAAGATAGGGCGAAGTTTATTGATCAGGATCATTCAAAAGCTACTTATGCAAAAAAAATTGATAAGGAGGAGTCACAGATTGATTGGGACGAGGATGCCTCTAAAATAATTGGAAAAATAAATGGATTATTTCCCTCCCCAGGCGCTTCTTTTAGTTTTAATGGCGAAAGATATAAAATTTTGAAAGCCGAAATCGGTAATGGCAATGGTCAAGCTGGAGAAATAATTTCAAATCAGCTGGAAGTAGCATGTAATAATAATCAATCAATCAAGATTCTTGAAATTCAAAGGCAAGGAAAAAGAGCACAAAAAATTAGTGAATTCATGTTGGGCTCCCAAATTAAAAAGGGTTCAAAGTTATTAAATGTTTAGATATCAGATCTTAATTGAATATGTAGGCACTAATTTTAGAGGATGGCAAATTCAGAAAAAGGGAAAAACTGTTCAGGGATTATTACAAAATAAAATTTCAAAACTATTAAAAGAAAATATTACAATATATGGAGCTGGAAGGTTGGACGTGGGTGTTCATGCTAAAGAGCAGTCAGCACATTTTGATTGTAAAAATAAGATTATCAAAATTGATAGGTTTTTAAAATCAATCAATCACTTTTTGAATAAAGATGGAATAGCAATACTTAAGATAAAAAAAAGAAGTAAAAATTTTCATGCCAGATTTTCAGCTAAAATGAGAGTTTATAATTATGTGATTATAAATCGGATCGGCGGTCCAGTTTTAGATCAAAATAGAGGCTGGCACATTATGAAAGATCTTGATTTAAAATTAATGAGGAAAAGTGCAAAAAAATTAATAGGAACTATAGATTTTAGTACTTTTAGAAAATCAAGTTGCAGGGCTAAAAGTCCAATAAAAACTATGAAATTAGTAAAAATCAAATCTACAAAAGATAAGATAGAAATAGAATTTAGATCACAATCCTTTTTACAACAGCAAGTCCGGTCCATGGTTGGTTGTTTAAAATATGTTGGGGAAAAAAAATGGTCGTTGAAAAAATTTGTAAATGTAATGGAGTCTAAAAAAAGAGAATTATGTGCACCACCTGCACCATCACAAGGTCTCTATTTAATGAGAGTTATTTATTAATTTTTTTTTATTACTCATCGCAAATTTACGATGAATTCTCCAACGACTTTCTTCACGAATTATAAAACCACAACAATTCTTTGACCTACATTTACAGGGAAATTGCATGTAATCTTCTTTATCAAAACTAAATCCATAATCGCAAGTTATCTCTTCACCTTTCTTAATATCTCTATCAGCTGTTATCCAAATTTTTAAACCCTTACCATCATAACGTGCGTTCGCATCACAACTATGATTTACTAATCCAGCAATATTAAATGAGAAATCACCATCTAAGGTATATTTTTTATTTAGAGTAAATAAGTAAATAGGTTTTTTATTGTCATATTTATCTGACTCTTCAACCTCTTTATTTGTAATTATTTTTCCTAAGTAATTAATAATTTTTGTACCTTCTTTGATATTTTTAGTAGCATAAAGTCCACGACCTTTATTATCAATTTTTGATTTTCTTATTTTGTATAGTTTCATGAAGTTGATTTATGATGGGCTAGATATTTATCAATTGAATTCTACCAAAGCATTTACATGTTCATTAGCACTTTCTGCTAAGGCATTTAAATCATATCCACCCTCAAGTATAGAAACAACTTTACCTGCAGTGAACTTATTAGTAGCTGCTAATGTTCTTTTAGTAATTTCATAAAAATCTTTTGAACTTAGTTGAAATTGAGCTAATGGATCATCTTTATGTGCATCAAAACCTGCTGAAAATATAAGAAAATCTGGTTTATATTGTACTAATCTCTCTAACACTCTATCAAATGCATTAAAGTATTCTTCTGAGTTTGTGCCTGCGGGCAAAGGGATATTCAATGAATTGTTAAAGTCTCCTTTATCCTTATCTGTTCCACCCCCAGGATAAAAAGGATATTGGTGCGTAGAAATATATAATGAATTTTTATTATTACGCATGACATCATAATTTCCATTACCCCAGTGCACGTCAAAATCTACACAGGCAATTTTTTTGTATTTATATTTTGACACTAAATAGTTTGTTGCTACTCCCGCGTTTGATATACAACAAAATCCCATAGCTTTATTTTTTTCAGCATGGTGCCCAGGTGGTCTAGCCAAACAGAATGCATTTTTAAATTGATTACTCTCTATTCCATCTATTGCTCTAATTGTTGAACCAGCAGCATCAAAAACTGCTTTTTTACTTTCCGGTGATACAACAGTATCGCCATCTAGAAACTTAAGGCCTTTTTGAGGAAAAGAATCTTTTAAATTATTTATGTAGTCTTTTGAATGTGTCATAGACAATATATCATCCGGAACATTATCTGGCTTATCCCAGATTAGGTCTTTTCTTTTTTTTAATTTTTCTTTTATAGCAATTACTCTTTTAGGCTGCTCAGGATGACCATCGCCAGTGTTATGTTTCTCATAGGAGTCAGAATTTATGATCGCTGTTTTCATTTAAAATAATTTATTAAAATGTTTTCATAAATTTTCTTAAGATTTTTCAAATCTTTTAAGGATACGGCTTCATCAACTTTATGCATTGTTTTTCCAACAAGCCCAAATTCTAATCCAGGTGATATTTTTCTTATGAATCTTAAATCTGAGGTTCCACCTGTAGTAGATAGCTTTGGTTTAATTTTGGTCACTTTTTTTATGATATTTTGTATCATGTGCGTTGTTTCGTTTGGCTTTGTTAGAAATGCCTCGCCTGAAACTCTATAATCAATTTTAAATTTTGATTTATTTTTCTTGGTTATTTTTTTAAAAATTTTATTAAGTCTATTTTTAATAGAATTTGACGAATGCTTATTATTAAACCTAATATTAAACGTTGCCTCAGCCATAGCCGGGATAACATTATCAGCGTTATTATTTATATTTATTTTTGTAACCTCTAAGTTTGTAGGTTGGAAGTTTTTTGATCCTCTATCAAATTTAATATCTTTTAATTCTTTTAAAATTTTTACAATTATAGTTGAGGGATTATTAGCTCTATGAGGATATGCGACATGGCCTTGCTGACCAAAAACATTTAATTTACCAGTTAAACTACCCCTACGTCCAATCTTTATCATTTCGCCTAATTTATTTGGATTTGTTGGTTCACCAACAAGACAAAAGTTAATTTTCTCCTTCCTTTTTTTTAAATAATCTACAACTTTTTTGGTGCCATTTACTGCATCACCTTCTTCATCTCCTGTAATAAGTAAACTTATTGACCCGTTGAATTTTCTATTTTTTGATAAAAAAGTGCTTACAGCAGACACAAAAGCCGCAACAGAGCTTTTCATATCATTTGCACCTCTCCCAATTAAATGGCCTTTTTTGATAGATGGTTTAAACGGATTTACTGTCCAATCCTCAATGTTTCCTGGAGGGACAATATCAACATGTCCTGCAAACATAAAATTCGGTTTTTTAGATCCTAATCTTGCATACAAGTTTTTCACAGGCTGAAATCCTCTTTCTTTAAATTCCAATATTTTTGTTTTGAAACCTAATTTTTTTAATTTTTTTTCTAAAAATTTCATTATTCCAGCATCAACTGGGGTGATGGAAGGAAATCTGATTAGCTCTTTAGCTAATTTTAACTCATTTAAAGTTTTCATTTTTAGTCTCTTAAGAGGTCGTTAATAGAAGTTTTAGATCTTGTTTTTTCATCAACTTGTTTAATTATTACTGCACAATACAAGGAGGGTGCAGAAGAATTATTTTTATCAGGCAACGAGCCTGGAACTACAACTGAATAAGGTGGTATTTTACCATAAGTAATTTTCCCAGTTTTCCTTTCAACTATTTTTGTTGATTGACCGATATACATACCCATACTTAAAACTGAACCTTCTCCAACAATTACGCCTTCAACTACCTCTGACATCGCTCCAAGAAATACATTATCCTCTATGATTGTTGGTAAAGCTTGCGCGGGCTCTAGAACTCCACCAACACCCGAACCTGCAGAAATATGGCAATTCTTACCTATCTGACAACAACTACCAGCTCTTGCAAAAGTATCTATCATCGTTCCTTCGTCAATATATGCTCCAATGTTTACATAACATGGCATAAGAACAGCATTTTTTCCGACAAATGAACCTTTTCTTACTGGTGAGTTCGGAACCATTCTAAAACCTGCTTTTTCATGATCAGCTTTGGTCCATCCTGCAGTTTTACCTTTCAATAAGTGTGATTTATCGTACCAACTACTATAAGGACCATTTAAATTTTCCATTGGGTAAATTCTAAAACTTAACATTATAGCTTTCTTAAGGTGCTGATGAGTTACCCATTCTCCATTTATTTTCTCAGCAACTCTTGATTTACCACTATCTAAATCAGCAATAACTTGGTTAATAGCATCTTTTAAATTTTGATCAGAATTTTGGTTTACCTGATCTTTATTTTCCCAAGCATCATTGATTATTTTTTCTAAAGACATAATTAATTACTTTTTAATAGCCTTATTTCTTTTAGAAATAAAGACAGATTTTCAATTTTGTGTGAAATAAAATCTTTGTCTGCATCCATTTTTCCAAAATGCTCATCATTAATTAACCAAACGGTTGTACAACCTCGTTCGTGACCTATACTTAAATTTTTAGCAATATCTTCAATGTAAATAGTCTCTTTTGGATTTATACCAAATTTTTTTACCATTAAGTCGAAGGTTTCCGCTTCTGGTTTAGGTACATAACCAGCGTCTTTAATATCAAAAACCTTATCTCTTCCAAACAAATCATACAAACCCAAGTGAGTTAAAATATTAGCAGCATGTTCAGCACTACCATTGGTGAAGATAAATTTTTCCATATCTAATTGTTTAAGCTCATTTCTCATAATTTTATCTTCTTTCATAAATGATAAATCAATTTCATGGACGTAAGATAAAAATTCATCTGGTGATATTCCATTATGGACCATTAATCCTCTTAATGATGTATTATATTTATAGAAATAATTTGTTTGTAATTCTTTAGCTTTATCTTTATCAATTTTAAGTTTTTCAGATATAAATTGAGTCATCCTCTTTGAAACTTGACCAAATACACGCTCTAAAGAATAGTTATTGTGCTTTCCATAACAAACACCATCAAGATCAAGTAGCAGATATTTTTTTTCTTTTAAGTTCATTTTCTTATTAATGTACCTGATCCCTTGTCTGAGAAAATTTCCCATAAACAAGAATGCTGTTTTGTACCATTAATTATACCTGCTGCTGTAACTCCATTATTAACAGCATTTAGACAAGCACTTATTTTAGGTATCATTCCTTCAGTAATTGTCTCGTCTTTTACCATCTCTAATATTTCTGATGAGGATATTTCATCTATAAGTTTTTTTTCTTTATTTAAAACACCATCAACATTTGTCATCAATAGTAATCTCCTTGATTTGACAGATTTTGCTACAGCCATTGCCGCAGTATCACCATTAATATTATGTGTTTGATTATTTTTATCTAAGCCTAATGGTGAAATAATCGGTATTTTATTTTGTTGAATTATATTCAATAAAATATCGTTATTGATCTTATTTGGGAGGCCAACAAAACCCAGTTCTTTTGCTTCTGGTACGACTTCAATAATATTATCTTTTTTTGTGTGAATGGAAACTGCTTCTGTATTTTTTTTGTCCAAAGAGCTTACAATATCATTGTTAAAATCTATTAAGACTGACTCAACAATGTTTATAATTTTTTCATCAGTGACTCTTAGCCCTCTTATAAATTTTGATTGGATATTAGATTTATCTAACTCCCTCTTGATTCTTGGACCTCCACCATGAACTACAATAACTGAAAGACCTAATTTATTTAAAATACTTAAATCAGTAATAAAATTATCAAAGATATTTCTATCAATTAAAACATTTCCTCCATATTTAATGACTATCAAGTCATTTTTATATTTTTCTATATATTTATTAACCTCGTTTATTGGAGGTCCGTTTTCAGGAAGAATTTTTTTTAAGTCCATTAATTTATTTAAATTAAAATTTAGGTTGTCGTTTTGACTGTTGTTCTTCTCATAATAAATACTTGCTGAGCCATTGTTAAAATATTATTAACAGTCCAGTAAATAACTAACCCACTTGGGAATGGTGCGAGTATTACAGTTAAGAAAAGCGGGAAGAAAGCAAAAATTTTAGCCTGCATTGGATCAGTAGGTGCGGGATTTAATTTTTGTTGCACCCACATTGAAACTCCCATTGCTACTGGCCAAGCCCCAATAACCAAGAAACTTGGAACGTCGTAAGGCAACAAACCAAAAATATTAAATATACTTGTAGGATCTCTCTCACTTAAATCATGAATCCATCCATAGAATGGCATTTGTCTCATTTCAATAGTGACAAACAAAACTTTATATAATGCAAAAAATACAGGTATTTGAACAAGAATTGGCAAACAACCTGACATTGGGTTTACTTTTTCTTTTTTGTAAAGAGCCATCATTTCTTGTTGAAGTTTCATTTTATCATTTTTATGCAACTCTTTTAGGCGAACCATTTCTGGTTGAAGAACTTTCATTTTTGCCATGCTTTTAAATGAAAAGTTAGCTAATGGGAAAAAAACTAAACGAATACAAATAGTGATAGCTATAATTGCCAAACCATAGTTTCCAAGTAGTTTAAAGAAATAATCAATTCCATAAAATAGAGGCTTGGTTATGAAGTATAAAAATCCCCAATCAATAACTAAATCAAATTTATCTATGTTGAGTTTTTCAGCATATCCGTCTATCACATCCACTCTTTTTGCCGCAACGATAATTTGTAATTCTTCTTCAATTGAACTTTTTTCATTTAATGCCAAAGGATCTGTAGAAATAAAATTTGCTCTAAATTTATTTTTATAGTCGAATGTTGTTTTAAACTCTTTATCTTTTGGTGGTATTAAGGAAGTAATCCAATATTTATCACTTATCCCTAACCACCCTTTATTAGCTATTTTAGTAAACTTTTTTTCCTGAATATCATCATAATCCTCCTCTATTAATTCATCATCCAAAGTTGCAATGAGTCCTTCATGAAGAATTAAAAAATCAATTATTTCCGGAATTTCATTTCTTATTATTTGTCCATATGAGTAAAAATCATATTTATTATTACTCTCATTAATTATCTTTTGTTTAACAGTAAAAAGATATTTATCATCTAACGAGATTATTTTTTCAAATTTTTGACCCTGTTCGTTGGACCATGATAGTTTTATTGGAGACCCGTCTGTGAGTTTGTTATTACCTTCTATTGACCAAATTGTATCTGAGTTAGGAACATCAATATTTTTATCAGAAGTAACAAAACCACTATCTATTAGATATCCCTCCTTAATATTTCGAGGTCCTAATAAAGTTACTCTTTGTTCATTATCGAGGGTTACTTTATAATTTTTGAAAGTTAAATCATCAATTGATGCACCTTTTAATGATATTGAACCTATAATATTATCATTTTCAAATTGAATTCTTTCACTTTCTTTTAATGCATCATCTCGTGAAATTGTAATTTGTGTTTCCTTTTGCTCTAAACTTGGTGCATCACCACTTTGTTCAATTTTTTCTTTTTCAACAATGTTTTGATCCAATGTTGATTTTTCTGGAACAAAGAATAATGCCCACAAAACAATTACAGCAGATGATAAAGCTATAGCCGCTATTGTATTTTTAGAGTCCATTATTTTTTAACTTTTATTTCTTTTTTTACGGGATCAATTCCACCTTCTTTAAAAGGATGGCATGAAAGAATTCTTTTTAAACTTAAATATCCACCCTTAAAAAAACCATAAGTTTTTAATGCTTCAATGCTATAATCGGAACAAGATGGAAAGTACCTACAAGAGTTACCAAGTAATGGACTTATTAGGTATTTGTAACCCTGAATTAATTTTATAAATATAGTTGTAAAAATGTTCATTATTTAATTTTTTTAAAATCCTGAAATAAGGTTTCTTTTATAATTTTAAATTCATTATTTAGCATAGTTGACTTAGCAATAACAAGATATGAATAGTGATATTTTAGAGATATTTCTTTAACAGCATCATTCATAATATTCCTTAGTCTCCTCTTTATTTTGTTTCTCTTTACAGCATTTCCTATCTTCTTCTTAGTTACAAAAGAAATATTAAGTTTTTGATTATTTTTTTTATCTATATTACCAAAAAAAATTGTTACATATTTGTTTGATATTTTTTTCTTTTTGAGCAAAGTTTTAAAGTCTTCATTCTTTGAAAGAGCAACAATTTTGCTTTTCATTGAGCTGGCTTTATTTTCTTCTTCTTTTAACAGTAGAGGATACTGTTAAATTTTTTCTTCCTCTAGCTCTTCTTCGTTTTAAAAGTTTTCTACCTCCCTTGGTTTTCATTTTTGATCTAAAACCATGGGTTCGGCTTCTTTTTTTCCTAGATGGTTGATATGTTCTTTTCATAAAAGTGGTTAAATTTATATTAAATTTCGCCCTTTATAATAATTAAATATATAAATAGCAAATAGAAGATTTATAAATACCATGAACCATGATGGAAAAAGCTAAGAAAACTAAAATAATAATAGGTTTATCATACTTGGTTTTACTTACTATATTTGTGTTATTGTTTTTTTTCAAAATTTAGTATTCAAGAAATAACTTCTTATGACTTCATTAAAGAAAACAGATTATATTTTTTAAAATTAAAAAATTCTAATTTGTTTTTAATATCCATAATTTTTTTTATTTTCACAATATTATGGGTTTTTCCATTTTTAGGTTTTGGTTCTCCAATTGCACTATTAGGAGGGTTTATTTTTGGCAAATGGTTGGGTACTATAATTGTGGTCATTGGTATGAGTGTTGGTGCAACATTTCTTTATATTTTTGGAAACTATTTTTTAAAAGATTTAATTAGAGATAAATTTTTAAATAGATATCAAAATCTAGAGAGAAAATTTAAAAAGTCTGAATTTTATTATCTTTTAATATATAGATTTATTGGAGGAATACCTTGGCAACTTAGTTGCATTTTGCCTACAATTTTTGATGTTAGGGTAAAAAATTTTTTTTTCGCATCATTAATAGGTATTATACCTCAAATTTTTTTAGCTGTTTCTTTAGGTAGTGGTTTGGAAAAAGTAATAGAACAAAATTCACAAGTTCCTAAAATTACAGATATAATTTTTTCACCAGAAATATATATTCCAATTTTAGCCTTTTTTAGTTTAGTCTTGATTACAATTTTTCTTAGAAAGTCTTTTTATAAAAATTAGTGGTGCTCCCACCAAGAATCGAACTTGGAATTTATCCTTACCATGGACACGTTATGCCATTTAACTATAGGAGCATTTGGAACAATTCTATTTTTATTGATAATAGAGCATTTTTTCCAAATTATTGCCTTAATTTTTTGATTAATATGATTTATATCTTACCAAGGAAATTTTATGGGTATTCATTACGATTATAAATCAACCAAAAGTGCCAAGCTTATGGAAAAGCAAGCGAAAAGAGAGAGAAAACTTGCTGAAAAAAAAGCAAAAAGATTAGCAAAAGAAGGCCCTAAAAAAGATGATAATAAACATAAAGCTTTAGATGCATCTAAACCGATAACTTTAGATTTCCTTACCAATCCAAATAAAGAATGATTACTAAAAATAAAAATGAGCGCCTAAGCATTGCGCTTAGGAAAAATTTAAAAAAGAGAAAAATTTTTCAAAAAAAAAATAAAAAGAAAACAAAATAATGTCTATTCAGCCAGACTCTTGGATAAAAAAAATGTGTAAAGAGCATAAGATGATCGAACCATTTTTGGATCATCAAGTCTCTGAGGGTAAAATATCATATGGACTAAGTAGCATGGGTTACGATGTCAGAATTTCTGATGAGTATAGAATATTTACAAACGTCAATAGTTCACTAGTGGATCCAAAAAACTTTTCTGATGAAAACTTTATAGAGCGAAAGGGGTCTTATTGTATAATTCCACCAAATTCATTTGTATTGGCTAAAACCATTGAATATTTTAGAATTCCAAAAGATGTTCTTTGTATTTGTGTTGGAAAAAGTACTTACGCGAGAACAGGAATTATTTGTAATGTAACGCCAATTGAAAATGAATTTGAGGGTAATATTGTTATCGAATTAAGTAATACAACTCCTAATCCTGCAAAGATTTATTCAAACGAGGGTATTGCTCAATTTTTATTTTTCAAATCAGATACCCAGCCAGAAACAACATATAAATCAAAAAACGGTAAATATCAGGGACAAACCACCATACAGGTTGCTAAAATAAAAAAGTAATTTATGGATAAATTTCTGATCAATGGTCCTTGTAAAATCAAGGGTAAAGTCTCGATTTCAGGTTCTAAGAATGCATCTCTACCAATTCTTGCAGCAACTTTATTGTTTGACAAACCAGTAATTATTAAAAATTTACCAAGAGTAAGAGATATAGATACTATGCTTAATTTATTAAAATCTCTTGGATCAAAAATAATTCTATCTAAAGACAGAAAAACTGCAAAAATTATTAATAAAAAGAATATGAAAACTTTTGCAAGTTATTCACTTGTAAAAACAATGAGAGGTTCAATATTGGTGTTAGGTCCATTAATTTCTAAATTTCATAAATCTAAAACATCTTTGCCTGGTGGATGTCTTATAGGTGCGAGACCTGTAAATTATCATCTTAGTGCATTAAAGAAGTTGGGAATGGAATATAAAATACGAGATGGTTATATTTTAGCCAAATCAAATGGAAGACTTAAAGGCAAAAAAATAAATTTCCCCAAAATTAGTGTAGGCGCTACAGAAAATTCTATAATAGCTGCATGTTTAGCAAGAGGCAAAACAATTTTAAAAAATTGTGCCGTGGAACCTGAAATTAAAGATTTAACAAAATTCTTAAGTCAAGCAGGTGCAAATATAAAATGGTCTGGAAGAACCTGCACCATCATAGGAGTAAATTCTCTCAATCAAACAAGTCATACAGTTATGGCTGATAGAATAGAGGCGGGAACTTTTTGTGTAGCGGCAACGCTTGCTAAAGGTAATCTACAAATTAAAAATTTAGACCCAAAAATAATTAATACTGAAATAGAACTATTAAAAAAAGTTGGGGCAAAGATTAAAACTTCGGATAACAAAATTTTTATAAAAGGACCTGACAAAATCAAACCTATTCAAAATATAAAAACTAAAGAGTTTCCAGGTATTCCAACAGATCTTCAAGCTCAATTAATGGTATTAATGTGCAAGAGCGTTGGGAAAAGTTCTATAACTGAAAGTATTTTTGAGAATAGATTTATGCATGTTGCTGAGTTGCAAAGACTAGGCGCGAAAATAAATATTCAAAACAATAAAGCATTGATTGAGGGCAATACCAAATTTATTGGTGCTGAATTAATGTCTAGTGACTTAAGAGCCAGTGTTGCTTTAGTATTAGCCGCAATAGTGGCGAATGGTAAAAGTATTGTTGGAAGAGTCTATCACTTGGAGAGAGGATATGAAAATATTGAAAATAAATTACAAAAAATTGGTGTTAAAATTAAAAGATTGAAATAATGAGTAAATATTTAGCAAAAATAATTGCAAATGATCAAGAGGGGCTACAAATGATTTCTGCTTGTAGTTCTGGTGCAAAAGTTAAAGTGACAGATATAAAGTATCTGGCATCTAATAAGGTTTTTTTGTTATCAATTGAAAGAACTAAAATTGAAACTGATCAAGAGGGTAAGAAAATCAACAGTATCTGTCGATTTGATTTTGTTGATAAAGTAAGATCAAAAAATATCAATCAATCAAATAAAGATTTAGTTTTAGAGTTAATTGGAATTGATTATTTGAAAAATAATGATGATTATGAAATAAATCTTATTTTTAATAATAATGCCCACATAGCTTTGACAACAGAAACTATCGAAGCGCGGCTTGAGGATCAAAACGAAATTAAATAATTATGAAAATATTAAATAGTAAAACTAAAAATTTCGATAAAAATTTGGATTATTTACTTTTTAAAAGGAGAAAAAGCATCAAATCTGACAAAGTCTCTGTAACTAATATTATTAACGACGTAAAAAAGAATGGTGATAAAGCATTGATTAAATATGAAAAGAAATTTAATCGAAATACCACAATCATTCCTAGTGCCAAAAAAATTACTAAGTTAATAAAATCTTTAAACCCTAAAGTTAAGAAAGCAATCGACACAGCCTATAATCGAATTTACAAATTTCATTCTTTACAAAAATTTAAGAATATTTCGTATACAGATAAATTTAAAAACAAACTTGAATATAAATATTTACCATTAGATTCTGTTGCAATTTATGTTCCAGGTTCACTTGTATCTTATCCATCAAGTGTACTTATGAATGCTATACCAGCAATTGTTGCGGGAGTTAAAAGAATTGTAATGATAAACCCAGGTTTCAAGGGAAACCAAAATCCGGCTGTTTTATACGCAGCAAGAAAATGTAAAATTAAAGAAATTTACTCTATTGGTGGTCCATCTGCTATAGCAGCTGTCTCCTATGGAACTAAAAAAATTAAAAGAGTTGATAAAATAGTTGGACCCGGGAATTCATATGTAGCAGCGGCAAAAAAAGAAGTTTTTGGAGATGTTGGAATCGAAGGTATGACTGCAGGTCCTTCTGAAATAACTATTGTCTGTGATAAATTCTCAAATCCTGAATGGGCTGCAAGTGATTTAATCGGTCAAGCAGAACATGATCCTCAAGCACAATGTATATTAATTTCAAAAGACAAAAAACTAATTAGTAAAGTCCAGAAGGAAATTTTAAAACAATTAAAAAGTATTCCAAGAGTATCTGTGGCAAAAAAAAGTTTAAAGAGAAATGGAATTTTAATGTATGTAGCAAACGATAGTAAAATAATTAATATCGTAAATAAAATTGCACCTGAACACTTGGAATTGAACGTAAAAAACTACAAATCTTTGATACCCAAAATTAAGAATTCTGGTTCAATATGCTTAGGAAAATATGCAGTTATGGCAATGACAGATTATAACATTGGATCAAATCATATATTGCCAACCAATGGGTCAGCAAAGTATTCTAGTGGTATAAGCGTCAATGAATTTTATAAAAGAATTTCTTACATAAACTTATCAAAAAAGGGTATTGAAAGTCTTGGGCCATCAGTTATAACTCTTGCAAATTACGAAGGGTTAGCAGGACATGCTCAATCTGTAAAAAAAAGAATAAGGAGAAAATAAATTTGTCAAAACAAGACTTACTTGAATTCAAAGGCAAGGTAACTGATTTACTTCCAAATGCTATGTTTAGAGTTCAGCTTGAAAATGGTCATGTTGTAACAGCTCATACAGCGGGCAAATTAAGAAAAAACAGAATTAGAGTATTACAAGGTGATAATGTGACAGTCGAAATGACTCCATATGACCTTACAAAAGGCAGAATAATCTTTAGGGGTTGACCTTTTGCCTCGGTAGCTCAGGAGTAGAGCAGAGCCCTGAAAAGGCTTGTGTCGGAGGTGCGAATCCTTCCCGAGGCACCATCAAAACATCTTGAAATTAATTTAAAAGAACCTAACCTCATATCAAAATAAATAACTAAAGGACGAGTGAATAAGATGAGTACAATACAAGGAAAAGTAAAGTGGTTTAACGGTAAAAAAGGTTACGGCTTTATAGAAAGAGACGATAAAGAAAAAGATGCGTTTGTACATGCAAGCGCAGTCAAAGCAGCGGGCATGAGATATCTTAATGAGGGTGATAAAATAGAATTTACTCTTGAAGATGGTCCCAAAGGCCCTTCAGCAGTAAATTTAAAAAAATTAGACTAATTTTCTAAAATTATAAAAAGGGCGATATATCTACTAGTAGATATACGTCCTTTTTCTTTTAGGGGTTGCATTATCGTTTTTTTTGTCTAAAAAGCTTTCAATGAAAAAATTTGAGATAAACAAATTAGCATCAAAAAGTACTTTAAGAAAAGCTCTTAAAGGAACTAGTAGAGTTGCGCACACTCACTTCCATGCTGGCTAAAGCTAGCGAATAATCATTTATATTATAATTTTAAATAACAACAAAATAAGATAAAACAAAAAAGGATATGCCTTGATGGTGAAATAGTATCACGTCGGTTTGTGGATCCGAAGTCGTAGGAGCGTAACCTACTCAAGGTACCAAAAAATGAGTGAAAAAAATAAATTAATTCCTGGATTACCTTCAGGTTTTGAAGATAGATGGAATAAAACATTAATTCTCAAAAAAAGACTATTAAAAGTCATTGAGAATAATTTTATTAGATATGGTTTCGATCCTTTAGAAACTCCATCATTTGAAATTGCAGAAAATATAGGATCCTTTCTTGCTGAGGACGATAATAATCCTATGTCTGATGTTTTTTCTTTTAATGATGGTGAAAAGAATATTACTCTTCGATACGATCTTTCCAGTCCTTTAGCAAGATTTGTTGCTCAAAATAATCAAGAACTTCCATCAATTTATAAAAGATACGCTATTCAAAATGTATTTAGAAATGAAAAGTCAGGCAATGCACGTTTCAGAGAATTTACTCAAGCTGATTGCGATATTGTAGGCAATGTAAATCCAGCACAAGCAAATGCTGAATTATGTAATCTGGTTGCAAGCACTCTAATTGAATGTGGTTTAAAAAAAGATCAATTTACAATTAATGTAAGTAATAGAAAGATTATTCAAGGTTTAATTCAAGATCTGAAAATTCCTGCTAATAAAGAGATCAAGGTGATGAGAGCAATTGATAAGTTGGACAAACCAGATTTTGGAATAAAAGGAGTTGAAGATCTACTTAAAAAAGAGAGAAAAGATAAAAGTGGTGCGATAACTAAAGGAGCTGACCTAAATGATGATCAAGTTTCAAAAATTTTAAACTTTTTAAAAATTAAAGATTTAAAAAAACTCAAACAAGATTTTAAAAATCCTATTACCCAAGAAGGGATTAAAGAGCTTGAGGATTTATTTGAGGTGCTAGATTTTGGAAATTATTCTGAGTTAGTCAAAACAAATTTCACAATAGTTAGAGGATTAGCGTATTATGATGGCTTTTGTATTGAGACCAATCTAAATTTTAAAACAACAAATAATAAAGGTAAAGAAATTGATATTGGTAGTGTATGCTCTGGTGGACAATACAATAAGTTAATTTCAAGATTTAAAGGTGTCGATATACCTGGAACAGGTGTCAGCATTGGTGTGGATAGACTATTGTTTGCTATGTCTCAAATAAATCAAGTCCAATTAGACGATCAAAAACCAGTCATTGTTTGCGTAATGGATGAAAAATATTTAAAAAATTATTACGAAATTTTAGATATCTTGAGAAAAAATAATATTAATTCAGAAATTTTTTTAGATAGTAAGAAAAATCTCGGTAAACAACTGACATATGCAAATAAAAGAGGGTGCCCGATTGCAGTCATTTGTGGAGAGAATGAATTTAAAGATAGTAAAATTACACTTAAGAACCTCCTAGGTATTAAGGGGGAAGATAATCAAATCACCTTTTCAAAAGAAAATTTAGTAAATGAAATCAAAAAATTTATCTGACAGCATACTTAAAACTGTTAAATCAAATGGTTTTAAATATATTGAATTACCCTCAGTAATTGAGGCTAACCATATCGTACAAAGATCTGGTGAAAGTTTTCGAAAATTTATTTTCTCATTTACTGACCAAGGAGGAAATGAACTATGTTTAAGGCCAGATCTAACAATTGTATCTTGTCTAAGATACTTAGAAAATAATCTAAAGGGCAAGGAGAAGATATTTTATAATGGTCAAGCATATCGTAAATCTGAAAACAAAAAGGACTCCATTATAAGAAATCAAGTTGGTTTTGAAATCATAGGGTCACGAAACGAGAAAAATGATGATAAGGAAATAATAAATACATCATTAAAATCTTTAAAAAATTTTAATTATTCATCAGGCGAGATCACAATTGGGAATGTAGAAATATTCAATCTTCTTATATCTAAATTAGATATCCCTAAACGATGGAAATTAAGACTTTCAAGACATTTTTGGAGAGAAGATTATTTTAATGATCTTCTCAAAAGATTAGAGACTAATTCAGATGTTGATCCAACAATAGTTGAGATCGATAAAAAAAGATATTTTAGAATGTTAAAAGATGATCAATCAAACATTATAGCAAATAGAACAATAAACGAAATTTTAAGCAGATTTGATAAAAAGATTAAAGATCCAAGGAGACCTAGTAAAGGAAGAAATATTTCAAAAATTATTAAGGAATTTTTGAAAATTAAATGTCCAATTAATAATGCAGCCAAGGTATTAAATAAGTTTTTCAAGAAATATAAAATTAATTTATTGGTAGATCAGAGATATTTTCCAATCTCAAAAAATAAAATTAATAAATTAAATGTGACTTTTTCAGCTGCTTTTGGCAGACAGCTTGAATATTACACGGGTATGGTTTTTAAAATAGATATTAAGTCCAAATCAAAAATTATTAATTGTTGCAATGGCGGCCGATATGACAAATTGATTTCCGACCTTGGTTCAAAAAAACAAACTCCAGCAGTTGGTGCTGCTTTAAATTTAGTTAATTAATGGATAATTTAATCAATATAGGTATTCCAAGCAAAGGTCGACTTAGAGTAGATGTTTTAAAAATCTTTAAGAAAAAAAAATTGAAAATTATATCTGAAAGAGGAGAAAGAGATTTAATTGGATCAATTAAAAATAAACCATATGTTAAGATTTTATATCTTCATGCTAGAGAAATTATTGAAAGGTTGGGGGATAGCTCTTTAGATATTGGTTTTTCTGGTTTTGATTTATTGAAAGAAAGCGGCGCAAATGTCCAAAATAAAATAAATGTGGTCAAAAAACTTAGTTTTGGAAGAGCAAATTTAGTAGTAGCAATTCCAGATCCTTGGATTGATGTTCAGACTATCGCTGATCTTGAGGAAATTGCTTTTGAATTCAGAGATATTAAGAAAAAAAGAATTAGGGTTGCAACTAAATATCCAAATTTAACACAAGATTTTTTGTTCTCAAAAGGTGTTACACAATTTAGATTAGTTAAAAGTTTAGGAGCTACTGAGGCCTATCCTTTTACTGGATCTGCCGAGTTGATTACTGACATTACATCCACAGGTGTGACCTTAAAAGCAAATAATCTGCGTATCTTAAAAGATGGTGAAATTTTAAAATCTGAAGCTTGTCTTTTAACTTCAAAAAAAAATGTAAAGAAAAAGCGATTAAACAATTTAATTAAATTACTTTCCAAGTAATTTATCTTTAAAGTAAATTAAAATAATCTTTATTATATCTAAATTTCTAATTATCGCATATAGAGCGATCATCACTCCAATAACAAACAATATTTTTAAAACCAAAAAAAAATCCATATTTATTAATTATTTTTTAAAAATAATAACCAATCTTAGTATCTCATAGTAATCTAGTAATAAGTTGATTTCCATTAAAACACGTATATCTTTAAAAGTATGGATACGATTCTATTAATAATTCTAGTTATACTACTTGGTGCAACTTTAGGTATTTTATACTTAAATTTAAGGTCAAAACCTAAAGATGAGAATGAGAATAAAGAAGTTGAGGAATTAGCTAATTTAAATGCTGAAATAGTGAGGTTAAAAGATAGCCTTAATTCGACAATCAATACATCGCTTAGTTCAATGTCTACTTCATTTAATTCTTTATCAACTGGAGTTACAAAGGATATGACTGAGGCCTTAACCAAAGTAGATGAGAAGGTTGGCAACTTTAATGAGCAAGTTAAATTATTAAATCAAAGCCAAGAGGGGATTACTAAAATTTTAGCAGGGGTTAAAAAGTATGGAACTTTGGCTGAATATTCTTTGGATGCTTTAATCAAAGATTTGTTACCAGCATCTCAATTTATGACAAATGTCAAAATGAAAGAGGACACTAGTGAAAACGTAGAATTTGCAATCAAGCTTCAAGGAGATGTCTTGGTTCCAGTAGACTCTCATTTTCCAGTAGAAAAATTCAAAACCATCACTGATGCATATGATGCAGATGATAAAAAAGCAGTTGCAGATGCTAGAACAAAATTAGCAAGTGCATTTAAGGCCAAAGCAAAAAGTGTCATGGAAAAATACATTGTTCCACCAAAAACAACTGATTTTGCAATCGTGTATGCACCAACTGAAAGTCTTTATAAAGAATTAACTGAATACCAAGATCCAAACACAAAAGAATTATTAACCCAAGAATTAATGAAAAAATATAAAATTGTAATTTGCGGCCCTAATACTCTTTCAGCCTATTTACAGTCTTTACACATGGGATTTCAATCTCTTAAGGTTCAAAAGGGTGCAACAGAGATTTATAATCACTTAAAAACAATCAGCACAAGGTTTGCAAAGCATTTTGACAACGTCATAGTTTTAAGAAAAAAGCTAGAGGAGGCTATGAACGTAGTTGATAAGTTTGGAACTGATGCAAGATCAATCACTAGAACTTTAGAAAATATTAAAGATCCCGAGCAAGTTGAAAAAGCTGTACTGACAGAGAACGTTGAAAAATTTGTTGAGAGAAATAAACAGCTTAAAAAATAATTTCTTTTTTCATATATTACCGACTATAAGAAATCAAATGCGTTGGAACAAAAAATACAACTATCCATCAAGTTCAAGAGCTACCGAAGATGGAATAAGAAGATATGTTTTAGGAGAAGCAAAATTACCAAGTGTAACTTCAATACTTGATGCAACAAAGTCAGAGGAAGATAAAGCAGCCTTAGCAAATTGGCGAGAAAGAACTGGCCATAAAGAAGCTGAAGCAATTACAAAAGCAGCCAGTAGTAGAGGTTCTCAGATGCACAGCTATTTAGAATCTTTTCTTTTAGGAAGAGAAAATTTAAGTTTCTTTGAGGATAATGAACAATATAAAAAAATGGCAAAAGAAATAATTGATAAAGGTTTAACAAATAGATTAGAGGAAATATATGGTGTGGAATGTACAATGCATTATCCTGAAAGATATGCAGGTACAGCAGATTGCGTTGGTGTTTATGAGGGAAAAGAAACTATTATTGATTTTAAACAATCCAATAAACCAAAAAAAGCTGAGTATATAGATTCTTGGTTCCTTCAAACTGCTGCTTATTCCTTAGCCCATAACGTTGTTTATAATTCAAATATCAATGCTTGCGTTATTCTTGTTTGCACAGTAGATAATTTGTTTCAAGAGTTTAAAATTCAAGGACCTGAATTAGTAACTTATCAAAATTTATTTCTTGGAAGACTTAAAAAGTTTAATGAACTCACAAATTTGGAGTAATGTAAATAATGGATAAAATAGTAATCTATGATACCGAAACAACCAATAGCACTATTTGGGGATCAATAATTGAAGTAGGTGCTGTCGTTGTTGATAAAAATCTTAAAGAGATTGGAAAATTAAATATCAGAGGCAGAATGCCAGAAGGAGAGGTGCCCAGTGCAAAGGCCTTACTTGTTAATTCAACTAGCATTGATTTACTTACCAAAGGCAATTATTCACATTATGATTTTTTAGGTGCTGTTGAAAATTTTTTCACAAAGTGTGCTCCCGCAGTATTTATGGGTTGGTCAAATTTAAACTTTGATCGAAGAATGTTCCACTTTAATTTTTTTAAGGGCAATAGGTATCCTTATGCCACCCACTCATCGCCCAATAGTGAACATGATGGTTTGCATATAGCTAGAGCAGCCCAAACATTAAACTCAGAGACCCTAAAAACAGAGCTAACCGAAGCAGGTAATCCAAGTCTTGCACTGGAATCTTTATCTAGAATGCAGGGTTTTGACACTTCAGCTAGTCATACAGCCTATGTTGATGCACAGAATTCATTGAAGGTATTAAGAATTATAAAAGACAAACATAAAGAAAATTGGGATACCTTTTTAAAGACATCAACAAAGACTAGCGTTGAAACATTTTTAAAAAATGAAGGCATATATTCTATTTTTGAAAATGTGAAGGGTCGGAATATGATGTATCTTACTGGTACGCTACATCCTAATCATTGCTTTCACCCGTCATATGCATCTTGGGGATATGTTTGGGACCTAAGAAGGGATCCAGAACCATTGTTAAACCTACCAGTAAATCAATTACGAGATGTATTAAAAAAATATAGCCCTAAGGCTTTAAGAGTTTTAAAAACTAATAAAGCACCAGTAATTTTAGATAAACAATTTGCTCTTAAACAAAAACCTTATTCAGAACTAGATTTAGCAACAATTCAAAAAAGGGCTAAACTTGTTAGGGAAAATGAAAATTTTTGTAAAAATATTCAAATCATAAATAGAGAAGCTGCAGAGGAAAAGGAACAAACAAAAACCCAAGAAGATTTATTACCAGAGGAAACTCTTTATGAGAAATTTATTCCAAATAAAGATACTGCATTATTTAAAACTTGGCATAGCTCATCTTGGGAAGATAAATTGAGATTATTAGATAAGTTTCAAGATAAAAGATGTAGTTGGTTTGGCCAAAAAATTATTTATCAAGAAGCACCGCAAATTTTACCACCTGATCTTTATAAAAATATTAAAAGTGAAATTGCTAGAAGAATTTTAAGTAAAAATAAAGAAAAGTGGCAAACTGTTAATATGGCTTACACTGAAATTGATTATTTAAGAGACCAAGCTTCTAATAGAGATGATGAGGAAGAATTAAAAAAGTTAGATGAAATAAACGAATTTATAATGTCAATTGAAAAAAAATATGAAATTGCGTAGTTGACTTTGTATTAGTAAATTATAGAAAGATTAAATGCTGACAGATTTTAAAGACGAAGATTTTGATAACAAAATTAAAAACGAGGATATTTCTGTAATTCAATTTTCGGCTGCGTGGTGTGGACCTTGCAAAGCTTTAAAACCAATTATGGATAAACTAGCTGTTGAGTATAAAGATAAAGCAGGATTTTATTACGCTGACATTGAAGAAGGTGGAATAAATACTGGTAGTGCCGCTGGAATTAGAGGGGTGCCAACTGTAATTATTTATAAAAAAGGTGTTGAAGTAGATAGAAAAGTTGGTGGTGTACCTGAAAGCCACATGAAAGAATTTTTAGAAAAAAATATTTAATTTAAATTCAAAACTTCAGAACAAAGATATAAAGATCCAGTAATTAATAGTAGATCTCCTTGATTTAGATTTATGCTTTTAATCGCATCCTCAATACTTTCTTTATACCTTACATTTGGCATATTTTTAAATTTTTCTCTTAATTTAAGTCCACTAATTGCATTTGGCTGGTTTTTAATATCTACAGTTGTTATTGAGGCGATATCTCTAAAGTGGTTAATGTATTTTTCGTGTTCTTTATTATCCATCATACCAATAATGATGTGTTTTCTACAATCTAGGCTTTTTAAATATTCATTTAATACTCTTGCTCCATCTTCATTATGATCTCCAGATATTAAAAAAAGATTGTCTTTAACTAAATCTTTTAATTTACCTGACTCAATTGTTTGAAGTCTTGCAATATTGTCGATTTTTTGAATACCTTTTTTTATGTGATGATCTTCAATGTCCAGATCTAAAATTCGTAAAGTTGCAATTGCTGTTGAAATATTTTCCTGTTGAAATTGACCTAATACATTTGGTTTTGGTAATTTTAATCCACCAAATTTATCCTCAAAATAAAAGAATTCATTTTCTCCATTTGAGAATGAAAAATCATCATTAAAAAAATACTTATTAGATTGATTTTGATGAATAGTTTTTTTAATCTTTTCTAATGTTGAAACAGGGTATTGTTTTGCAACAATAATATTTGAATTTAAAAGGTTTGAAGTTTTTTCAAAAATAATCTTATCGATTGTTCTCTCATTTTCTGGAAGCCAGTCTAAATGGTCTTTTGATATAGAAGTTACAATACTTGCAAGATTATTTTTTAAGATATTGGTTGCATCAAACCTATGAAATAAACCTGCCTCAATCAGATTAAGATTATTAGGATACTGAGCTGCTTTATGAAAAAAACATGCAGTTAAAATTTCAAAGAATGTTATTGGATTATTAGCATTTACTCTCTCAACCTCCTCAAATAAAGAGGCCAGTTCATCATCCCCAAGTTGTTGGTTGTCAAAAACAAACCTTTCATTTATTTTTCGAATATGAGGACTTGTATAAACATTACACTTAATTTCTGCCTCCTTTAAAATTGAATAACAAGCTTGAATTGTAGAGTTTTTACCATTTGTCCCAACAATACTGATGGCTTTGATTTTATCCTGAGGATTACCAAGTTTTTCGCAAAGGTGAATTATTCGATCTAAGCTTAGATCAATTTCTTTTTTATGCAATTTTAGAAAGCGACTGAGTATTTTCTGTAGTTTCATCTTGTTCAGTGCTTATAACAGAATTTTTCTTTAACAATATTGACAATAAAGTTCCAATTTTTTCAGCTAGATCCTTTCTTTCAATAATTAAATCAACAAAGCCTGTCTTTTCAACATATTCACTCTTTTGAAAACCTTCTGGTAATTCCTCCTTAACAGTTCCTTGAATTACTCTTGCTCCAGCAAAAGCGATTAGTGCTCCAGGCTCAGCTATATGAATATCACCTAACATTGCATAGGAAGCTGTGATCCCACCAGCAGTTGGATCTGTTATACAAACTAGATACGGAAGATTATTATTTTTTAATTCATTTATTGCCAATGTGGTCCTTGTCATTTGAGATAAAGAAATCAGACTTTCCATCATTCTCATCCCACCTCCTGCACTTACACATAAAAAAGGAGTTTTATTTTCAATTGCATGTTGAATACCGTATAAGAAAGCCTCTCCCTCTGCAGCTGCCATTGATGCACCTAAAAAGTCAAAATCAGACGCAACCGCGGTAATTTTAACATCATTGATTACACCACTTACGACCATCATCCCACAATCCATACCTGTTTTTTTTCTGGCAGATTTTAATCTATCCTTATAGGATTTTGAGTCTGTCCAGTTTAAAGGATCATCTTTTGGGATGGGTGTTTGAAATATTTTGTAATTATCTTTTCCAAATAAAATGTCAAATCTTTGTTTAGGTTTAATTCTGTGGTGTTTATTACAATCAGGGCAAACCCATAGATTTTCTTCTAAATCTTTTTTTAATATTGGACCTTTGCAACAAGATGTCCAATCACTATTAGCAATGTCTTCTTTGGAAGCTCTTTTATGAATGGCAGATTTGATTTTTTCACCTGCTTTAATAATTTTGGTAATCCAATTCATTTTATTTTACTTTTTAATTTTCTTACTAACTTACCTACATTTGTGACAGGATTTTGTCTACTATTTAAACTTCTCGTAATTTCTTTACAAATAGCACTTCCCACTACTAATCCATCAGCAGATTTAAGTTTTCCAATGGTTTTCTCTGTAATTCCAAAACCAATCACAATCTCTTTTTTAGGATTAATCTTTTTAATCATGTTGTAGTTTTTAAGTATCTCTTTAGGCGACACTTTCAATTTGCCACCTGTAGTACTTAACATTGATATGAAATAATTCATTGGGTGAGAGTTTTTTATAATTTTTTTAAGTCTTTTACTTGTTGTTGTAGGTGATAAAAGTTGAATAAAATAAATTGATTTTTTTTTACATTTTTTTGCAAAATCTTTATTTTCCGGCCAAGGTAAATCTACAACTATCAATCCATTTACGCCCGAGGTTTTACATTTGTTTAAAAAATTGTTGTCTCCATATTGAAAGATCATATTATAGTAACCCATCAATATAATAGGCTTGCTCTTGTCGAATTTTTTAAAATCTCTGACAATTTTAAATATATCATTTAATTTAATACCTTTTTTAATTGCTCTATACGCGCTAGTTTGAATTTGGCTACCATCTGCAACAGGAGTATTGTGAGGCACACCTACTTCTAAAATATCTGCATTTTTAGATATAGATTTTAATATATCTAAAGATTGTTTTTTTGAACTATCACCAGCAACAGTGTAGGTTAATAAAGCTGGTCTATTTTCTGCTTTTGCTTTTTTAAATGCAACACTAATTGGATTTAACATATTTTTTGCCTAATCTTTTCTCTAAAATTCCACGATCTTTGTAAGCATCACCGCAACTATTAATTACTACTACTGTATCTTTACTGAGTTTTTTTGCCTCTTTAAGTGCAACAAAAAAAGCATGGCTTGGCTCTAAGGAGGGTCTTAATTTTTCAAATTTAGTAACAAGCTTATAGGCACTAAGGGCTTCTTCATCACTAGCTGCAGTATACCTCGCTCTCTTGGTATCCTTTAAAAAACAATGAAGTGGAGATATCCCTGGATAATCAAGTCCTGCTGAAATCGACTCTGTCTCTTCTATCTGTCCATCAGAGTTTTGATTAACATATTGTGCTGCACCATGTAAAATTCCAATCTTTGAACCATAGGTTAAAGGAGCTGCATGTTTTTTACTTTTTGCAGGTCCACCAGCTTCTACCCCAATAAACTCAACTTGTTTTTTATCATAATCCATAAATTCATTCCAAAATCCAAAGCTCGAACTCCCACCCCCAACACAATTGTATAACTTAAGTTTTTTTGGAATTGATCCAAATTCCTCAATTAGCTGTACTTTTAACTCTCTTGAAATTTGGCTTGTGCTCCATCCACATATACGAACAAAAACTGCTGGACCAACGGTACTACCAACACACATTGCTGTTGTATCACAATTAGCAACCCAGAATCTCATACACTCTGAGACAGCATCTACAAGTGTTTGACTTCCAGAATAGACTGGTATTACTTCAGCACCATTTTTTTTCATTGCTTTTACATTTGGTTGTTGTCTAGCAATATCCTTTGCACCCATGAATATTTTACATTTTAAACCAAATTTTTTGGCAGCCATACTTAACATTTTCCCAGCATACCCAGCACCGGTATCTCCACATATTATTTTTTTACCAGATCGCTTTGCAAGCAAACAGTGAACAGTG
>CACEKW010000001.1 GCA_902560185.1 uncultured Pelagibacteraceae bacterium | reverse complement strand
AAAAACTCATCTATAGCTCCACTATTTAATTTTGATGGACAATTAATAGATTTTAGTTTTTTAGGACTACTAACAAAAATATCTGCTATCGGTTCCCCTTTGTATATTTTCTTATTAAATAGTAAAATTTTTACCCCCATTTTCTTTAATATTGCAATAATCCCAATTCTAGTCGAGTTAACATTTATATTCTTAATTATTATTTGGGAATTTTTAGAAAGTGCTGTGAGTGCAATAAAAAAAGCTCCTGAACTAATATCAGAAGGGATATGGTATGTTATTGGTTTAATTTTGTTTATTTTTTTTATTTCTATTAAGTCAAAATTTTTTCTTTCTTTTATTTTGATTGGTAATTTTAAATATTTTAAAAGAAGTTCTGTATGATTTCTAGATTTTTTTGCTTTAATTATTGTTTTACCGTTTGCTTTTATTCCAGCAAAAATAACACTACTTTTACATTGTGCTGAGCCTTTTTTTTCAAAAAATTTTATTGGCTTTAAATTTTGTGAACCTTTTATAATTAATGGTAAATTACACTTATTATGGAGTTGAAAAGAAGCACCAAATTTACTAAGTGGATCTGCTATTCTTTTAAAATCTCTATTTGATAAACTTTCATCACCAATAATTTTTATTGGAAAAGGTGTATCAATCAAAATTCCAGAAATTAATCTTCCAAGTGTCCCAGAATTTTTTGCGTTTATAACAAGATTTTTTTTGTATTTTAATCCTTTGATACCGACACCATAAATCTTACAAATATTTTTATTTATCTTAACTCTTACACCTAACTTTCTGACAGCCTCAATAGCTGCCAATACATCTTCTGACATTAATAAATTTTTAGCTTTTGATACTCCATCAGCAATGGAGGAAATAAGTACCCATCTAATACTGATGCTTTTATCACCAGGAATCAAAATTTTTTTATTAAATTCAGAAATTTTTTTTTTTAAAATAATTTTATTTGGCATTAAGCTTTAATTAAATTTAAAACTATTTCCAAAATATGCATTTTTAGCATTAACATCTTTTACTAGGTTTGATGGTGTATCTTGTGCAATTACTTTACAATTACTTAAGATCATTGCAATATCAACACATGCTAATAAATCTCGTGCCTGATGATCACATATGCATATTGTAATTTGACTTTCTTGTTGTAAATTTACTATTATTTCTTGGAGCATCTTTATTGTTAATACGTCTAAAGCTGCGAAGCATTCATCTAATAAAAGTACTTTTGGATTGCTTAAAAGAGATAGAGATATAACTAATTTTTTTTTTTGACCTCCTGATAAAAACTTTGCCTTAATGTTTTTTATATTTTCAAGTTCAAACTTTGATAGTAAATAGTCAATTCTTTCTGGTCTTAAATTCTTATCTTCTATTACAATTTCACTTATAGCTTTTAAATTATCATGGAGAGTTAAATCATGAAAAAATCCACCATATTGTGGAACATATCCAACTTTAAATCTCTTAGTTCTCATATAAATTGGGTATTTGGATACATCTTCTCCATTAATTTTGATTTTTCCATGTTTAGGGTTTATAAGACCTGTTATTAAATTAAAGATAGTAGATTTCCCCACACCATTTGGCCCTAGCATACCAAATATTTGACCCTCATTAATTTTAAAACTTATATTATCTAAAATAATTCTATTTCCATAAGCCAAAGTTACATTTTCGAACTCTATTATCGATTTAACTTTTTTATAAGATTTAATTCTAAATTTCTTAATTACAGCCATGTTCAATTCAATGATTTAATATTCACTTTCTTATTTTCCTCATGCATGAATATCTTTATATCTTTTTTTTTAATATCTACCTCAATTACATCAGCCCGAAGAGAGCTTTGATTATTTTTTAAAGTAACATCTTTAGAGATAATTATTAAGTTTTTATCCCATGAAAAATCAAGATATTTTCCCTTAATTATATTATCCAAGTATGTAATTATTACATTTTTTGAAAAAATAGTATCATAATTATCAGTGTTATATTTGCCAAAGTCGGATGAGATTTCTATTAATTCAAAATTTTTTAATCTTATTGTTGCGTTTACAGCTTTTAAAAAAATTAAATTATTATAATTTTGATCTATTGTTCCCTCTCTAGCCTCAACAAAGTACTCATTTCCTTTAGTATCTTTAGCTGAATAACTCACATCTTGAATAATATTTAAACTTATGATTTCTTCTTCATTATTCTCAATACTCTCTGTTTTGACTAATTCTATTTTTTTTTTCTTTTCAATTAACTTCTTTTCATTATTTGATTTGAAATAGTGGTAAACTAAAAGTGAAAAAAAAAAGATTATAAAAGAACCACCAATAATAATTTTTTTTTTCATTAAGAAATATTTGATTGTAATATATTATGTATATGAATTACTCCTATAGTTTTTAATTTATTCTTTTTTTCATAAACACATAATGATGTAATTTTTCTTTGCGACATAAGAGAGAGGGCAGACGCCGCTAGAGCATTTTTATCTATTCCAATCGGATTCTTTGTCATAATTTCTTTGATTGAAATATTATGAAGATTTTGTTTTTTTTGAGTGAGACGCCTTATGTCACCATCAGAAACAATCCCACGGCTCTTTTTTTGGTGGTCTCTGACTAATAAGAAACCTAATTTTTTTTTGCTTAAAACTTTTAAAGCATCCTTTATTTTCAAATTTTCATCAACAAAAGGTATCGAATTATCTTTAAGCATGATATCCTCAACAGTTTTCAATTGTGCACCTAAACTTCCCGCTGGATGGATTTTTTTAAAATCTTTTTTGTTAAATTTTCTTTGTTTCATTGTTGCTATTGCCAGTGCATCACCTAATGCTAACTGAGAAGTTGTACTTGAAGTTGGTATAATACTTCCTGCTTCAATTGCTTTTGGAATTAAAAGCTTAATATCAGCTGATTTATAAAGAACTGAACTTTTTTGTGAAACTATACCAATGAGTAAAATTTTATTTCTATTAGCGAATTGAATAATATTTTTTAACTCATTTGTTTCTCCAGAATTACTAATTAAAATTAAAATATCTTTCTTTGAAATACTTCCCAGATCTCCATGTGATGAGTCACTTGCAGATAAATAAAATGATGGTGTGCCAACTGATGAAAAAGTTGATGCAATTTTATTTGCAATCAATCCACTTTTACCAACACCACATAAAATCACTTTTGACTGACATTTAAGTATTTGTTGAACTGCTAGATAAAAGGAGTTACTGATGCTTTTTTTTAATTTTACTAATGCTTTAATTTCAAGATCAATTACTTCTTTTGCGACTTTAATGTATTTTTTCTTTTTCATTTAATGAGACCATATATCATCCTTAAATAATGCCAAATCAAGCTCTACTCTAGTTTTCAAAAATTTAAGACAATCTTTATATAAATCAATTCTTTTTTCTCTTTCTAAAATTTTATTTAATTCATTATGAATTTTATGAAGATAAATAACATCATTTGCACAATATTTCATTTGAGCAGGTGTTAAATCACCACCAAAGTCTGAATTTTGAAATTGTTTACTGATGTCAATATTAATAAACTCTTTAATCAAAGTTTTAAGAGAATGGTTATCAGCATAACTTCTAGCCAAACGACTAGCAATTTTAGTATCAAGAATATTATTTGTTTCAGTTTTTAAATAATATTTAATATGTGCCATGTCAGCCCTACCATAATGAAAAATTTTTGTTACTTTTTGATCTCCTAATATCTTTATCAAATTAGGCGCTTGATAATTTGATCTATCAAGTTGAACAATATGTGCATCGGAATTACCTGATGAAATTTGAATTAAACACAAAGGATCACGTCTGACATTTAGACCCATAAACTCACCATCGACAGCTATTACATTGCCTAAATCTAAATCATCTGGTAAATCATTTTTGTGAAGTTTGATATCAATATTCATTTTTAAGTCTTATATATATGAAAGGAAAAAATTGTCTAATTTTTGGTGGAAGTGGTCAAATTGGTCGTCATCTTATCAGAAAGTTAACGCAAAATGACTACAGAGTCATTGTTGTTACAAGAAACATACATCAGAAGGGTCATATTATAAAAACCCAAGGAAATGCAGGTTATATTGATATTGTAGAGGCAAATATTTTTGATGAAGCTAAGATCAAAAGTTTATTTGAAAGAGCTGATATTTGTATTAATTTAATTGGTATTTTGTATGAAAAAAAAGGAAGCTCTTTTAAAAATATTCACACTTTATTCCCTTCTCTATTAGCAAAACTTAGTAAGCAAAATAAATTGAAACATCTTATTCATTTATCGGCATTAGGTGTTAGCGAAGCAACAGAATCTGCATATGCTAGAAGTAAGCTAGATGGTGAAAAAGAAATTTTAAAAAATTTTACTTTATCGACAATTTTAAGGCCATCAGTTGTTTATTCTGTTGACGATAATTTTACCACTAACTTTATGACTTTATTAAATAGGCTTCCGGTATTTCCACTTTATTATAATGGACAAACAAAATTCATGCCCATTCATTCCTCTGATTTAGTCGATATTATTTTCAACATCATCTCTAAAAATATCTATTCAAAGATAATAGAGTGTGTTGGAACCGAAACACTCACACTCAAAGAAATCATCCAAAAATTACTTAATCTAATAGATAAACGTAGAATTTTATTACCCGTCCCTATGTTTTTTGGAAAATTATCGGCAAAATTTTTTCAATTATTTCCCAAACCATTACTTACAGAAGATCAGCTCAAACTTTTAAAATACGACAATATTTTATCAGGTAAGTATAAAACAAACTCAGACATTGGCTTTCCAGCTAAATGTTTATTTGAAAAAGAAGTGGAAAAGTATTGTTATATGTGGAGACAGGGTGGACAATTCTCAAAAAAAAATGTTTATTAGTTTAACTTTATTGAGCCTTTTAAGCTGACTTGATTTTTTTTTCTATAAATTCTGGCACCTCATCTTTGTCAGTGACATCATCTTTTTTACCTTTAGGTTGGTAAGCATAAAGCAAATGAAGTTTGCAATAAGAAAAATCTTTCAACGATGTCCTTCCACAAAAATAAAAATCTTTTTCATTTGGATGACCAATTGGCCACTTGCAAGAGTTTTCATCCAATTCCTCGAGTGTTTTAGGATTTTCAGGCTCAAAATCTTTTTCAATTATTAGTGATTTAAATTTACTTCTTCGTCCTCTTTTTAATTTTAAATTTTTATTATCCATTGAACTTTCAAAGTTTTCATTAGAGGTTGCTGACCTAGTTTTTATTTTTGCTGAAAGATTTAGTCGGTGAGCTTTGCCTATAACTGCATTTCGACTAATACCACCTATTATCTCTGCAATTTGACTTGCAGTATTGCCTTTACCCCATAACTCTTTAAGTTTTGCCACTTTTTCGTCTGTCCAACTCATAATAAGTCTATATTTAGTGTTTAAAAATATCTTTTACACAATATACTGATATAAATTTTATTAAAACAAGTAATTAATCTGAGTTATCAACAAAAATAACTTAACAAGTAAAATAGAAATATTCAATCCTGACTTGTATATAATATTATTGTTTATACAAAGTTTTAAAATAATAAAAAATTTATGAGCTATTTGGCAAAAAATTATAATAGAAAAAAAATTTCATTTGTTAGAGGTAAAGGATCTTATCTCTATACTGCGTCTGGAGCTAAATATTTAGATTTTGTACAAGGCATAGCGGTTAATTGTTTAGGTCATGCTAATCCAAAATTAATTAAAACTATAAACAAACAATCAAAGAAGCTTTGGCATGTATCCAATGCTTTTCAAATTCCTGAGGGAGAGAAATTAGCGAAAAAATTATGTCAAAAGACTTTTGCAGATTGCGTAATTTTTCAAAATAGTGGTGCAGAGGCAACTGAGGCTGCAATTAAAGTTGCGAGACGATATTTTTATTCAATAGGTAAACCAAATAAGACAAGAATTTTGTGTGTAAAAAACTCGTTTCATGGAAGAACTTTAGCTACAATTTTTGCAAGTGGATCTAAAAAAATGACTGAAGGATTTGGACATGTCGGTGGTTTTGATCATTTTATTTTTGGAGATCATAAATCTTTAAAAAAAAGGATAACCAAAAATACAGCTGCAATTATGATAGAACCTATAATGGGTGAGGGTGGTATTAAAGTTGTTCCAGACTGGTGTTTAAAAGAATTGAGAAAATTATGTAATCAGAAGAAAATATTACTCATTTTAGATGAAGTACAATGTGGTATTTCAAGATCAGGTAGTTTTTTTGCATTTGAAAAATCAAAATGTATCCCAGATATAGTACCAATTGCAAAAGGTATTGGGGGTGGCTTTCCAATCGGAGCAGTTTTAATGAATAGAAAAGTTGCTACAGCAATGACTCCAGGAACTCATGGCTCTACTTTTGGAGGAAATCCTTTAGCAATGGCAGTTGGAAATACTGTTATGGATATAGTTTCAAGTAAGAAATTTTTAAATAACATTAACAAATTATCCAAATACTTTTTATCAAATTTAAACCTTATTAAGAAAAAGTATCCCAAAGTTATAAAAGATGTAAGAGGGAGAGGTTACTTAATAGGAATTCAACTTTACAAGGATCAAACAAAATTTATTCAAAAACTTATGGATAAAAAGTTATTAACAATTAGAGCTGCAGAAAATGTTATACGTATTTTGCCTCCTTTAAATGTCAAAAAAAATGAGTTAGATCAAGCTCTCAAAATTATCGATAAAGTTTGCGCAAAACTAAAATGAAACACTTTATTAATCTAAAAGATATTCCAGCAAAAGATCTCAGAAGAATTTTGATTGATGCAAAAAAAAGAAAAAAAGCAAGAAAGAAACTTAGCAATCTTGACCACGATAAAGGCATGCCTTTAAAAGGAAAATTATTGATACAAATGTTTGAAAAATCAAGTTTAAGAACTCGCTTGTCATTTTTCTTAGCTATCTCCCAACTCTCTGGTCGAACTTTAACACTTAGACCAGATGAACTGCATTTATCAAAAGGAGGTGAAAGTATTGAAGATACCGCTAAAATATTGTCAAGTTTCGGGGATGCTTTCATGTTAAGAACCGATAATGATGAAAAGTTGGAGGAATTTAAAAAGCATTTAACAATTCCAATTATTAATGGATTAAGTCCATCCTCTCACCCAACACAAATCTTGTCAGATGTGTTCACTGTTGAGGAAATAAAAAAAAAACCAATATCAAAATTAAATATTACTTGGATTGGAGACTCAAATAATGTTCTAAATTCTTTGATTGCTGCTTCAATTAAATTTTCTTTTAAATTAAAAGTTGGTTGTCCAAAAAAATATCAACCTAATAAAAACATAATGAATTATATTAAAAAAAATAAAAATAAAATTATAATCTACAATGATCCAAAAAAAGCAGTTGAAGGAGCCGATGTAATTTTTTCAGATAAAGTAATATCAATGAATGATAAAGTTAATAAAAAAAAAAAATTAAGAGATTTTAAAAATTTTAAGATTAACAAAAATCTTCTAAAAAAATGTCCAAGAGCTATATTCTTGCACTGTCTTCCAAGAGGGAGCGAAGTTGATGAAAATGTTTTTAAAAGCAAACAATCAAAAGTTTGGCTACAGGCTTTAAATAGAGTTCACGTACAAAAATCGATACTACTTTATTGTCTTGGAAAATTAAGGTAAGGGAATTGGGTTATCAGAATTTTGGTTCAGGTATAAAATAACTGAGGCTCTATCTTTCTCTTTTTTCAATCCAGCGAAAGCCATTTTAGTTCCCTTAATCCATTTTGCTGGTCTAATTAGGTAACCATTTAATTCTTCAAAGGTCCAATTCTTTCCATATTCGGTAAGTGCTTTAGAATATTTATAATCGGAGACAACACCAACTTGTCTGTTCACTACATTGTAAAGTGCAGGACCAATATTATTTTTCCCACCTTTAACAATCGAGTGACATGCGGCACATTTTTTAAAAACTTTTTCTCCATGTGCAAGATCTGCCATCGCCATCAAGGCTGTAATATCAACTTTTTCTGTTACCGCGTCTGATTTAGTTTCTGTGCTAGCCGTTACTGCTTGTTCCACCTCTACGACATAACCTGGAGTTTTAGGTTTTTCTACGTAAAAAATAGCATCGGAAAGTTTTCCAATGCCAATAATGATTAGAGCAACCAATAAAACAGCAGCGATTATCTTATTTAGTTCAAATGAATCCATTTAATTAAAATATTTTGAACATATAACACTATAAATTTAAAATTGCTCATATATTTTGATGTACAATTTTGCCTCTGTTTATATTGTGCTCATAGTTAAAAAAAATAATGAAAACTTTGGTAATAATTCCCTCTAGATTGTCTGCCGAGAGATTGCCAGGTAAGCCCTTGATGAAAATTAAAGGATTGTCAATCATTTCGCATGTTTTTAAAAAAGCAGAGGAAGCAAATATTGGAGAGGTAATAGTTGCAGCAGGAGACCAAGAGATAGTCGACGATGTTAAACAAAATGGTGGACAAGCAATTTTAACAAAAAATGAGCATAAAACAGGGACAGATAGGATTTATGAGGTGTTTCAAAAAATTAATTCCACGGATATTGATTTAATAATGAATCTTCAAGGTGATGAACCTTTAATGAATATAGATGATATTAGAAACTTGAATAAAAAGATGATTGAAAGTTCTTCAAACTTAGGAACTTTAGCTTCCAAAATTCAGGACAAAGCTCTATTGGAAAATCCAAATGTCGTTAAGGTTTTGACCAAAGAAAATCTAAATCAAACAAATTTTCCGGAGGCATTAAATTTTAAGAGAAATATTACTGAAGAAAAAGGGAACATTTATCATCATCTAGGTATATATTCATATGATAAAGATACTCTTAAGAAATTTGTTTCTTTAAAACAATCTACTAGTGAGATCAAAAATAAACTTGAGCAACTTAGGGCGATAGATAATAACATAAAAATTAATGTTGCTTTTGCGAAGTTTGCCCCTATAGGTGTAGACACAATAGAGGATTTAAAAGCTGTTAAAAAAATCATGGAAAACAAATCTTAATGAATAAAATTTATTTTCAAGGTACATTTGGAGCCTATTCACATCTTGCAGCATTATCAATCTTTAAAGATGCTGAAATTATTCCATGTAAAACTTTTGATGAATGTTTTTTAAAAGCCTCAAAAGATGATAATTCAAAAATTATTATTCCAGAGTCAAATAGAATTACAGGCAATATTGGAATTGAATATTTAATCTTTAAATATAGACTTAATATCTATTCTGAATATTTTCAGAAAATAGAACATAATTTATTAGGTTTACCGGGCACGAAAATTTCAGACATAAAGGATGTTTACTCTCATGGACAAGCACTTTCTCAATGTTCTAAATTTATAAAATCAAATAGCTTAATTGAGCATGTGAGGGCTGATACAGCTGGCTCTGCAGAAATGGTTTCAAAAACAAAAGATAAGACAAAAGCTGCAATAGCTTCATCTTTGAGTGCTAAAACGTATAATTTAGAAATAATTAAAAAAAATATTGAAAATGAAAAAGGCAATCTAACAAGATTCTTAATTATGGGAAAAAATATATCTCAACCAGAATTTGGAAATAAAAAATATATTACGTCTTTTTTATTCAAGCTTAAAAGTAAACCTGCAGCTTTATATCAATCTTTAGGTGGTTTCGCTATTAATGGTGTGAATTTAACAAAATTGCAAAGTTATCCAGAAAAAAATACCTTCGACTCGTTCTTTTTTTTGTGTGATCTTGATGGCCATATTGAGGATATAAAAGTTCAAAAATCTTTAGAGGAATTAGGATTACATTGCCAAGATTTTCACGTCTTAGGTGTTTTTGTGGCGGACAAAATAAGAGGAAAATAAAAATAATCTTTTCTTGTAGACTAGAAATTATACCTGCTATAATAGTTTTGGGGGCTAGGGCGTTTGCTTCATGGAACCGGTCAGGGAAGAAATTCAGCAGCCGAACTAAAAGTGGAACGGGTCTAGTCTCCTCACTTAATTATGAATAAAAATTCTAAAGTTTTAGCTCTGAAGTATAGGCCACAAAATTTTGATGATTTAATTGGTCAAGAAGTTGTTACACAAACTATTGTAAACTCAATTAAGGCAAACAAAATACCTAATGCGTATTTGTTTACCGGAATAAGGGGAGTTGGAAAAACCACAATAGCAAGAATTATTGCTAAAGCTCTTAATTGCACAAATGGTGTAGAAAACAAATGTAAAATTAAGTGTGATAATTGTGATGAGATCACCAATTCAAGTCACATAGATGTACTTGAAATGGATGCAGCTAGTAAAACAGGAGTAGATGATGTTAGAGATTTAATTGAATTTTCAAGATATGGACCATCTTCAGCTAAATATAAAATTTTCATTATTGATGAGGTACATATGTTAAGCAAACAGGCATTTAACGCTTTGTTAAAAACTTTAGAAGAACCTCCACAATATGAGAATGGAGGGGGGTTAAAATTTATTTTTGCTACTACAGAAATTAAAAAAATTCCTATTACTGTGGTTTCCAGATGTCAGAGATTTGACTTATCAAGAGTTAAATCGGGTGAATTGTTTGAATTTATAAAAAAAATAAAAGATAAAGAGAAGGGAAAAATATCAGATGATGCTTTAAAACTAATTGTAAAAATTTCAGAGGGTTCTGTTAGAGACGCATTATCTTTACTCGATAGAGCTTTATTAAGTTTGGACAAAGATGAAGAACTAGATTTAAATTCCGCTCAAAAAATTTTTGGATATTTTGATAAATCACAATTAATCGATTTATTTGAATTAATCTTAAAGGGAGAAGAAAAAAAAGCCATAGAAATTTACAGAAAAATTTATGAGCAAGGGGTTGAACCGAAAGTATTTATAAATGACTTTTTAGAGCTGGTATATTACTTTAAAAATATTAATTCATTAAATATGGAGAGTACGAATTTTACTTTGAATGATGAGGAGTTTTCAAAAATAAAGAAAATTGCTAACGAAGTTAGTGATGAAACATTAATATTATTTTGGCAGTTTACTTTAAAAACTCTTGGAGAGTTAGAAATTGTTAACAATCAAAGTCTATCAATTGAAATGTTTCTAATAAGATTAATGTATTTAAAATCCTCAACAATAAAAGAGCACTCGCCTTTGAGTGTGGATAAAATCGATCAATTAAAAAAGAAAGCTGATGAAGAAATCATAGTGAACGAAAAAAAAAATGAAACAATTAGTCAGGTTAAAAATATTTCACAAGAGCAAGAAGTAAAAATTGAAAATAATAAAGGAGTTAAAGCAGAGGAAAAGCTAGATATAAATTCATTCGACCAACTTTTAAAAATTTGTAATGAAAAAAAAGAGATTAAACTTAAGTATGAACTAGAAAAAAATGTAAATTTAGTTCATTTTGAAAACAATCGTATTGAAATATCTTTTAATGATAATCTAGATAAAAATTTTATTAAAGATTTATCTTTAAAACTCTTTGAATGGACTGGAGACAGATGGATTATCACATTAAGTAAATCAAAAGGTGAGTTATCAATAAAAGACAAGCAACAAAATAAAAAAATTAAAAATATCAATTCTGCCAAACAATCTAAATTATATAAAAATTTAATAGAAAAATTTCCTGATGCAGATTTAATCGATGTCAACCCAAAAGAAGAAAATGATTAGATGACAGATTTTACTAAAATATTAGATAAGGCTAAAGAACTTGAAGCAAAGATGAAAGAAAGTCAGGAAAATATAAAAAAGATTAGAGTAGAAGGTATATCAGGAGCCAATTCAGTAAAAGTTATTTTGGATGGAGAGGGCGTAATGCAAAAAATAGAAATCTCAGATGAAACATTAAAAGAAAATAAATCTGTTTTAGAGGATTTAATTGCCGCTGCTCACAATAATGCAAAATCAAAATTGAGAGAAAAAACTAACGAAGAAATTTCTAAAACAGCTGGAGGATTTGGAATTCCTGGCTTTAAATGGCCATTATAATAAATGCAAAATACAAGTGAAATTGACGTGCTAATAAAATTAATTTCAAAGTTGCCAGGTTTAGGACCAAAATCAGCTAAAAGAATTGTTTTAAAGTTAATAAATAATCGTGATGAGTTGGTAAAACCTTTAACCAAATCACTCGTAGATGTATATAAAAACATCTCTAGGTGTAAAATTTGTGGGATCTTAAAGGCTACTTCGATTGAGTGTAATTATGATCTTTGTAAAATTGAAAAAGAAAAATATGCAAGAATCTGTGTAGTCGAAAATATTTCTGACCAATGGAGCATAGAAAGTTCAAATATATATAAAGGTTATTTTCATGTTCTAGGAGGAACCATTTCCTCTATTGGACAAAACAAAGAGGATTTATTGATTAATTCTTTAGTAGAAAGGGTTAAGAAAAACAAAATTGAAGAAGTAATTTTAGCTACGAGTGCTACTGTAGAAGGCCAAACTACAGCTTTTTACGTCCAAAATAGTCTTAAAGAAACAAAAACTAAAGTTACAAGATTAGCACAAGGTTTACCTGTTGGTGGTGAAATAGAAACTCTTGATGATGGAACATTATTCTCTGCTTTCAAAAACAGATCTGAAATTAATTCAAGCTAGATTTTTTTTCTATTCTGTTTAAATGCAGAAGAGGCTCTGTATAACCTGATGGCTGATCTTTTCCTTTAAATATCAAGTCGCAAGCTGTTTTAAATGCTAAAGAATTTTCGAAATTATCTGACATCCTTACATAGTTCCTATCATTCTCATTTTGTTTATCTACAACTTTTGCCATGGCTTTCATGATTTCCATAACTTGAATTTTTGTTGTGATCCCGTGATGTATCCAATTAGTAATATGTTGTGAAGATATTCTTAAGGTGGCTCTATCTTCCATAAGTCCAATATTATTTATGTCAGGGACTTTTGAACAACCCACTCCTTGGTCAATCCACCTCACAACATAACCTAGTAGCGTTTGTGCTGAGTTAGTAATTTCCTTATTGATTTCATCAACTGACCAATTAGGTCTATCAGCCACAGGAATCGTCAATAGATCATCTAATTTAGATTGTTCTCTTTTCATAATCTTTTTTTGTTCATCAAAAATATTTATTTGATGGTAGTGTAGAGCATGTAATGATGCTGCAGTCGGGGAAGGAACCCAGGCACAATTTGCACCAGCTTTTAAATGACTGATTTTTTCATCTAACATTTCCTTCATTTTATCTGGCATTGCCCACATACCTTTACCTATTTGTGCCTTACCTGAAAAACCACATTTAAGACCAATATCAACATTATTATTTTCATAAGCAGAAATCCATTTGGATGATTTCATATCCCCCTTTTTAATCATTGGACCAGCTTCCATGGAGGTATGCATCTCATCACCAGTTCTATCTAAAAATCCAGTATTTATAAAAAAAACTCTATTTTTCAAAGTTCTTATACACTCCTTTAAATTTGCAGAAGTTCTTCTTTCTTCATCCATAATACCTATTTTGCAAGTGTATTTTGGTAAGCCAAGTAATTCCTCGACTTTCGAAAAAATTGAGTCGGTAAATGCTGTTTCATCTGGTCCATGCATTTTTGGTTTAACAATATAGATTGATCCAGTTCTTGAATTTTTCTTTTTCTTAAAATCGTGTAACGCAGCAGTGGTTGTTATAAAAGCATCCATTATTCCTTCTGGCACTTCGCTACCATCATTTAGAATTATTGATGAATTGGTCATTAAGTGACCAACATTTCTTATTAAAAGCAAACTTCTTCCGTGTAATTTAAGACCTTTTCCCTCTTTAGAAATGTAGCTTCTGTCAGGATTTAGTTTTCTCTCTAATTTTTTTCCATTTTTTTCAAATTGTACTTTTAGATCTCCCCTCATTAGACCTAGCCAGTTTCTGTAACATGCTACTTTGTCTTCAGCATCAACCGCCGCAACACTATCTTCATTGTCACAAATAGTCGAAACAGCAGACTCTGCTATTACATCACTTATTCCAGCTATATCATGAGCAGCACTGAAAGCTTTTGGATTAATTATAATTTCAAAATGTAAGTTATTATTTTTTATAATTATTGCTGATGGCTTATTTACATCACCTCTGTGACCTACAAATTTATTTTCATCTTTAAGTTTATACTCTTTATCTTCTTTTAAAATTATAAGATTTTTATCTTTTATTTTGAGTGCAGATATATTTTTCCAACTAGTCCCATCAATTGGAATATATTTATCAAAAAACTCTCTGACATATTTTATTACTTCTTGTCCTCTATTTGGGTCATATCTTTCACTCCCCCCTTCCTCTGACTCAATAATATTTGTACCATACAAACTATCATATAAACTTACCCATCTAGCATTAGCTGCGTTGAGAGTGTATCTAGCATTCATTATTGGAACGACTAGTTGAGGTCCGGCAATTTGAGTAATTTCATCATCTACATTTTTAGTCTCTATTTTAAAATCTGATCCCTCTTCCTTTAAATAACCGATTTCGCTTAAAAACTTTTTATATTGCTCAATTTCGATTTTATTTCCTTTATTTTTTATATGCCAATCATCTATTTTTTTTTGTAAATTTTCTCTAATTTGGATCAGTTCTTTATTTTTAGGTGCCAAATCATGTACAGCATTATCAAAACCCTCCCAAAATTTTTCAGAAGAAATATCTAAATCTTTTAGTAATTCCTTATTTACAAATGACAGCAATTCATCTGAAATTTTTAAATTGTTAACATTTTGATAATTTTTAGACATAAATAATTACTAAAACCCCCATAAAACTAAGTCAAATAATTAATAGCAGCATTGACATTTTGTTGTCAATTTCCATAGTTAATATTATAGAATATGAAAAATTATCTCAACTTTGAAAGTGATATAAAGAATTTAGAAGATGAATTAGATAAACTTAAAGATCCATATAATCAAAGTGGACTTTCAGAAGTAGATACACAAAAAATTTCTCAGATGCAAAACGAGTTAGATGAAAAATTAAAAATGGTATATGCAAACTTAGATCCTTGGCAAACTACAATGGTAGCTAGACATGAGGATAGGCCGAAGTCAAAATTTTTTATAGATAATTTGTTTGAAGATTTCATCCCTTTATCAGGGGATCGTTTTTATGGCGAGGATCTTTCAGTGCTTTGTGGGTTTGCGAAGTTTAATGGTTTATCAGTTTTAGTTATCGGACAGGAAAAAGGAGAGGATTTAGATTCAAGAATCAAAAGAAATTTTGGCATGATGAGACCAGAAGGTTACAGAAAGACTATTCGACTAATGCAGCTGGCTGATAAATTTAATATACCAATCATATCATTTATTGATACTCCGGGCGCTTATCCTGGTGTTGGTGCAGAGGAAAGAGGCCAGGCAGAGGCCATCGCAAAATCAATAGAATGTTGTATGAAATTAAAAGTTCCAACGATTGCAATTGTTATTGGGGAAGGTGGCTCGGGAGGTGCAATCGCTCTTGCATCATCTAATAAAGTTTTAATGTTAGAAAATGCAATTTACTCAGTTATTTCTCCTGAGGGATGTGCAACAATTTTATGGCGAGATCCAAAAAAAATGCTAGATGCAGCTAAAGCAATGAAGCTTTCGGCTAAAGATTTACTAGAGCTTGAGATAATAGATGAAATTATACCAGAGCCATCTGGAGGTGCGCATAGAGACAAAGATTTGATACTAGAAAATGTTAGAAATGCTTTAAATAAAAATTTAGAAAATTTTAAACAAATGTCCCCAGAGGAAATATTTGATGGTAGAAAAAATAAATTTTTAAAAATAGGTAGAGGTAAAGGATTTATGAGTAATTTAAATGAATTAAGTTCGCTAAATTTAGAAAAAAGTAATTTTAATCACTTTTTAAAATCCAAAAAAATATTTGTTGTAGGTGCTGGACTTGCAATTTTTGTTATAGGATTAATGCTTTACTTTTTATAAAGCTCCACAACAATGTTTAAATTTTTTTCCTGTAGCCTCACATTTTTCATTTCTTGAAATTTTTCTGTCATTATTTAAAGCCAATAAGCATTTTGGGTTATCAGATTTTATTTTATTTTCTTGTAAATTTTTTGTTTGTGATTGAACCAAGGTAAGATTCATTAATATTGTTGTTAAATCAAGTTTCAATTTATTTAACAAACTTTCAAATAAGTGAAATGCTTCTTTTTTATATTCCACTAAAGGATCTCTTTGACCGTAAGATCTTAACCCGATTACTTGTCTAAGTTGTTCTAAATACTGAATGTGGGATTTCCAATTTATATCAATAGTTTGTAAAAATATTCTTTTTTCTATATCCTGAGATTGATCTTTACCTAACAATTTTATTCTTTCCTCCCTGGAGTCTTGAAATTTCTTATTTAATGACTCCCTTAATTCTTTATCACTACAATTTGTAAGTTCCTCTAGGTATGAATACATAAAATTCTTACCTAAAATTGATTTAAGTTTATTTTCAAAATCAGTGCTTTTAGGATTGGACTTTTTCTTTATTTTAAGTCTAATAAGGTCATCAATTATTTCGTTTAAAAAACTATTAGAATAATCAAAAATTGTGTCACTATTCATGGCATCTTCTCTTTGACTAAAGATTACATTTCTTTGGTCATTTAAAACGTTATCGAATTTAATTAATGTTTTTCTTATGTCAAAATTTCGAGCCTCTACTTTTTGCTGGGCTCTCTCTAAAGCTTTATTTATCCAAGGATGATCAATACTTTCTCCATCTTTAAGACCAAGTTTTTGTAATATATTATTCATCGAGTCTGATCCAAAAATTCTCATTAAATCATCTTCAAGACTTACATAAAAGATTGAATTTCCCTCATCACCTTGACGTCCTGATCTACCTCTTGCTTGATTGTCAACTCTTCGAGACTCCATTCTTTCAGTTCCAATTACAAATAATCCGCCAAGTGATTTAATTTTTTCTTTATTCAACTTTAATTCTTCATCTGGCATTGAGCCTTTCTTTCCACCAAGCTGAATGTCTACTCCTCTACCAGAAATACTGGTAGTTATAATTACAGAATTTTCTTTGCCAGCGTTTGCGATTATTTCAGCTTCATTTTCATGATTTTTAGCATTAAGTACTTCATGTTTAATACTCTCTTTGTTTAATAGATTTGAATATATTTCAGATTTATTAATACTAGAGGTAAACACCAATAAAGGTTGACCTTTTTGATGGCACTCTTTTATCTTTCTAATAATAGCATCATTTTTTTCTGTCTCTGTTCTAAATATTTGGTCATTAAAATCATTTCTTATCATTTTTTTATTAGTTGGAATGACAACTACTGGAAGATTATATATTTCGTAAAATTCTTGAGATTCTGTTACTGCTGTTCCAGTACAACCAGAAATCTTATCATATAATTTAAAATAATTTTGATAAGTAATTGAAGCTAAAGTTTGATTTTCAACTTTTATTGGAATTCTTTCTTTTGCTTCCAAGGCTTGATGAAGCCCATCACCAAATCTTCTTCCTTCAAGAATTCTACCGGTTAATTCATCTATAATTTTCAACTCATCATCTTGAATGATGTAATCTTTACCTTTTTGAAATAAATGATTTGCTCGTAAAGCTTGATTTACATGATGAACCAAACTTAAGTTTTCAGGATCATAAAAGTTATTATTTTTTAAAATTCCTGCATTTGAAAAAATTTTTTCAATATTGTTTATTCCATCATTGGTTAAAAGTACATTTTTGTCCTTTTCATCAACCTCGTAATCTTTTTCTTTTAAAAATCTGATTAATTTATCTATAGCCAAATATTGGGTTGTTCTATCCTCTGCTGCTCCAGAAATAATCAATGGTGTTCTGGCCTCATCAATTAGACAGGAGTCTATTTCATCAACTATAGCAAAAAAGTGTTCCCTTTGTACCATTTCATCTTTTGAAAATTTCATGTTATCTCTTAAATAATCAAAACCTAATTCACTGTTAGTTGCATAAGTAATGTCACAACTATAATTTCGCTTTCTTTGAGAGTCGTCTTGATCATTGTTTATGTAACCAGATGTTAATCCTAAAAAGTTATAAATCTCACCCATTTCTTGAGAGTCTCTTTTAGCTAGGTAATCATTTACAGTTACGATATGAACCCCTTTTTCGTGAAGAGCATTAAGATATGCAGCAAGAGTAATAGTAAGCGTTTTTCCTTCGCCAGTTTTCATTTCAGCAATTTTAGACTCTTGTAGGACTATTCCGCCTACTAATTGTACATCAAAATGTCTTTCTCCTCTTTTTCTTCTTGAGGCTTCTCTAACCAATGCAAAAGCTTCAGGCAATATCTGCTCAATTTTTTCTCCTTTTTTAATTTTTTCTTTAAATTCGATAGTTTTTTTTGGAAAGTCCTCGTCTTTTAAATTTCTGATTTCTTCTTCTAATGAATTAATTTTGTTTACAATTTTAGCAATTCTATCAAGTTCTCTTTGATTATTGGATTTAATTAGTTTTGAGAAAAAGTTAAGTGGATTTAGCATCAGTTTTTGATTTATTATTTACTTATAACCATTTATATAATCATTAAATAATTATTTTAAATAGGATGGGTATTAATTTTACAAATTTTCTATCATCTAAATCAAAAAGCAAGAGATTAAACGAATTTCAAGATCTTGATCATATTGATGGTGTAGCAATTTCTACGATTAATGCAGACTTATATAATAGTTCTCGAGATGATTTGGTCATGTTTTATTTTAGAGATGGAGTTAACTATGCGTCTGTCTATACCCAATCTAAAATAATTTCTGAAAATATAAAATGGAATTTAAATCAAAAAGCTAAAAAAATTTTTTCATTAATAGTGAACACAAGAAATGCTAATTGTTTCACTGGAAAACAAGGTTATAAAAGCCTCGAAAAAATTGCAGAAACTATCTCTCAAAAATTAACACAAAAACAGAAAGAGGATGAAGATCAACCAAAAAAAATTAATTCAAAGGAAATAATTTTTGGATGTACTGGAACTATTGGCGAGATTTTTCCTGAGGAAAAAATAATCAGTAAAATTCCTGAACTAATTGAGAAAATAAAATATACACAAAACAAGTATATCTGGATGAAGTCCGCATTAGGGATAATGACTACCGACACTCAGCCTAAAATGGCAATGGAGGAATGTTCAATTGGTGGAAGTGATATAAAGATATTTGGGGTTGCAAAAGGCTCAGGCATGATACAACCTAATATGGCTACAACCTTAGCATATATTTTTACTGATGCAGATTTACCAAATGATGTACTTAAAAAACTTTTAAAGAAAAATATTTCTAATACTTTTAATGCTATCAGCTGTGATAGTGATACCAGCACTAATGATATGGTTTCAATTTTTTCAACAGGTAAATCAAAACATCCTAAAATTAAAAATGCTAATGATGAAAAAATTAAAAACTTTGATTTTGCTTTAAATAAGGTTTTACTAAATTTAGCTAAAAGAGTTGTAGCTGATGGTGAAGGTGCTTCAAAATTTATAACTGTTAGTATTCAGGGGTGCAAAAATGAAGATGATGCAAAAAAAATTGCTTTTTCAATTGCAAATTCACCTTTAGTAAAAACAGCTATTTCAGGCGAAGATGCCAATTGGGGGAGAGTGGTAATGGCAATAGGAAAAGCAGGTGTACAAATAAAACATGAAAAATTGTCGATTAAATTTGGTGAGATAAGTGTTGTTTCAAATGGCAAGCTGAATTCTAATTATAATGAGGATGAAATATCCGAATATATGAAAAGTGATAGTATTGATATTAATGTTGATATCTCCTGTGGTTCCAAAAGTTTCAAAGTTTACACGATGGATTTGACAAAAAAATACATTGAGATTAATGGAGATTATCGAAGTTAGATTTGTTCTATTGAAATTTATAGAACTATTACTAAATAATTATCATGATCAAATATAAGTTGATTTGCAAAAATTGTGATTTTTCATTTGATAGTTGGTTTGCTTCATCTAAAGAGTATGAAAAACTCAAAAGTAAAAATTTTTTAAATTGCCATAAATGTAATTCTAAAAAAATTGAAAAAACTTTAATGGCTCCTCAATTAATAAATAGAAATAGCATCGATAATCTTGAAAAAAAGAACACGAAATTAAATGAGATAAAAAACAAGATTAAAGAGTATCAAAAATTTATCAAAAGTAATTTTGATTATGTGGGTGAAAATTTTGCTTACGAAGCAAGATCGTTACACTATAATAAAAAAAATAAGAAAAAAGGTATTTATGGCTCAGCTACAAAAAATGAAATTCAAGAACTTAAGGAAGAAGGAGTTGAAGCTGAAATGATACCATGGATTGAAGATAAGAGTAATTAAACTTTATTAAATTTTCCAATGTAATTAATGGATTTATCTGAGCTTATCGACCATTTGTCGGTAATAATATTAAACTTCATTCCGTCTAGATTTTGTAATTGAAGATTATATTTTTTAGAAATTTTAATTAAATCATTTGGATCTATAAATTTATCCCATTCGTGTGTCCCAATTGGTAGCCATCTTAAAATATACTCCGCGCCTATTATTGCAAATAGATAAGATTTTAAAGTTTTGTTTATTGTTGCAACAAACATTATACCCTCTTTTTTTAATAGTGATGAACATGATTTTAAAAAAATATCAACGTCTTCAACATGTTCAATAATTTCCATATTCAAAATTACATCAAATTTTCTGTCTATTTTTAAATTTTCTGGTGAGGTCGTTAGATAATTAATTTTTAAATTACTCTTTTTTGCATGAAGTTTTGCAACTTGTATATTTTTTTCTGATGCATCAATGCCAGTAACTTCTGCTCCTAATCTGCTCATAGGTTCTGATAGTAAACCACCTCCACACCCAATATCTAATAATCTAATTTTTTGTAATGGCTTATCTGAATTTTTAAGTTTAAAACTATTAATTATTTTTTCCTTTATATATGAAATTCTAATAGGATTAAATTTATGTAATGGTTTAAATTTACCTGTAGGATCCCACCATTCTTCTGCAATTCTAGAAAATTTTTCTATTTCTTTTTTATTTATTGTGCTAATTTTCATTACAAGATTAACAATATATTGAAGATGTATTTAATCAATAAATTTTAATTAAAAATATTTATCATGAAAATTGTGGTATTAAAATTTGGTGGAACATCAGTTGGTACAATTGAAAAAATTAAAAAAGTTACTGATATTATCATTGAACATAAAAAGAAAAAAAACAAAGTAATAGTTGTTTCTTCCGCTATGAGTGGTGTGACAAATGATTTGATCAAAAAATCAAAACAGATTAGTAACAATTTCATAGACTCTGAATATGATGTTTTAGTTTCATCAGGTGAACAGGTCGCATGCTCCTTGATAGCTGGAAGATTAAACCACAAAGGTTTCAAATCAAGATCATGGCTAGGTTGGCAAATACCGATTTTTACTAGTGGTCCTCACACAAACTCAAGAATTCAACAAGTAAATAAAAATAAATTATTGAGATTTCTTAAAGAAGGAGGGGTACCTATTATTACCGGCTTTCAAGGGGTAAATATGAACGAGAGAGTAACCACGATAGGTAGAGGAGGTTCAGATGCAAGTGCGATTATGATTGCAAAATCCTTTAAAGCACAAAGATGTATTATTTATACAGATGTAGAAGGTGTATACACCACAGATCCAAATAAATTAAAAAAAGCAAAAAAAATTAAAGTAATTTCTTATGAGGAAATGTTAGAAATGGCATCTTTGGGTGCTAAAGTAATGCAGCCTGTTTCAATTCAAGATGCACGATTAAATAGAATTAATATAGAGGTAAAATCATCATTTATAAAAAAACCTGGAACATTAATTACAAAAAGAACAAATTTAAATAATAATAGAATTATTACAGGAATTTCCTCAACGCATAATGATGCAAAAGTTACTTTAGTTGGTGTAAAAGATAGACCGGGCGTGGCAGCATCAATTTTTAAACCACTATCAATCAATTCTATTAACGTTGATATGGTGGTACAAAATATTTCACCGAATGGAAAAGAAACTGATTTAACTTTTACGATTAAAGCTGAAGATCTCAACAAAACAAAAAAGATAATTCAAGAAAACAAAAGTATAAAATTTAAAAAAGTGTTATTCCAAAAAGGGGTTTCTAAAATATCAATAATTGGTGTTGGAATGATAACAACTCCTGGTGTCACTTTTAGAATGTTTCAAGCCTTAGCAAATAAAAAAATTAACATTCAAGTTATATCAACATCTGAAATTAAAATATCTGTTTTGATTAATAAAAAAGATGCTAAAAAGGCCCTAGTTACTTTACATAAAGAATTTAAATTACAAGAATAAAAAAATGAGCATCAGACCTTTCAGAGATATTAAAAGACGAAAGACCAAAACTATAAATGTGGGCGATGTTAAAGTTGGAGGTGAAAATCCTATAACTGTACAATCAATGACCAATACCTTAACATCTGACGTTAAGAGTACAATTAGACAAATTCAAGAAATACAATCTGAGGGAGCTGACATAGTTAGAGTTTCTTGTCCTGATGAATCGTCATCTAAAGCACTTAAAGAAATTACAAAACATGTAAATATTCCAATAGTTGCAGATATACATTTCCATTATAAGAGAGCAATTGAGGCTGCAGAAAATGGAGCGAGTTGTTTGAGAATAAATCCTGGAAATATTGGAGATAAAAAAAAAATTATTGAAGTAATTAAATCTGCTAAAGATAATGATTGTTCAATCAGAGTAGGAGTTAATGCTGGTTCATTAGAGAAAGACATACTTGAAAGATTTAAAGAACCCTGTCCGGAGGCACTGGTAGAAAGTGCAATAAGAAATATTGAAATTTTAGAGGACATGGATTTTTCAAATTTAAAAGTAAGCGTAAAATCTTCTGATGTTTTTTTATCAGTAGAGGCCTATCGTCAACTTTCAAAGAAAATAGATTATCCACTTCACTTAGGAATCACTGAAGCTGGTAGCTTTATATCAGGGAGTATTAAATCCTCAATTGGCCTAGGAATTCTCCTCAAAGAGGGAATTGGAGATACAATTAGGGTGTCTCTTTCTGATGATCCGGTAAAAGAGGTAGCGATTGGAAATGAGATACTAAAATCATTAAATCTCAGAAATAGAGGAGTAAAGATTATTTCCTGTCCGTCCTGTGCAAGACAAGGTTTTCAAGTAATCGATACTGTAAGGGTCTTAGAGGAAAAATTATCACATATCAAGACACCAATCACTCTATCAATTATCGGATGTGTTGTTAATGGTCCTGGGGAGGCTGCGATGACAGATGTAGGAATTACAGGTGGGCAAAAAGGAAGTAATATGCTTTACCTCTCTGGTGTCCAAAGTGAAAAAGTTATGACAGATGAAATGATAACTAGAGTGATTCATGAAGTTGAAAAGAAAGCTTCCGAATTAGAGAATAATTCAAAATGATACCAGAAAAAACTATCGAGGAATTAATTACTCGACATTCTTCTCTAGAAAAAGATTTAGCATCAGGAAATGTAGACAAGAAATTGTTTGCAGAAAAATCAAAAGAATATTCTGATTTAAATGAAATTGTTTATAGCGCAAAGAAATATGCATCATATAAAAATGATAAAATTGAACTAGAAAAAATTTTAAATGATAAAAATTCTGATGATGAGTTAATGAAGATGGCTCAAACTGAATTAAGTGACCTAAACTCACAATTTGAGAAAAATGAAAAGAAATTAAAATTATTTTTACTACCAAAAGATGAGGCTGATAAAAAAAATGCCATTATAGAGATAAGAGCTGGAACTGGTGGTTTAGAGGCAAGTTTGTTTGCTGGTGATCTGTTCAAAATGTATGAAAAAGTTTGTAATAAAAAAAACTGGTCATTAGAATTAATATCTATTTCGAGAAGTGATGCAGGTGGATTAAAAGAAGTTATTGCATCTATAAAGGGTAACAATATCTATTCAACTTTAAAATATGAAAGTGGTGTACATAGAGTTCAAAGAGTCCCAGATACAGAAACTCAAGGTAGAGTTCACACCTCAGCTGCAACTGTTGCTGTATTACCTGAGGCAGAAGAAGTTGATTTAAAAATAAACGAGACGGATTTAAGAATTGATGTTTTTAGAGCTGGTGGTCCTGGTGGTCAATCTGTTAATACAACTGATAGCGCAGTAAGAATAACTCATATACCATCTGGCTTGAGTGTTTCACAGCAAGATGAAAAATCTCAACATAAAAATAAGGCAAAAGGAATGAAAATATTGCGGGCAAGATTATATGAGTTAGAGAGAACCAGAATAGATCAAGAGAGATCAGCAGATAGAAAAAGTAAGATTGGCACCGGAGATAGATCTGAAAGAATTAGAACTTATAATTTTCCACAAGGAAGAGTCACAGATCATCGAATCAATCTAACTTTACACAAGTTAGAAGAATTTTTGGAGGGAGAAGCATTTGATGAAATAATTGAGGCTTTATCTTTAAAAGCACAAGAGGAAAGTTTGAGCAAACTTTAAATTATGGATATACAGAGTGCATTAAAAAAAGGACAATCAATTTTAACAGATAATAATATCACATCAGCAAAACTAGATAGTGAAATTTTAATGTCTGAAGCAATTAGAAAGAATAAAAAATTTATAATTTTAAATTTAAATAAAGAAATTAAAAAAAAGGATCTTGACTACTTTGACAACTTAATTCAAGAAAGAGCAAAGAGTAAGCCGATAGCGCAAATCATAAAAAAAAAAGATTTTTGGAAATATGAATTTATCGTAAACAATAATGTATTAATACCAAGACCAGATTCAGAAATTTTGATTGAACAAGTTCTTAAATTAGTAAAAAATAAAAATAGTCTGCAAGTATTAGATATTGGAATTGGGTCTGGTTGCATTTTAATGTCAATTTTGAAAGAAAAGAAAAATTTCATTGGAACTGGCATTGATATTAGCAATGAATCATTGCAAATAAGCAAGATTAATGGTCAAAAATTGAGAATAAATAACAAGTTGAAACTATTTAAATCTAATATTGACAATTTTAATATAGGCAAATATGATTTAATTATATCTAATCCTCCTTACATAAAAAAAAATAATTTAAAATGTTTGGAAAAAGATATTAGTTTTGAGCCTAAACAAGCATTAGACGGCGGATTAGATGGTTTATTAGAAATCAGAAAAGTTATAAATAAATCGTCTGAACTGATAAAAAGAAATGGTCATTTCTTGATAGAAATAGGTTTTGATCAAAAAAATAAAGTAAAAAAAATATTACGTGATAAGGGGTTTTATATTAAAGAAACTGTTAAAGATTTATCAAATCATGATCGCTGCATAGTAAGTATTAAAATTTAATAAGATGGTTACATTTAGAAACAACAATGGACGAAGAAGTAATTTTCGAAGAAATGAGAGAAATTTTAAGTCTAATGGCGACAGAAATAAATTTAATAATAGTTTTTCAACTTCTGAAAATTTTCAAAGAAAATCTCCAGGAAGAAATAATCACAATGCACCTAAATTAATTGAGAAATATAATAACTTAGCTAGAGAAGCCTTATCAACTGGGGATAAAATTTTATCAGAAAATTACTTTCAGCATGCAGATCATTTTACGAGAATATTAAATGAGAAAGGAATTCAAAGAAAAATGAGTTTTAAAAATAAGGATATAGAGGAAACCACTGATGTGAATGAAGATAGAGAAAATAAAGAAAACTCTATATCAAATGAAAAAGATGGTGCTGAAGATAAACATTCAGAAATTAATTAATTTAGACCAATTATTTTTTCGGACTTTAATACGTCTAATTTGATTCTTTTTGTTTCAAAAATCTTTCTTTCATCTCCTTTTAAAATTTTCCCTGATGGCAACTTTAATGTTTGGGAATTTATTTTTTTTCCATTGACTATCACCTCATAATGTAGGTGTGGTCCAGTTGATTTCCCAGTAGACCCAACATAGCCTATAGTTTGTCCTTGTTTTACCCTTGTTCCTTTTCTTATGCCTTTAGCAAATTTTGACATATGTGCATAAACAGTTTGATAAGTAGAATTATGTTTTATTACAACACAATTGCCACCACCTCCACACCATCCTGCTTTTTTTATCACTCCATTACCGGATGCCATGATAGGCGTTCCCATTGGTGCAGCAAAGTCTGTCCCCCTGTGCATTTTATTAAAACCATCAATTGGATGTTTTCTCATTCCAAAAGGTGAAGATAGTCTTGCACCATTAATTGGTGTTTTCATTAATGCCTTTTGAACACTTTTTCCACTTTTATCATAATGTCCCTCACTGTTTTTTGAGTCAAAGTAATATAAAGAGTTATCTTCACCACTTAGTTTTAGATTTGCATAAAGAATATTACCTGTTTCAATTACATTTTTTTTATCATCTAAAAAAACTTCATACATAATTTGGAAACTATCTCTTTTCCTAACATCTCTTTGAAAATCCACTTGAAATCCATAAATTCTAGCAAACTCAACTATAATTCCAGCGGGGATTTTTTGATTTGAAGCTGATTTATAAAGACTTTCTAAAATAATACTTTCATCATAAACTATATTTTTATTAAGTTTAGTAACTAAAATTCTTTGATCAAATTTATCATTCTTTTCTTTTCTAGAGAGATAAATCTTCTGTGTATTTGAAACCTGAAAAACAAATTCTTTTACTACAGAGCTAGCTTGATCTATTGTAAAATTAAACTTCTGATTTACATTTAATTTATTTAGATTAATTTGTTTACCTAACTCTTTTTTAATTTGTTCTATCTCTGAATTTTTTACTGAGTATTCTTCTAATATATTATGAAATGTTTCACCTACGCTTATTTCATGCTCAATTTTTTTAAATCGTGGCTCAAGATTGTCTAATACTTGATTAAACGATTTTTTAAAGTAAACGTTATCTAGTAAATTCGAGTAATTATTAAAAATATTTTTCTTATTGTAGTTATAATAAGAAGTGAAAGATATAGTTATTGCTATAAGCAGGCCAAGAGCGAATATCTCTAAGTTTTTTTTTATTTTTAGCTTAATTTTTTTTAGCATCTAAATTTATTGAAGTTTTTAATAATAATTTATGAATTTACAAATATCAAAAAAAACCCTTTAAAATAAAGGGTTTTTATTGTTTTTTTTGATCTTAAAAGCTTGATTTCCTTTAATTTTAGCCTATAAGCATCAAACTTCTCATTAAAATTATTGTTAAACAATAAGATTATTGATGATTTTTGAGCCTTTTTTGCTCAATTAGTTATTTTAAAATGTAAAAATTTAAGAAGAGAAGTGTGGACGGTTAAGGTTACCAAAATTTGTCGTACACACTTCAACTTTATATAAATTTTATTCTTAGAATTTATATAGAAGCTAGTGTGCGCCGTTTTTAAACTTGAGAGTTTGATCATGGCTCAGAACGTACGCTGGCGGCACGCCTAACACATGCAAGTCGAACGAAGTAGCAATACTTAGTGGCAGACGGGTGAGTAACATGTGGGTACCTGCCCTTTGGCCTGGAATAACACGAGGAAACTTGTGCTAATACCGGATAAGTCTTTACGGAGAAAGCTTTATGCACCAATGGATGAGCCCGCATTTGATTAGTTTGTTGGTGGGGTAATGGCCTACCAAGACTTTGATCAATAGCTGATTTGAGAGGATGATCAGCCACATTGGGACTGAGACACGGCCCAAACTCCTACGGGAGGCAGCAGTGGGGAATCTTGCACAATGGAGGAAACTCTGATGCAGCGATGCCGCGTGAGTGAAGAAGGCCCTTGGGTTGTAAAGCTCTTTCGTCGGGGAAGAAAATGACTGTACCCGAATAAGAAGGTCCGGCTAACTTCGTGCCAGCAGCCGCGGTAATACGAAGGGACCTAGCGTAGTTCGGAATTACTGGGCTTAAAGAGTTCGTAGGTGGTTGAAAAAGTTGGTGGTGAAATCCCAGAGCTTAACTCTGGAACTGCCATCAAAACTTTTCAGCTAGAGTTTGATAGAGGAAAGCAGAATTTCTAGTGTAGAGGTGAAATTCGTAGATATTAGAAAGAATACCAATTGCGAAGGCAGCTTTCTGGATCATTACTGACACTGAGGAACGAAAGCATGGGTAGCGAAGAGGATTAGATACCCTCGTAGTCCATGCTGTAAACGATGTGTGTTAGACGTTGGAAATTTATTTTCAGTGTCGCAGCGAAAGCGATAAACACACCGCCTGGGGAGTACGACCGCAAGGTTAAAACTCAAATGAATTGACGGGGACCCGCACAAGTAGTGGAGCATGTGGTTTAATTCGAAGATACGCGCAGAACCTTACCAACACTTGACATGTTCGTCGCGACTTTAAGAGATTAAAGTTTTCGGTTCGGCCGGACGAAACACAGGTGCTGCATGGCTGTCGTCAGCTCGTGTCGTGAGATGTTGGGTTAAGTCCCGCAACGAGCGCAACCCTCACTTTTAGTTGCCATCATTAAGTTGGGCACTCTGAAAGAACTGCCAGTGATAAGCTGGAGGAAGGTGGGGATGACGTCAAGTCCTCATGGCCCTTACGTGTTGGGCTACACACGTGCTACAATGGTATCTACAACAGGAAGCGAAACAGCGATGTTAAGCAAATCCTTAAAAGATACCTCAGTTCGGATTGCACTCTGCAACTCGAGTGCATGAAGCTGGAATTACTAGTAATCGTGGATCAGCGTGCCACGGTGAATGCGTTCCCGGGTCTTGTACACACCGCCCGTCACACCATGGGAGTTGGTTCTACCTTAAGGCAAGGTTTAATACCCTTGACCACGGTATAGTCAGCGACTGGGGTGAAGTCGTAACAAGGTAGCCGTAGGGGAACCTGCGGCTGGATTACCTCCTTTCTAAGGATGAATAAAAGTAAAATTTTATTCTAAATAATATACATAGGTTAATGTTGACCGTCCTCATTTCTCTTCTTAATTAGTGTTTCTCTTGCATGGGGGCCGGTAGCTCAGTTGGTTAGAGCACACCCTTGATAAGGGTGGGGTCGAAAGTTCGAGTCTTTCTCGGCCCACCAAATTAAGATTAAGGGGGATTAGCTCAGCTGGGAGAGCGCCTGATTTGCATTCAGGAGGTCAGCGGTTCGATCCCGCTATCCTCCACCAAACACTTAGTTATAAAAAATCGTAAATAAAATAATTAATATCAATATCTATATCCGAACATTAGTAATGTTATTAGCTAATGTTCAAAATAAAAATTTGATTCAACACAGAATTTTTTTCTGTGCATAAATCAAGCGTTTAAGGGCGTGTGGCGGATGCCTTGGCACTGAAAGCCGAAGAAGGACGTGATATACTGCGATAAGTTTCGGGGAGCTGTATGTAAGTTTTGATCCGAAAATTTCCGAATGGGGAAACCCACCACTTTATGTGGTACTTTAAATTGAATACATAAGTTTAAAGAGACAACCTGGAGAACTGAAACATCTAAGTAACCAGAGGAAAAGAAATCAATTGAGATTCCGTTAGTAGTGGCGAGCGAAACCGGATTAGGCCAGCAGTTTTGATAAAAAAATTTGAATAGTTTGGAAAAGCTAACCATAGAGGGTGATAGTCCCGTAAAAGTAATGTTTGTTAAAATTCATGAGTAAAGCGGGACACGTGAAATCCTGCTCGAATGTAGGGGGACCACCCTCTAAGCCTAAATACTCTTCAGTGACCGATAGTGAACTAGTACCGTGAGGGAAAGGTGAAAAGAACCCCTATTAGGGGAGTGAAATAGAACCTGAAACCGCATGCCTACAATCAGTCGAAGCTCTTTTTAGAGTGACGGCGTACCTTTTGTATAATGGGTCAGTGACTTAATTTATTTAGCAAGCTTAAGCCATCTAGGTGTAGGCGTAGCGAAAGCAAGTCTTAATAGGGCGAATAGTTAAATGAATTAGACCCGAAAACGAATGAGCTTACCATGAGCAGGTTGAAAGCAAGGTAACACTTGCCGGAGGACCGAACCAGTTGACGTTGAAAAGTCTTTGGATGACTTGTGGTAAGGGGTGAAAGGCCAACCAAATTCGTAGATAGCTGGTTTTCCGCGAAAACTATTTAGGTAGTGCGTTGAGTAAATAGATGTTTAGAGGTAGAGCACTAAATGGGCTAGGGGGAAGAGATTCTTACCAAACCTAATAAAACTCCGAATGCTAAACATTGTTCCTCAGCAGACAGACTGTGGGTGCTAAGGTCCATGGTCGAGAGGGAAAGAGCCCAGACCACCAGATAAGGTCCCAAAATTATGATTAAGTGTGAAAGGATGTGGAAATTCCTTAACAGCCGGGAGGTTGGCTTAGAAGCAGCCATCCTTTAAAGATAGCGTAACAGCTCACCGGTCTAATAGAGTTTCTGCGCCGAAGATGTAACGGGGCTAAAATCATATACCGAATCTGTGGATTTACAATTTTTTCGAAAATTGTAACTGGTAGCGGAACGTTCTGTAAGCCTGCGAAGGGATACCTGTGAAGGATCCTGGAGGTATCAGAAGTGCGAATGCTGACATAAGTAACGATAAAAGAAGTGAAAAACTTCTTCGCCGAAAATCCAAGGGTTTCTGCGCAAGGTTAATCCGCGCAGAGTTAGTCGGCACCTAAGGCGAGGGCGAAAGCCGTAGTCGATGGAAATAAGGTTAATATTCCTTAACCAGGTGGTAGTGACGGATCTTGTAAGTTGTAGGTTCTTAATGGATTGAACTTGCCGCGAAAAGGTTCCAAGAAATAGCTCCATCATTAGACCGTACCCTAAACCGACACAGGTGGATTAATAGAGTATATTTAGGCGCTTGAGAGAATGATGTTGAAGGAACTCGGCAAAATGCTTCCGTAACTTCGGAATAAGGAAGACCTTTTTTTAGGCAACTAGAGAAAGGTGGCACAAGCCAGGGAGAAGCGACTGTTTATCAAAAACACAGGGCTCTGCTAACACGTAAGTGGATGTATAGGGTCTGACGCCTGCCCGGTGCTGGAAGGTTAATGCGATGGGTGCAAGCTCATTTCTGAAGCCCCAGTAAACGGCGGCCGTAACTATAACGGTCCTAAGGTAGCGAAATTCCTTGTCGGGTAAGTTCCGACCTGCATGAATGGCGTAACGATTTCTCCGCTGTCTCCAACATCAACTCAGTGAAATTGAATTCTCCGTGAAGATGCGGAGTTCGCGTAGTTAGACGGAAAGACCCCGTGCACCTTTACTGCAACTTTACATTGGTATTAGGAAAAACATATTTAGTATAGGAGGGAGACATTGAAGCAAAGGCGTCAGCTTTTGTGGAGTCATCAGTGAAATACCTCTTTTGTTTTTCTTGATATCTAACTGATTGCCGTCATCCGGCATCAAGACATTGTATGGTGGGTAGTTTGACTGGGGCGGTCGCCTCCCAAATAGTAACGGAGGCGTGCGAAGGTAAGCTCAGAACGGTCAGAAATCGTTCGTAGAGTGCAATGGCATAAGCTTGCCTGACTGTGAGACTGACAAGTCGAGCAGAGACGAAAGTCGGTCATAGTGATCCGGTGGTTCTGAGTGGAAGGGCCATCGCTCAACGGATAAAAGGTACGCCGGGGATAACAGGCTGATACTGCCCAAGAGCTCATATCGACGGCAGTGTTTGGCACCTCGATGTCGGCTCATCACATCCTGGGGCTGGAGCAGGTCCCAAGGGTTTGGCTGTTCGCCAATTAAAGTGGTACGTGAGCTGGGTTCAGAACGTCGTGAGACAGTTCGGTCCCTATCTGCTATGCGTGTAGAAGAATTGAGAGGAGTTGACCCTAGTACGAGAGGACCGGGTTGAACATACCACTGGTGGACCGGTTGTAGCGCCAGCTGCAGTGCCGGGTAGCTAAGTATGGACGAGATAACTGCTGAAAGCATCTAAGCGGGAAACTCACCTCAAAACTAGTTCTTCCTATAGAGCCGTGGTAGACCACCACGTTGATAGGCTGGATGTGGAAGCGCAGTAATGCGTGCAGCTGACCAGTACTAATAGCTCAATTGGCTTGATTTATGCACTGAAAAAAATTTTTGAAAAAAGATATCCAATTATGATTAAACTTTAAATCTTTTCATTAAACTTTTGTTTTAATCAGATTAAGTAATTTAATATATTTTAACATTATGAACTTGAAGAAAAAAAAATACCAAAAAGTTATTAGGTTAAAAAAAAAATTTAAGTTCACAGATTTCGATCTGATTACAAATTATGGTCTTTTTTCTGGAGATACAAATTTATTTAAAACTTTAACAATTTTTGATTTAATTAGTAAGACATCAAGTGTTAAAGGAGATATTATAGAACTCGGAATACACAGGGGTAATACAAGTCTTCTTATAAAAAAAATTTTAAGTATTTTCAAAATTAAAAAGAAATTATACTTGTTAGATCACTTTAAAGGCTTAATTCATTATAATAAAGATGATACAAAACGTTCAAAAGTTTTTAGAAATCAATATATAGGTGATAAAAAACAAATTCAGGCGTTCTTAAATTTTTTTAAATTTAAAAATGTTGAAATAATTGATAAAGACGCCACTACACTTAAACCTGGTTTTTTCAAGAATAAAAAATTTTCACTTGCGTATTTTGATATGGATTTATATGTTCCTACTTTGCGTGCACTAGAGTCAATAGATAGAAACATATCTGTCGGTGGCATAATTGTGTTTGATGAAGGTCACCATAAATTATGGTCTGAAAGATTTGCTATAAGAGACTTTTTAAAAAAAAATAAAAAGTATAAAAAAATTTTTATAGATAAAAAGAGACAGCCTGACGTTATTTTGAAAAAAATTAAAAACTAATTCAAAAAAAATTTTTTAAAATATTCGTCTAAAATTTTAATATTTTCACCTTCGTAAAATCCTAATAAGTTATAATTTGATCTAGACCTTAATTTAGGAAGCCTAACACAGGTGATAAAGTCATTATTTTTATTTATTGAATTGATTACTTTTTCTGCCATTTCTTTTGTTTTTAAATAACTTTTATACCTGATGTATTTTTTCTTATTATTCAAAAAAACTGTTGAAGGATAGAAAATTTTTAATGATAAATGATTTTTGATAATTAAGTGAATTATATTTCTAAAGTAATCTACAAAAATTACTTTATAAAGATTAAATAGCTTATTACTTTGCTTTTCATCATAGTAAATTTTAGCTGAAGAAAAATAAAATATATAGTCTGGCTTAATTTTAAGTATCATTTTTTCCAGATCTTTTTTTTCTTGGTCATAAATTTTAGGTTTTTGTAAGTCTATGCGAAAACTATATCTATAAATCTTAATATTATTTCTTTTTAAATTTAAGATCCTGTTAGCTAAATCACTCGATGATCCAAATATAAGAATTTTTTTTCCCTTTAATTTTTTTTGAACTTTAGTACCAAATGTGTTCTTTTTTTTTTCTCTTTTAAAAGGTATTAATTTGCAAGTAATCAATTCAGTTCTATGTAAATCCTTTTGAAAATTGATAACTGAAATATTTTTAATTTTTTTTAAAATTTTTGGACTAGAGTTATTTGTATATTTTTCACTATAATTGATATTTATACTTAGTATTAATGAACCATTTCCAGGATAAATTGACCCAACATAATAGGAAGAAAAAATTAGTTGTTCAATTAATCTTATATTTTCCAATTTTTGAAAACTTAAATTGAATATTTTTTTTTTTATTTGTATTTTTTTTAGATTTTGTCTCTTTATTTTTTTGTATTTTAAATAAATTTCTAATTTATTATGAAAGTCATTATAGACAATTATTTTATTTCTATAAAATTTGATTGAAAAGTTTTCATTAATATTAATGAAATTTTTAAAATTTAAGTCGATATTTGTAATTAAAATATTGTAATTTTTTTTTTTAATAAACTTAGACAAAACAATCAATGCTAAGTTTATCCCATGAACGATAGGTTCCTTGATAAAAAAATTGCTAGCAATTTTTTTATTTAAATGAATGCGATTAGTATCTTTTGAAATTTTTGAAAAAGAAAAAGTTTCTTTTGAATTTATCTTCATTATTATTTTAGTAATATTTTTTTATTATTTTCTAATTTAACTTTTATAGTATTATATAATTCTCTTGTATCAATCTGTGAGCAATTAAATCTTCCAAACTTTTTAACAATTATCTTTTTTTTTAATATTTGTGAAATTTTTTTCTCAGTTAAATTATAGTTAATCTTTTTTTTACCTACATAATACTTATATTTGACTTTAATTTTTTTATTATTAATTTTTACAAAAGACTCGAAATATTTGTTAAATCTATAGTCAACATTCATTTTTTTTTCAATAAAATGGATAAAAGTCATTGCTGTGGAAGCGCAACAAAAACAAACTATTTTAAATTTTTCCTGTAAAATAAGATTGAAAATACTTCTATCGCCAAATGCTTCATTTGTGTCGCAATTTAAAATTTTTTTTTTAAGTTTGCCAAATATAATATGGCTGAAAACAGGATCAAAAGTTCTATTTTTAGAATGTTTCTTTATTAAATAATTTCCTAAAACTCCAACCTGTGATGAGGTCTTTTTTCTGTCAAAAAGTTTCCCTTTTGTAAAGTTGTAATTATAAGTTGGTATTACTAATGTCCCTTTTTTACCAATATATCTTTTTAAATAATTAAAAAAAAAATGACATGCTGATGAATTATTTATGTTTGCATATTGTAATATTCCAGCAATATTTGAATGTAATACAATTTTCTCACCCTTTTTAATTTTTAAATTTTTAAAAAGGTAGTTTAGTTTTTTATTTAATTTTTGTTGTGACAACTTTTAAAATTTCTTTGAATGAATTTAGTTTGCTAAATTCTTGTGAGTTAAATTTAATCTTAAATTTTTTTTCAGCAGATAAAAGAATATTAAAATTCCCTAAAGAATCCCAGTTTTTATGATCATAAATCTTACTCTTTTCATTAACTAAAATTTTGAGTTCATCTTTAAATAGTTTCTTAAGATCTTTATTTAAAAATTTTTTTGATTTCATTAAACTTTTTTACATTTCTGATTCTATAATTAAAAAGGTTTTTTTCCTTAAAATTTAAAGAAAAAAATTCTTTACGCAAAAAATCTGGTATTAATTCTCTATTCACACTATTCTTTTTGTAATAAATAGAAAGATCTTTATTTGAGTTTTTTTTCAAAATTCTATAAATAATAAAATCCTCCAGATACCTATTTAATACTCTACAACTTAAAACAAAATCAATTATCTCACTTTTAACCCTGTCTTTTTTTATGATATACGCACCGATAATTCCATGGTCACCAAACTTATCTTTAAAATTAATCAATTCTATTGAAAATGCTTTATTTTTGGTTAATTTTTTTAAAGATAAATTATCATATCTATTGAGATTAAAATTAAATTGATTGGTCTTATTAAATAATTGTAATGCTCTATCGAAATTTTTTTCTTTAATTTTTTCAAAAGAAGCTACTTGTTTTAATTTTTGATAAAATTGAATTGAATGTAAATCTTTTTTTGAAATATTTTCAAATTTCGACTTAATTGAGTATTGTTTGTATTTATTTAAGTCCTCCTTTAAAATCTTATTTTTAAATAATCTGGGATCATTATAAATTTTTCTTAGTGTGACCATCGGATTTTCTGCACTTATAATATTTATACCCCTTATTTTTGACCTAACTTTTTTAATTTCGAGAGGATTATCATCAATAAACAGACAATCTTTAGACCTTAAGGTTAGTTGGTTTATAATTTGGCTTATATTGATTGCCTTATCTTTCCAATTAATTTTTGAATTTATAAAATCTTTTTTTTGCAAAACCATTCCTCTTTTTCTCATAGCACGCCACACTTTTTGTTCATTGTTTTTTGAGGAAATTGTTAATATAAAACCCTCCTTTCTCTTTTTTTTAAAAAAAACTTGAAACTGCTTAAAAATTTCACCCTCTTCATCCCCATCATATTTAAGTTTTTCTTGTCCATCTTCATCTAATATTCCACCCCATAATGTATTGTCACAATCGAGAATTATTAATTTATAGGGTTTAGATAAGAGAAAATTAATGTTTTGGTTAACTTCTTTTGTAATAAAGTTAATGAATTTTATTTCAAATGGAAATTTGATATATATTCTATTTCTTTCAGAGAATAGTCTTTGACAACTTTTATTGTATGTTTTCAAGTATATATTTTCAATATCTAATTTCAAATTTTGAAATTGAGTATTAAAATCTTTTTCAACTATTGGGTTTTCATGAAAATTATTAAAGAAATAAAAAAAGAAATATTTTTTTTTGTTTTTTTTTATTATTTGAATAATATTTTTTAGTTCTTTTAAAGTTTGATCATAATTAGAATTATCTAGATAAAAGATAAAATGAAAAAAACTAAATACATCTAAATTTTTTTTTCTTAAAGATAATAATAAACCATTATAATTTTTATCAATATTTATGTTATGTTTTTTGAGATTTTTCCAATTCGAATGTGTGTGTAATAAATTAAAATTTGATGTTATATGATGTTTGATATCTGCCATAATCAATTTTTAGTTACAATTAAATTATATGATTTTAGCTGATCTATTTGATCATATAAATCCCAAGCTGGAACATTAAGTTGATTTGCTATTTTGAGAACTGAATTATTTCCATCGCATAAACTCATAAAGTCCATCATTAATTTTATTTGTTTATCAATTTTTTTTGTCGATATTGTGGGATAGAGTTTTCTCTTACTCATATGCGGCTCGCCAAGCACTTTTAATTTGTAGGTTTTATTTTTTTCAATAAGTTCTAAAGCTTTCTGGATAGCTGAATATCCCCCCATAAGTCCCTCTGGGGTTACAACATCCTCTAGGTTATCTAAAGATGTGTGGTATTCAGGATATTCTTCATATTTGGACCTTAGAATTGAGGCTATAGGTAAATCGATTCCTGGAGAGCAATATTGTCTTTCATCACTGCCTCGGTCAAGCCAAGTGTATCTTTTATAATTTGGATAGATCCAATTGAGAACATGTTTTGCTACCTCATCACTTATAGTTTTGCTATTACGTGATGGTAAATATGAAAAGGTTCTATTATCACCAATACAAGAGATATTAAAACCTGCCACAACTTTCTTTTTCATTTCCTTATAATTTTTACTTAGGTAAGCTAAAGATCCAATCGTTTCTGGAACAAAAATTATTCTATAAGTAAATTCTCTTTCTTTTAAGCCTAATAACCATTTTGCTAAAAATGTTGTAACTGTGATACCAGATAATTCATTATTTGCCATCGATGGGTGACAAATATATGTACTTAAAAAAACCTCTTTTTTTGATTTTCCGGGTATTATAAGCTCGCCATAGTTTAATTTACCTTTGAATAGTTTACTATCAACTTTAACTTTGTATTCACCATCTTTTAATGAATTTAAATCATTTTGTGAAATACAAAATCCCCATTCTTTTTTGTAATAACTAGTAATGTACGGGATAGCATTTGGTTGTTCTGGTAATGAGTAGAGATGTTTTTTTAATTCTTTTAAAAGAAGTTTACCTTCAAAAGGTATACTATAGCCCAATAGATGTAGATTGTTTTTAGAAAAGTCGCATATTTTTTCCCCATTTGGAGTTATGATATGGGCTTCGTTTACATGCCACTCTTTAGGAATTTCCCAATCAAAAACTTTTTTTCCTGAGGAAACTGAGTGAATAGTCATATTTTGTAGGTGATTATTTATTTTTCTTAAAGTTTCTCTTACACCTTCACCAGTTATACTTCTATTAATACTCCAAAGCTCACGGGCAAAATTATGTATTTCATCTCCTATCATTAATTTTCCTAATTTTTTTTAATGCATTTTTAAATTGGTATTGATCTCTTTATTGGTGATTTGCCTTTGTATTTATGTTTTGGTTTTGCATTTCGGCAAATTTTAAAATTTTTTGTCTCTCATAAAAAAAAATCTAAGAGCAAGCCTATTAGTCTTAAGTAACTTTGAACCTCTGTGAACTCCGCCTTCATTAAAGATTATGGCACCACCGCATTTTACAGGAAGATCATATTTTTTATTGTCGCTATTTCCCTTTTCTATAAATTCTGAGTATGACAAGAAGTCATCTATGTCCTCTTTCTTTAAATTAGATTTTATGTAATTAAAATTCTTTTTGATTAAAATAGTTTTCCTAAAGTCACTAAGTGACCAATATGGAGTGTATTTTATTGCAGAGTTTTCTGGGTTTAAAAATTTATCCACAACTTTTTGACCAGAATAAGCATTATCGACATGCCAGTCTAAAACTGGAGCATTGCTAATTGGATTAGAATAACAATCAACCCTATGGAGTTTCGCAGGAAAATCAAAAATTTGATCGGCTATTTTTTTTAAACCAAGTTTTTTGGATAGATTTACAAAGTATTTTTCATAGGCTATTTTCTCAAATTTTAATTTAAAAAGATCAATAATTTTAAATTTAAGATTTAAGTAAAAAACTCCATCATTGTTCCCTTTGGCACAATTTATTTTTTCTATTATCAATTTGGTTTTTTTTATATCTTCTTGATCTAGCCAGTTCTCTTTTTTTATTACACCAAAGTTTTTAACTTTTTCGGATATTTCACTTAGATTAGTTTGATAGTTCATGAATTTTTTTTTTATATTATGTAAAATTAAATATATATGAAATAAATATATCATTGTTCAATAATTGTACAAGCTTTAAATATATGTTAAATTATTATATTTTTAAATGGTTCTTATAGATAAAATATTTTTTGACTTAAAAAGATTTATATTTTTGATTAAATATTTATTTTTTTGTAGATGGAAGTTTACACTTCCCAAAAAAAATAAATTCATTTTATTTGATGGAATTTATAATCCATTTTTAAAATATTTGAAAAAAGATGATTTTACATATTTGTATAGAAGAGGAGAGGAAATTAATTTTGGTATATTATTAAAATGTTTAATAAAGTTCAAATTTAGTTCATTAGATTATTGTGCTGAATTTATTAAACATGTTTCTCCAAAACTTATTTTAACAGCTTTTGATTACCACACAATTTTTTATAAACTTAGCAAAAAAACAGGTATTAAGACTTTAATGCTTCAAAAGGGCAAAAGGTCTAAAATTGATGGAATTATTAAAGATAAAATATATTTTCCCGCAAATAGTAAAAAATTTTTTTTTGTTGACTATGTTCTTCTTTATAATGATTTTACAAAAAGTTTTTATTCAAAAACAATTAAGGGTAATTTTTACACAATAGGATCTTTTGAAAACAATATTAAAAAAATTAATTTTTCAAATCAAAAAAAAGAAATAATATTTGTCTCAAATTATAGTTGTACTAATGATAAAAAAAGTGAAAATGAAAATATTGTAGCTTATCACCTAAACAATTTAGCAAAAAAAGAAAAAATTAAATTTAACATTCTCCCAAGGTATAGAAAAGATAAAAAAAATTTTATAAAAGAAAAGAACTTTTATAAGAGAGTGTTTAAAAATAAAATTAATTTCATTATGGATAAAAATGTAACTAGCTATAATATTATACTTAAATATAAATACTTATTTGCTACCTATTCCACTTTGGTAGCTGAATTTCTAGCCAAAGGTGGAAAAGCTGGTTTAATAAACTTCAAATCACGAAATAATGAGATTTATCATTATAGCTACGGCGCATTTGAAGGTTTGGGAAAAAAAGGTACTTTTTGGTGTAGTTTTAATAAGCACAATACAAGTGAAATTAAGAGAGTATTTAATTATGTTCTAAAAACAAATAAATTTACATGGTTTAAGCAAAACAATAAAAATATAAAGAAAGTCATAGATTATGATAAGAATAATTCAATATTTTTAAATATATTAAAAGAAAATAATATTACTACTAAAAATGCTTAAAGATTTTTATAAATTAAACAAGACGCCAGATAAAAAACAGAGTTCATCAACACACAAAAGTCAATATTTTGGAACAGTTGAAAACTTTAATTTAAATATTTCTGAAATTGAGAATGCAAAAAAATATTTTTTAAAAGAAGAAGATAATAAAATAATTGATGATATTTGTTTAACCCTTGAAAAAAATAATAGACTTCCTTTTAGTTGGACTCATCAAGAAAATTTTTACTTGAATAATTGTAAGAATTTTAAATCAAAAATTGAATACTTGGTTTATAGATATAAGTTTAAAGTTTACCCAGAAAAAAAATATCTTTCAAATTTTCCGACTCATGTTTTACTAGAACCAGCAAGTATATGCAATTTAAGGTGCGTAATGTGTTACCAGATGGACAATAAGTTCACAGGAGATGATATTAAAAAAAATAGTAATAAAGAAATGATGGGAAAAATGAATTTAAAGCTATTCAAAAAAGTAATAGATGAATGTTCTAAAGAAGGTGCGGGTGCAATAAGTCTTGGGAGCAGAGGGGAACCAATGATCAATAGTGAATTCATTGATATGGTTAATTATCTCAGAGATAAAAAATTTTATGATATTAAAATAAACTCTAATGGATCAGCAATTACAGAAAAAATATCGCATGCAATTTTGCAGAGCAATATTAATATATTAGTAATTAGTTGTGATGCAAACGATCCAGATCTTTACAGCAAGATAAGGAGAGGTGGAAATTTTAAAAAATTATTAAAAAACATAGACCTAATAAATAGAATTAGGAAATCAGATTATAAAAACTCTAAATTAGAAATTAGAATTTCTGGAGTATATTTCCATCCAGACCAAAATGAAAATGATTTTTATAATTTTTGGAAAGACAAAGTTGATACAGTTTCCTATGTTAAAGTGCAAAATAGGTGGGATACATATAACAATCCAAAAATAATTGAAAAAAACAATCCATGTGATTTTTTATGGGAAAAATTATATGTTTGGTGGGATGGAACAACTAATCCATGTGATGAGGATTATTTAAGTTTGCTATCTCCGGGAAACGTAAACAATAATAGTATAAAAAATATTTGGAATAGTAAAAAATTTAACGACCTCAGGGAGCTACATCTAAACAATAATAGAATTAATAAAAAACCATGTGATAGATGTAACGTTTAGTCTTTCAAAGTAAAAATTAAAAAAATGAAAAATATTCCTGTTTCATGGCCTACTTTAAATAACAAGGAGATTAGTTCTGTAACAAAGGTTTTAAAAGAAGGTTGGCTAGGATTGGGTTCTTATGTCGAGATATTTGAAAAAAAACTAGAAAAGTTTTTAAAAAATAAAAAAAAATTTGTTTGTTGTGTTAGCACAGGTAGTGATGCTTTATTAATGAGCCTGATGATAGCCAAGGTAAATAGAGGTGATGAGGTTATTTTACCTTCACTGAATTTTATTGCTGGGGCTCAAGCAATTAAATTTATAGGAGCAAAACCTGTTTTTTGTGACGTTGAAGAAAAAACACTTTGTTTGGACGTAAACAAAGCCTCTAAACTTATAAATAAAAAAACCAAAGCTATTATTGCAGTCGACTACTCTGGTAATTTGGTTGATTATGAAGCACTGCATAAAATTAAAAAAAAATACAAAAAAATAAGAATAATACAAGACGCTGCACATTCTTTTGGATCTGTTTATAAAAATAAAAGAGTTGGTACTTTTACAGACATTGTGATGTTTAGTTTTGATCCTATTAAAACTATAACAAGCATTGATGGTGGTGCAATCGTAGTTAATACAAAAAAAGAGTTAAATGAATTAAAAGCTATCAGGCAATTAGGTTTTGCAGTTCAACCCAACGTTGCGTTTTCAAGTAAAAAAAAAATTATATCTGACGTTCAACTAGTCGGCTTGCAGAACAGAATGACAAATGTTCATGCAGCAATAGGAATAGAGCAAATGAAAAAAATAGAACAAATATTAACTAAAAAAAAAAAATTAGCAAAAAACTATAATAGACTTTTTAAAAATAATTCTAATATTAAAATACCAAATAGTGATTTTAATAATGTAGTTCCTTTTATTTATTATATAAGAGTAAAAAAACAACACAGAGATAATTTAAGAAAATTTTTAAGAAAAAAAAATATTTTAACAGGACTGCATTGGACACCAAATCATATTTATTCATTATTTAAAAAAGATAGAAAGGGATCAATGCAAATAACAAACAATGTTGCTCAAGAATTAATAAGTTTACCTTATTATACAAACCTTAAATATTCACAACAAGTTAAAGTGTGTGATTTAATTAATGTCTTTTTTAAAAAAAAAAAAAATTGTGAATAATGAACATTATAATTATATGCACTGATCATAAAAGAAACCAAGTTGCTCTAGAGTATTTTTCAAAAATAAGTTTTGTAAAGATAATCAAAATTTATGTTGTAAAAAAAAAAGAGCCGGAAATCCCTAAAGCTCCAAAAAAACTAAGAATAAGATTAAAAAAATTATGGAAATTACATTTTAATAAAAGGTTTGAAGCGGAAAATAAAAGATTCAAATTTACAATAAAAGAAAATTTTCATCAAAAAAAAGTTGAATTCATAAATGATCTAAACAAAATTTTTAAAGATAAAAATTTTTTCAAAAAAAATAAAATTGATTTATGTTTCACGAGTGGAATCCCAATTTTAAAAAAAGAATATTTAAAAATTTTACCAAAATATATTCTTAATCTACATTTAGGTCTTCTTCCGCATTACAAAGGTTCAATAACGATGTTTTGGCCATTTCTTTTATTAGAACCACAAATGGCAGGCACTACATATCACCTTTTAAACAAAAATGTTGATAACAAAAATCTTAAAATTGATACGGGAGAAATTATCCATCAAAATAAACCAAAATTAAGATTTGGTTATTCAATGCACGATGTTGCAGCTGAAGCAATTTTAGCAGCTATGCGTGATTTAAAAAAAGTTTTTTTACACCTCAGACAAAGAATTAAAAAAAATACTCCGGTAAAAATTGATAAATCTCTAGAAACACGAGGCAAACTATTTAAAAAGTCTGATTGGAAACCTCATATGTTGGAAATAATTTATAAAACCTTTAATGATGAAATTGTCGACATGTATTTAAGAAAAGAAATTTCTGGAAAAGAAATTAAAATTAAAAAATTATAGCTCAAGTAAAAAATTAATTTTCTTTTTATTTATAATATTAAGTTAATTTTTTTTTTACTTAAAAATTTTTCTACTTGATAAAGATCTTTCCTTGTATCTACCGGATAGGATTTGTTAGACATTTTTACCAACTTTACATTAAACCCAATTTCTAAAAATCTTAAAATTTCAATATCTTCAATTTTTTCTAGTGTTGTTTTTTTTTTAATTTGATAAAATTTTAATATTTTTGATCTAGGAAATGAATATACCAGAACTTGGCGCCAGCATGGAGATTTTTTATTTTTTTTTGAAGATGGTATTGTAGATCTTGATGAGTAAAGTAAATTTTCGTTTTTGTCAAAAACAACTTTTGGAATATTTATATTATTACAATTAATTCTATTTTTGATTTTGGTGTATCCAAGTAATATCTTATTTTTATTCCGTTTTGACTCTTTTAACATTCTACTTAGATCATCTGGATTAAATATGGGTTCATCTCCTTGCACATTTATATAATTTCTTGCCTTAATTTTTTTTGCAACTTCTGCAACTCTATCAGTGCCTGTTTTACATTTTTTTGAGGTTAAAATTGAGTTAATAGAATACTTTTCGCAACATTTTTTAATTTTTATATCGTCAGTAGCAACAATCAATTGAGAGTTTTTTACAATTTTGAGACATTGCAAACAAGTTCTTATAATCATTGGTATTCCCAAAATTTTTTTTAGAGGTTTACCAGGGAATCTTTTCGATCCATATCTGGCTGGTATTACAACTATAAAATCAGAGTTTCTTTGCATTAATTTTTTAAAAACTATACTTAGTTTTAGTCAATGAAGCTAATTTCAACGATTTATTTGATTTTAAAATTATATCAATTGTTTTTTGCATCTCATTTGAAAGACGATGATTTTTTTTGTATCCATCAAAACCAGCAAAATAAATTTTTTTAGCTTTCCCTTGTAAGGCTAAAGCCACAGCATAAGCAAATGTAAGATTAAAAGGTATTACAGAAAAATTTTTATAAAATTCGAATTTATTATTTCTAACAACCACACCATAATCAAGGAATTTTACTTTATTAATTTTCTTTTTTAATTTCTCTAATTTAAACTTTGGAATAATTATGGGCTTTTTTAAATTATCATATTTGTATTGATCTAGCGGAATTCTAATCTCATTAGCAGAAACATAATAATCGATAAGAGTTTCGGATACATATTTGTTAAGATTAATTGCAATAACAGTAGATTTTGTTTTGAGAATATGTTCTTCTATTTTTTTTATATTATTTTTATTATTAAGACTTGGACCTTGACCAAGTATTAAAACATCTTTATTTAAACACCAATTTGTTGCGTCCCATTTACCTTTAAATTTTTTATTATTTATAAATGTTTCTTCTAGTATCCTAGGATCATAACTAGTTGAAACAATTTTTTTCAAAGAATTTATAGAAGCAAGCTTCTCAGATGCTGAGTATCTATTATCGTTCTGTAGCATTTGGATGTAGGTTGGATGAATATTATAATTAGCAGCTATCTTATAATAATTTGATTTTCCCCATTTGTATTTTTTTTTTAGATTTAAAAAATATTTTTTTGAAATATTATTAACGCCTGTTGGATTGTATTTTAAATATTCAAATTGTTTTAATAAACTTTCAGTTTTTACATTTCCAGCTCCCCGACCCATACCTTGAATAGTGCCATCAATCCAAGTCACACCATCTTTAAAGGCTTGAAGTGAATTTCTAAGAGCTCGGCCACAATTATCATGCGCATGAATACCAATTTCTTTCTTCCAGTTTTTTTTGATAACTTTACATATTGATTTAATATTACTTGGTTTCAAATTTCCAAAAGAGTCTGCAAAATAAAAGACATCCACACTTTCAGTTTTAGCAAGTTTTTTTAAACAGTTTTCAAGTTGTTTGTTAGAAATGTTATTAATTTGCATCAAGTTGAAACAAATTTTGTAATTTAATTTTTTTAGATGTTTTATGTATTTTAAAATATTTTCAATATCTCTGTAATGTGCAGCTATCCTAATAATCTGATAGTGCAATTTCTCATTTTTAAAATTTTTATTTAGATATTTTTTGTAATTACCTTTTATTTTAAAAAAATCAGTTCCATTAATCATGATTGCTAATTTCGTTTTATTTGATTTAACAAGTTTTTTAGCCAATTCTTTATTAGCATAAGCAAATTTGCCGTATTTAGAGTCCTTATCGAAGAAATTAAAGCCAATCTCAACTACATCAACTCCTGCTGTGTAAATTTGTTTAAGATATTTATTGGCATCCTTAATTTTAAATTTCCAATTATTGTAATACCCACCATCTCTTAAAGTGCAGTCTAACAACTTTAGGTTTTTTATTTCCATAAATTCTTCAAAATGTTCAAAAATTGAACAAAATATAATATTTTTTTATTTAAAATAAAAGTTAATTATTGAAAAATTACTAAAATTTAAGCACTTTATCATTATAAAATTTATTTCCAAAATAAGATAAACCTGTCATTGAGAATCTTCCATAATCTCTAAAAATTTCATCTTTGTTTTTATTTGACCTAAATTTACAAACTTTTTTATCCTTGTCGCAAACCATTGATGTTAAATCTATGAATTTAATATTATTTTTTTTTGAAATATTTTTGAGTTTTTGATTGGTTTCAATAATATCTCTATTATTCTTATATTGAGAATAATATAATTTTTCTAAATTTATCAATTCTGTGTTGGATAAATTTATCGTGCCTTTTTCAATCAATTTTTTTTTGTAATTAGTTAAGTATATTTTAGTAAAACGATATTTATTCAGCGTATATTTAAATTCAGGATTGGGTCCAAAAATAATTAATTTTTTATTATCTTTCTTGATTTTTTTAATAGTTTTATCAAGATCTGAAAAATCATTGGAACCATTTTGACTTTCAGTTTTGGTTCTCCATTTTGTAGCAAATATTATTATATCTGCTTTTTTATATAAATTTGGTTTATTCTTCATTATATTATTAAATTGACTGATTTCTATTCTTGGATGCATTACAAAATTATAATTTTTATATCTTTCTTTATCTAATACAAATGTAAAAAAAATGTCTTCACCATGACAGTTACCAACTATTAAGACATTTTTTTTATTGTTGGCTAAAAAATTTTTGTTATTAAATTTCTTGATATTTCTTGTCATCCAACTTGTATCTTTCCACTCTGTTAAATTAATTTCATCAATGGTGTAATATTTTTTTAAAATATTTTCATTTTTTAGATAAAAAACGTTTAATGTAATAATTGGAATTAATAATATAATTATAAATTTTCCTGTCTTTTTAAAACTATATGTTTTGTCTCTAAATTTTTTCTCTATAAATAAAAAAGTTAAATAAGATAAAAATAAAGACAATATTATCAATAAAAATTTAGATATATTAGTTTCATCAAATCGTGAATTTCTAAATATTGAAAATAACAAAAAATGCCAAAGATAAAGTGAGTAAGAAATTTTACCCAAAAAAATTAAAGATTTGTTAAATAAAATTTCATCAATTTTTCCAAATTTAATTTGGTTACCAAATAATATTAAACACATAGTGGCTGTAATTGGTATCAAAGTTATTAATCCAGGGTGCTTAAATTGAATATTGAAGAAAAATATACAAAATATTAGAGTCAATAAACTTATACATTTAATTATATTTATAATAATTTCATTAGAAGTAATTTTATATTTAATAAGATAAAAAGCCACTATAGCACCAGCTAAAACCTCCCATGCTCTTGATGGTAACATCCAAAAATTAAACATAGGGTGCTTAGTTGAAGCATAATAAGCAAAACCTAAGCTCAATATAAAAGCTAGTGCTAATAATAAATATGAAAACCTATTAAAATATTTAAGAATGATCAGAAGACCTATGGGTAAAATTATATAAAATTGTTCTTCTACACCTAGAGACCATAAATGTAGTAATGGCTTCATCAAACCAGTTTCTGTACCGTAAATATTTCCAAAATAATGAAAATATATATTTGCTATAAATCCAAGTGATGCGAATACAGACTCGGAAAAATGTTTTAATTTTGTTGGATCAAGAACGAAATATGAAAGTATTGTCCCCAGAAGTATTATTACAAGTAACGCAGGTATTAATCTTCGAACTCTTCTTTCATAAAAATTTAATACATTAATAGATTGATTATTGTTATATTCCTCTAATAAGATTGTTGTAATTAAAAAACCCGTAATTACAAAAAAAATATCAACTCCAATAAATCCTCCAGAAAAAATATAAATATTAAATAGTTCAAAATTTGCATGATAAAGAACGACAAATAATATCGCATATCCACGAAGGGCATCAATATCTGGTCGATAATAAGACTTTTTGATCATGATAAACTTTTTAGTATATGTAATTAAAAATTAAAATAAATAAATTGATTTAGAACTTCTACTACTGGCCGTTTTTGTAATAGCTTCAGCTCCCACAAATTGGGAAAAACTTATTTTTACCTAAGTTGTAAAAAAAATTTGATGATCCTATTATTATTTTTTTTAAGTCAATCAATTTAATTTCTCACAATAGTTTTTTATTTTTAAATTTTTAATAACAGAAAATATTTTTCAACTCTGCAATATATAAGTTAAAAAAGAGTACTTTTTTATTTTGTTCAATAATTGAACAATATAGTAATTTTTTTAACCTTGCAAAGAATAAATTATAAATTTTAGTATTTATCGATTTATTCTTTACAAAACATGGTTTATTGGGTAAAAATGTTCAATATTTGAACATATATGAATAATGACGACCCAGATCAGTTTAATTTACTGAGAAAAATCCATAAAGAGCCAGGTACCCCTCAAAGGGAATTGGCGAAACATCTTGGTTTTAGCTTAGGTAAGCTAAATTATTGCATGAAAGCATTAAAAGTAAAAGGTCTTATTAAAATTGAAAACTTTAAGAAGAATAAGTCAAAACTAAATTATCTTTACGTTATCACGCCAAAGGGTATTGCGGAAAAAACAAAATTAACTGTTAGATTTATGAAAAGAAAAATGAACGAGTATGACGAACTTAAAAATGAATATGAAAAGGAAAAAAATAAAAAATAGATTTTAATGTGATCACATATAGCAAACAATCACTAAATAATACTGATATCAATGCAGTTAACAAAGTTTTAAAACTAAAATTAATTCAAGCTAAAAAATTAAATTAAATGAAATTTTTATTAAAAATACCCAAACACCTTACTAATAGAGAAAAGAAATTACTTTATGTGGCACTGTTCTTTAGCTTGATTGGTGCTTTTCTTGAAATGTTAGGAATAAGTTTAATTTTACCTTTTGTTGCAATTTTATTTAAGAACCAGATTGTTACAGATATGAATTTTTTAAATATTAACATAAATGATATAGTGAAGTTTTTTGAGTCGGTAAGCCCTTTTTTGCCATTTATTCTTATTATTATTTTATTTTTATTGAAAAATTTAATTTTGTTTGCTTTTAGTTGGTTTAATTCTCATTTAATTAATACTCTTGGATCAAGATTGTCAAATAATATATATCAAAAGTATTTAAACAAAGATTATAAGTTTCATATTAATAATAATACCTCTAACTTAACTTTTCACTCTGTAGAAGTAGCAGATAGATATAAAGACACAATTGGGCATACTTTTATAATTATATCAGAAATATTAGTTATACTTTTTCTATCTAGCCTGATGCTTTTTATTGAACCAAAAGGTTTCTTAATCAGCTTAGCCTTTTTAACAATTCTGAGCTATCTAGCATTTTCTTTAATTAAGAACTCCTCGATGAGATGGGGAAAAAAAGTCCAAAATTTAGATAAACAAAGATTTTTAGAACTTTCCCATGGTTATGGAGGTATTAAAGAAATAAAAATATTTAAAAGAATTAATTATTTTTTAAATAAATATTTTTCAATAACCTCAGAAAGATTTAGAGCGATGTTTTATGTCAATGTGATGACCAATTTACCAAGATTTTTGATTGAAACGCTTTTTGTTTTTTCCTTAGTGGTATTTATAATTTATCTCAAATTAAGTGGAAAACCAGATTCTGAAATTTTCCTAATATTAAGTTTATTTGGAATATCTTCAATAAGACTTATGCCATCATTTAATAGAATTCTATCAAGTTTACAGAAAGTAAAATACGGCCAGGCGTATGTGGAGACTATAGACAAAATTTTTTCAAGTGAAGATAACATTATAAATATGAAGGATTTTAATCAGCAAAATAAACAAAATGAAAATAAAATAATTTCTTTTAAAAATGTTTATTTTGAATATCCAGGCAAAGACAAATTAACTTTACAGAATATTAATCTAAACATTTTTAAAAAAGATTTTGTTGGAGTTGTAGGAAAGACTGGTTCTGGAAAATCGACTCTTATAAATTTATTATTAGGTTTACACAAGCCCTCATCTGGAAAAATCGAAACATTTTATAAAAATGTAGGTTATGTCCCTCAGTCAATTTTTCTGATGGATGATACAATCATCAATAATGTAGCTTATGGATTAGAGGAAAATAAAATTGATATAAATTCAGTGGAAGAATGCATAAGAAAATCTCAGCTTAAAGAATTTACAGATAAACTTCCTGATGGACTTAGAACAATTGTGGGTGAGAAAGGTGTAAGAATTAGTGGGGGAGAGCTTCAGAGATTAGGTATAGCGAGAGCCCTTTATCATAAACCAGATTTATTAGTTTTTGATGAGGCTACCAATGCACTAGATGAAAAAACAGAGCTAGTTTTAGTAGATCTCGTTAGGGAACTTTCACGAAACATCACTGTAATTGCAATTTCTCATAATGTGAAATCCTTAAAATACTGTTCAAGAATTTTAAGAATTGAAAATTCAATTGTAATAGAGGAAAAAAATCAAACAAAAAAAATAGGAATTAAGTCATGAATGATAAAACAATATTAGTTACTGGAGCAACAGGTAATTTTAAAAAAAGTGATGTTGGATAACAAAAATTCACAATTTATCACCACGTCGATTGATAATAATTTTCACATCTCTAATAAAAAAATATTAGCAGGAGACTGGTGTTTGGATAATGAAAAAAATAATAAAAGTGATTTATTGTCATGTCCATGGAGAAACAATAAAAATTTAAGCAAGGATTATTTTTTGTCTCAAAACATTTTAGATAGCTATGCAAAAAAACTTAGTAGATATCTAAATAATTTTCACAATAAAAATTTTCCAGACAGATATTGGAATATACTAACCTTACCTTGGTTAATTTCTTATATTCCTGGTGAGTTATATAGGTGGAGATTGGTCGAGAAAGCTTTGGAAAAAGATTCTAATTTAATTTTTACTGATATAAAAATTGATAAAATCGAAATACCATCATATACCATAGATTATTACAATCTACTGAGTTCTGATCAATTTTTTAATTATCAAATATTCAAAAAAATATTAATTTTTTTAACTAATAATGGAAAGAAAATTAATTTTATCTCAAAAGAAATAAATCAAAATAAATTTATTGCTAAAAATTATTATAAAAAAAAATCAAAAACTAAAAAAAAATTTTTGCCTAATACTATAGATTATCTGAGTTCTTTTTTTTCAAAATTTAACAATATTTTTATTGACAGAAAAATTTTTAAATTTAAAAATTTTTTTAAAATAAGTCTAAAACTTTTTCAATTTCCTAGTTTTTATTACTACAAATTTAATTACCAATTTGATCATATTAATTTAAGTCACGTAAAGATCGACAGAGAAAAAAGAAATAAAATTAACTTTATAGATAAAGAAGATGATCTTTTCCTCAAATACTTAAATGAAAATATAAAGCATGATATACCAAAATGTTTTTTAGAAGCTTACGATTTAATTAACCAAGAATCTCATAAAATTAAATTTAAACCGAAAATTATATTATCTTCTTATCTTCACTTCTATAATGAAGTTTTTAAATTTTGGTTAGCTAGAAATGTAATTACAAACAAAACAAAATTTTTTTCAACTTCTCATGGAGGTGGTAACCAGTTAAAGTATTGCCCTGATCTACAATTTGAAAACACAATAGTTGATAAAAAATTTACCTGGACTCTTCCTGTCAAAGATAAAGATATTCAGTTACCACCAGGTAAATTAATAAATTTTAAATGTTCGAGATCTGATAAAAAATTTCTTATTTATCTTGAAAAAAACATAACATTATTTCCTTCGTATATCGGAACTGGGGAAAATGACAATTTGCGTCTCAACCTTGATAATGCAATTAATCTAAAAAAATTACTAAATAAAGAGATTTACAAAAATTTTTTTTACTTACCCTCAGGTGAGCACGATGTAGAAATGCAAGAAACAATAAGAAATACAATTGAAGAAAAATTTGTTAACAAAAAAAATGTTTTTTATAAATATATCAATAAGTCAAAACTGGTAATTTGCCCGTACATGAAAACTGCTTTTGTAGAGTCCATAATTACAGGTCCAACAGTTTTAATTAATGATTTCGAAAAAGCCCCCTTACAAGGTAATGTAAAATCTTTACAAGAAGATTTAGTGAAAAATAAAATAGTATTTAAAAATATTGAAGATGCAACAGCACATATAAATGAAAATTGGTATCAAATAGATAAATGGTGGTTATCAAATGGAGTCCAAAATACTATATATAAATTTAAAAAAAACTTCTGCAATTTACAAGATGACCCTATAAACAAATGGACAAAATTTTTAACAAACATCTAATATGATAGAAGTAAAAAAATTATTTAGTTTTTTAAAAAAAAAGAATATTGATTTCTTTGCAGGTGTTCCAGATAGCATACTAAAGAAAACGAAAGAATATTTTGATAAATTAAATAAAAAACATTTAATCACTGCTAACGAGGGGTCTGCTATTTCCGTTTGTATTGGACACTATCTTTCCACTGGTAAATTAGCTTGTGCATACATGCAAAATTCAGGATTGGGAAATGCTATAAATCCATTAGCCTCTATCGCGCATCAAAAAGTCTATTCAATACCAATTCTTTTAATAATTGGCTGGAGGGGAGCTCCTGGCACTAGAGATGAGCCACAGCATGAGGTAAAAGGCAAAATAACAAGAAAGTTATTAAAATTATTAAACATCAAATTTTGTGAAGTTAAAACGTACAAAGACTTTAAAAAACTCGAAAATTTAATTAAATTTTCAAAAAAATTTAAATGTCCAGTAGCATGTTTGATTAAAAAAGATATTTTGTTTGATAAAAAATCCTATAAAAAAAGTAAAAAAGAATTTAATAGTGGAATTAAAAGAGAAACTTTTCTAAATTATTTGTTAGGCAAAGTAAATTTAAAAAGTAAAATTATTTCTACAACAGGTTATACTTCAAGAGAATTGTTTCAAATAAGAAAATTTAAGAATACACATTATCAAGGAAATGATTTTTATATGGTTGGGGGAATGGGTCATGCTTCAATGGTAACTTTAGGAGTTGCAATGAACAATAAAAGAAACATTATCTGTTTAGATGGGGATGGATCTTTGTCAATGCACATGGGTTCTTTAACCACCATAGGTTTTAAAAAGCTTAAAAATTTTAAACATATAATTTTAAATAATAGATCACACGAGTCTGTTGGAGGTCAAAAAACCAATCTAGAAAATTTAGATTTAAATAAACTTTCTAAGAGTTGTGGATATAAAAATTATTTCTTTTTAGATAATGAAAAAATTATGAAGAAAACTATTTCTAATTTTTTAAAATCAAAAGGACCTTCACTTTTAGAAGTTAAAATTAAATTAGGAACTATTCAAAATCTAGGAAGACCAAAAAAATTAAATTTTATTAAATCTAAATTTATGGAAAGATAAATGAAAAAGATGATTAAAAATCTCATAAAACAAAAAAATGATAATAAAATTATATTTACAGCTGGTCCTGCCAGTATAATTGATAGCAATATAATTAATTTAGGTCCTTGTTTTGGAAGAGGGGATAATGAGTATAACAAAACTTACAATAGTGTTATAAAAAAACTTAAAAAAATATCAGGATTAAAAAAAATTATTACTACACAGGGATCGGGAAGTACTGCTTTGGAAATAGTTGCCTTAAACTTTTTCAAAGGTAAAATTTTAATTGTATCAACTGGTTATTATTCCGATAGACTCTTTCAAATATCGAATTTAATTAAAAAAAATAATAAAAAAATTAAATCTGTAACAAAAGTAAATTGGAAAAATTTAGATAAAATCAAGGGAAAATATGATTGGATCTGGGCTTGCTCAACTGAAACCAGTCGTGGTTTAAAAATACCGATAACGGATTTAAAACAACTTACCAAAAGAACAAAATCCAAGCTCGCTCTTGATGCAACAGCATCGATTGGATTAGAATCTAATCACCATTTAGCAGATGTAATTTCCTTCAGTTCTTGCAAGGGTCTATTTGGATTAACAGGCGCATGCTTTGTTTGTTATAATATTAATCCAACTAATAAAGTAAATACATTTGTTCTTGACATAAAAAATTTAGAGCAAAAAAGAATGACTGGACCATACCACACTATTCAATCTCTAGAGAAAGTTTTAAAGAAATATAATTATTATAAAAAATCTGTAATTCAAAATAAAAAGAAAATGATAAGAAAATTTGAAGACTATTTAATTTATCCCAAAAAAAATCAGCCATTTTTATGTACGTATGTTAATAAAAAAATTTTTTCAAATTCATCAAAAGTAATTCTCTATAAACCAAGAATAAAATTACCTGGATCAATCGTTTGTCATATTGGAGAAGCTCATTTAGGCGAAAATGCAAAAGGAAAAATAATCGATTTTTTAGATATTGATGAATAAAAAGATAATAAAAGAAAAATATATATAGAAATTGAACTTAAATATTTACTTTCGAACAAAAATAGATATGTTCAATAATTGAACAAATGAAAAAAACTGTTTACATATCTCTTACAGCTGACTCCATTCATCATGGACATATGAAATTACTTGAGACAGCCAGAAAATACGGAGATATCATAATTGGTTTGTTATCAGATAAAGCGGTTGCTGAACACAAAAGGATACCATATCTAAACTTTGAACAGAGAAAAAAAATCTTAATAAATTTTAAAGGTGTTAAATCAGTTATTGTACAAAATGAATGGGATTATTCTAAAAATATAAAAAGTTTAAAACCTGACTTTTTAGTTCACGGAGATGATTGGAAAACCGGACATATGAGTGAAATAAGAAGAAAGGTTTTGAAAATTATGAAATCTTATGGAGGTAAGCTCATTGAGATTCCTTACACAAAAGGTGTATCCTCCTCTGCTCTTATAAATCATTTAAATGAAATTTCTGTAACACCCGATATCAGAAGAAGTTTATTGAGAAGAACAATAGAGAGTAACAAAATTTCTAAATTTCTAGAAGCACACAGTCCATTGTCAGCTATAATAGGAGAAAATACGCTAATTGAAAAAAAAGGTAAAAAGATCGGTTTTGATGGTTTTTGGTCTAGCTCACTTACCGACTCCACAGTTGTGGGAAAGCCAGACAATGAATCATTAGATTTTTCTCAAAGACTTAATGGGGTTGATCAAATCTTCGAAGTTACTACCAAACCTTTAATTATGGATGGTGATACTGGTGGAAAAGTTGAACATTTTGAAATGAGAATTAAGTCTGCTGAAAGGTTAGGTATTTCAGCTTTAATAATTGAGGATAAAAAAGGTTTAAAAAAAAATTCATTATTAAATGATACATCAAGACAAACCCAAGAAGGAAAAATTAAATTTTCAGAAAAAATTTCAGTGGGCAAAAAAGCTCAGATAAGTGATGATTTTATGATAATAGCAAGAATTGAAAGTTTTATACTAGGTAAAGGACTCAACGATGCTATTTCCAGAGCCCACTCATATATAGAAGCAGGAGCTGATGGAATAATGATACACAGCAAATCAAAAAATCCGAGGGAGGTAATAGCTTTTTCCAAAGTTTTTAGAAAAAATTATAAAAAGATTCCACTAGTTTCAGTTCCATCAAGTTACAACCAGATTTCAGAGAAAACTTTGTACGAGAATGGCTTCAACATAGTAATATATGCGAACCATATGCTAAGAGCATCTTATCCTGCAATGCAGCATGTAGCCAAAACAATTCTAGAAAAAAATCGCTCAAAAGAGGCAGACAAAAAACTTTTAAGTATAAAAGAAATTCTTAATTTAATACCTGGAACAAATTAATTTATAATGATTAGAAAAAAAAATATCTTAGTAGATATGTCTTGTTCTATTTTACACTACGGGCACATTAGACTTCTTAAAAAAGCTTCAAAATTCGGAAAAGTTATTGTTGCATTAACATCAGATAATGAAATTAAAAAACATAAACATTTCAGTCCTGAATTGAATTTTAAACATAGAAAAGAATTAATTGAATCAATTCGATATGTAAACAAAGTCATCAAATCAAAATTTCATATAAATGAAAATTTTTTAAAAAAGAATAAAATCCACCTTTTAGTACATGGAAATGATAATTCAAATAAAATTAAAAAAAGTCATTTAAAAATATTTCCTCGAACAAAAAATATTAGTAGCACAATTTTAAGAAAAAAAATTTTAAAAAATTATTTTAAAAATGAAAAAAGATATAAATAAGAATTATTGGAATAACTTTTATAAAAAAAAACATATTAGCAAACCAACTTTATTCGCAAAATTTTGTGTATCTAAATTGAGAAATTACAATAAAACTATTTATGATATAGGTTGTGGAAATGGAAGAGATACAGTTTTTTTTAATAAAAAAAAAATAAATTCGATCGGTATTGACAAATCTTATAGTGCGATAAAAAAAAATAAAAAAAATTTTAAAAAATTTAGAAATAAATTCATAAATAAAAACTTTTGTAGTTTTTTTACATACAAAGATTTTGATTTTCCTTTTAGCGTGTATTCAAGATTTACTTTACACTCGATTAATTATTCAGATGAAAAAAAACTATTAAATTCACTTCATAAGCAAAAAAAATTAGAATACATATTTATAGAATGTAGAACTATTAAAGATGATATTTACGGCAAGGGTAAGAAAGTTGGCAAGCATGAATTTGTTGATACACATTATAGAAGATTTATAGATCCTAAAGAGATTAAAAGAAGATTATCTAAACATTTTAAAATTTCATACTTTAAGGAATCAAAAAATTTTGCGAAATTTAAAAAGGAAAACCCATGTATTCTAAGACTGATAGCAAAAAAAAAATAGATCCAAACTTAATTGAAATTATTAATTTACTTGATAAAAATGAAATTAGTTATTGGGTGTGCCATGGCACACTCTTAGGTATTGTCAGAGATAAAGATTTAATTCCCTGGGATCATGATATTGATATTGCCGTTTGGGAAGAGAAAAACCTTAAAGAAAAACTAAAATTAATAATGTTTAAAAATGACTATAAACTTAAAGAAAAATACTTGATAGATGATGATCTTTTGACTTTCGTCAAAACAGGAGGAAGAGAGATTGACATTAATATCTATCACAAAAAATTCTCAAATTCAGAAGAGATAGCTTACGTAAAATGGTTTATTCCTAAAAATTTGATTTGCAAAATTATAGACGCACTTTCGATGGCCAAAGATTATAAGGGCAAATTAATGTTTGTCATAAATAAACTCGAATTTATTCAGCCAATATTTAAATTGTTAAAAAAAATTTTGATAAAGAAAGATTTTTTTTACAAAACCGCAGGTTATACCCAACCCTTAAAACTTTTAAAAGAATTCAAAAAAATAGATTTTAAAAATCTAAAAATTTCTGTTCCAGTTAACTACGAAGATTATTTAAAATATGTATATGGACATGGGTGGAAAACCCCAATTAAAAAATTTAATTGGATCAAAGACAGCCCGTCTACCAAGGATTTATAAAATGAAAAAGATCAATTTAAAAAAGATATTTAATAAAAAAAGAGTTTTGATCACAGGTCATACAGGTTTTAAAGGTTCTTGGTTATCATTGATATTAAATTATTTTGGGGCCACAATCCTTGGAGTTTCCGATAGTGTACCTACAAATCCATCACATTTTAAGATTTATAAAAATTTAAAAAAATTTAAGTCAATAAAAGTAGATATATCAAATAAAGATAAGATTAGAAAAATAATTTTTGATTATAAACCAGATTTTATATTTCATTTAGCTGCCCAAGCACTAGTAAAAAAATCATACTTAAATCCTGTTAAGACATGGAGATCAAACACTTTTGGGACTTTAAATATCCTAGATGCATTACGAGACTATAAAAAAAAAGTTGTAGTTGTCTTAATTACAAGTGATAAAGTTTACAAAAATATTGAGAAAAAAACTGGGTATAAAGAAACCGACCTTTTAGGTGGTAAAGATCCTTATAGTGCATCTAAAACTGCTGCTGAAATAGTAATTAGATCATACATGGACTCATTTTTATTTAAAAAAAATAATTTATCTACTGTTATTGCTAGGGCAGGAAATGTTGTTGGAGGTGGAGACTGGTCAGAAAACAGATTAATACCCGATTGTGTTAAAGCCTGGTCAAAAAATAAAAAAGTTATAATAAGGAATCCAAATTCTACAAGACCCTGGCAGCATGTACTCGAGGCAATCATGGGATATATAATTCTCGCAGCTAATTTAAAACAAAATAAAAATTTGAATGGCGAAGCATTCAATTTTGGCCCAAACACCAAAAAAAATTATAAAGTTATTGAATGTGTAAAAAAAATGAAAAAGTATTGGCCCTCAATAAATTGGAAAGTTAAAAAATCACAAACTTTTTTTGAAAGCAGCTTGCTCAAATTAAATAGTAATAAAGCTTCAAAAATACTTAAATGGAAATGTGTACTAAATTTTGAGGAAACAATTAAAATGACAACTATTTGGTATAGAAATTTTTACCAAAAAAATAAAAAAAAAATATCAATTAATCAAATTGAAGAATATATAAAAATTTATAACAAGAGATCTAAAATAAAAATATGAAAGTTGTAATATTAGCAGGTGGATTGGGCACAAGAATATCAGAATATACAAAGACCATTCCAAAACCGATGATAAAAATTTGTGGGAAACCAATAATTCAAAGAATTATTGATCATTATTACAGTTATGGACATAAGGAATTTTATATTGCTCTAGGTTATAAAGGCAAAGTTATAAGAAACTATTTTAACAACAAAAAAAAAAATAAAAAGATTAAAATCCACTTAATCGATACAGGTAAAAATACAATGACCGGAGGTAGATTAAAAAGATTGAAAAAATTTCTTAATGAAACTTTTTTATTAACTTATGGAGATGGTCTTTCTGATATTGATTTAAAAAAACTTTATAATTTTCATAAAAGAAATAAAAAAATGGTTACTTTAACAGCTGTAAGACCCCCAGCAAGATTTGGTGTAATAAAAATTAGTGGAAAAGTAGTGAAATTTTTTAGAGAAAAAAGTTCTTTGGATACAGGCTGGATTAATGGTGGTTTTTTTGTAATAGAGCCTAAATTTATTGATTTAATAAAAAATGATAAAACTTTTTTAGAAAAAGAACCATTTTCTTTAGCCACCAAAAAAAAACAATTATTAGCATATAAATATAATGGTTTCTGGCAATGCATGGATACTTTAAGGGATAAGGTTATACTTGAAAAAAAGATTAAACAAAAAAGTTATTTTGAGTAAAAAAAAAATTTTAATTACTGGTGGAACAGGATTTATAGGATATCATTTAGCACTTAAATGTTTAAAAAAGAATTTTTTAGTAACAAGCCTGTCTACAAAAAAACCAAAAAAAAATAGAAAAATAAAAAAAGTCAGATATCTTTTTTGTGATATCTCAAAAAAAAAAAAATTATTCAAATTATTGAATTCTAATTCAAATTTTGATTTCGTGGTTAATCTTGCTGGTTATGTTGATCATTCCAATAAAAAAAAAACTTTAGAAAGTCATTATAGAGGTTGTAAGAATTTATCATTATTTTTTTTAAATTCAAAAATTAAAAAATTTATACAAATTGGATCGAGTATTGAATATGGAAAAATAAGCTCTCCACAAAAAGAAAATAATTTAAATAAACAAAAAACTTATTCCATCTATGGAACTTCAAAGCTACTTAGTACGAAATTTTTATTAAAATTAAAAAAAAAATTTGATTTTCCTGTTTCAATTCTGAGGTTGTATTTAGTTTATGGACCAAAACAAGACCCTAATAGAGTGATACCTATAACTATCTCTAATGCTTTAAAAAATGATAATTTTGATTGTTCAAGTGGATTACAATATAGAGATTTTCTATATATTGATGATCTTCTTGCGGCAATATTTAAAACTTTAAAAAATAAAAATTCAAGCGGTGAAATTTTTAACATTGGCTCGGGAAAACCTGTTAAAATAAAAAAATTAATTCTTAAAATTTGTAAAATAATTGGTCATGGAAAGCCAAGATTCGGAATGATAAAATTCAGAAAGGATGAAATTAAAAGACTTTATCCAAGTATAGAAAAAGCTAAAAGAATGCTAGGGTGGAAGCCATTGGTAAATATTAATTTAGGTCTAAAAAAAACTATAAAATATTATAAAAAAATTCATATATAAGTTTAAAAACTAAACTATATTAATCCTGCTCTTTTAATATATCAATGTAATCACTTGAAAGATTTTTTTTGAATAATTTAAGTTGATTTATTTTTAAAATAATTTTCATTAAGACTACAAAATACGGAAATTTAAAAAATTTTTTCGCTATTTTAAGATCTTCATTCAACTTCTTGATAAAATTTCTTAATTTTGTACTATCTCCACCATTTCTCATAATTGTGATGTAGTTATTCAAATATTTTATTTTAATTTTTTGATTATACAGTAGTTTTAATAAAAACAAATAATCACCAGATATTGGGTAATTTTCCTCATAAAGATTACTTTTTAAAATATCATTTCTTACAAAAAGTGATGTATGCGGAGGCATCCAACCAAAATACAATTTTCTTTTTTTAAAAATAGAACTAATCCATTCTCTAGTAATTATTGAAATATTTTCTTTATCACAAAACAAAACATTTCCATAAACAACATCATTTTTATCGTAAAATTCTTTTGATATATTATATAGAGTGTGTTCATCATAAAATATATCATCAGCATGAAGCAGTCCCACTATATCTCCTGAAGCAATATTTATCCCTTTATTTATTGAACCAAATTTAGTTGATGAGCCCTTATCTATGATAATTTTTACGTCAGAAAGTGTATCAAGATATTCTTCAGTTCCATCAGTTGAGGGTGCACAAACTATGATATGCTCAAGATTTTCAATTTTTTTTTGATTTTTTATTGATTTTATTGCCGATTTTAAAAGTGGAAGACCATTTTTAACAACAGTAATTATTGAAATTTTCATTTCCTTTTAATTAAATAATTTAATAATAATCTAAATTATAACATAAATCGCAATTAATCTTTAATCTTAATTTAAATTATGAAAGTTTTAATTACTCCAAAAATATTTTTATATTCATTATTTTTGATTTTACCTTCTTATTTAATTGGTATAGCTGTGACTGAGTTATTAACAGCATTTTTAATAATTAGTTTCATATTTATAAACAAAAACTTCGTGTATTTTAAAAATTTAAAGTCCATCTTTTTAATTATTTTTTCTTTTTTGGTCACACTAAGTGGAATTATCAATCTAGATAATATGGATTTAAAAATTGCATCTTTAGTGCATATTCGGTTTGCAATATTTTCTATTGCAATTTTTTATTTTTTAGAAAAATTTTTTGATAAAGAAACTGATATAAATAAGAATTTTTTCAAATATTTTCTATTGATAATTTTTTTTATAATTTTTGATAGTTTAATTCAATTTTTTTTTGGAACTAACTTATTTGGTCAGGAAATACAACAATCTCGAGTTTCTGGAATTTTTGGAAAAGAACTAATACTTGGAAGTTTTTTACTTCAATTATTACCTTTAACTTTTTTATTATTGTTATTTTCCAAAATGGACATTCAAAAAAAACAAGTATATTTAATAATTTTTTTTAGCCTTTATTTTATAATTATTTATATTTCTGGAGGTCGATCTCCTTTTTTTTTAACAATTTTATTCGCAGTAATTATGGTGCTATTTGAAAAAAATTTTAGAAAAATTATTCTGAAATGTTTATCTATTTTAACTATCTTTATTATTTGTGAGGCTTATTTTGAATTTGGAAAGACAAAAGTGTTTACTAAAGTTTTTTATATGACCTTTGTTCAATTTACAGATAGTTATTATCAACCAGAGCATAGTATTGGTACTACTCCTCGTAAAAGAAAATCTTATAATAAAGATATCACCAGTGAATTAAGTTTAAAAAATAAAGCGAGAGAATTTTTTGATAGCCTTGTTGTTTTTTCTGATGATCATCATAATCATTATATTCTTGCATTAAAATTATTTAAGGAAAAGCCAATACTTGGCAACGGTCCAAAAGGTTTTAGACAATATTGTAGAAGAGTTAATTATGATCCACCAACAGGAATTTGTTCAACTCATCCTCATAACTATTTTTTTCAAGTTTTATCTGAACTTGGTTTGTTCGGAATTTTATTTTATCTATTTGGAATATTTTTTATTATATTTAAATTTATAAATTTAAAGTATGAAAGAAATAAAAATTTAATTACATCATCATTTCAAATTATTAGTATAGGGTTATTGGTTTTACTTTTCCCCCTTGTTCCTTCAGGAAATTTTTTCAATAATTGGATATCTATAATTAATTATTATTACATTGGAATATATATTTATTTCTATAATCAGACATATTTAAAAATTTAATATAATTTTGTATTTGCGACAAAAAATATTAAAAGTTTACTTAAAATTTAACAATATTTCTATATACAATAAACAGATTGCATTTGTAGATAGCTTTTTTTAAATGAAAAAATTTATATATATTTTTTTTGGATTAATTTTATTCATCACTTTATTTACTTCTTATAAAGTAACTAGTGGAAATTATGACAAACAAAATTTGTTTATAATAAAGGTCAAAGATATCATCCCAACACAATTTAAAAATAAATTAAGGGAACATATTTATAAAATCAGAATTTCATTAACAGAAGATAAAATAAAAAAAAAAACAACAAGCTAAAATAGATCAAGGTTTAAATGGTGAATTAATTCAATCAAAAAATATTAAATCAGAGATTAACGCAGTTAAATATAATATAAGAGAATTTTTTTTGCCATTTAAAAGATTAGATCTTAGTTATGGTTGGCAAGCTATTCAAAATTCCAAAAGAGCTCACTACTTTGATTTTGTAGGTGACGAGACTGTCGTAGCTTCTGGAGAAGGAAATTTTATTTTTTTTGATACAAAAAATTTTAATTCAAAAAAATTGGATCAAAAAAGATTACAATCTAACTTAATTCAATTTCTTGAAAGTGAAAATTATACCTTTATTGGTTTGAGAGATATGCTTATTGAAAATAACAAAGTGTATTTATCAGTAGTATTAAAAGACCTAGATGAAAATTATACTTTGAGTATAGTATCTGCAGAGTTCAATTATCAAAAATTAATATTTGAATTTTTTTTCAAAACTGAATTACTCATATCTGAATTTTCAATTGGCACTGGTGGAAGAATCGTAAGTTTTAAAGATGATAAGTTGCTTTTTACAATTGGTCACCTAGGTTTCATAGATGAAATTCAAATGCCAAATCATTTATCTGGTAAAATTATATCAATCAAAAAAAAAGATGGAAGTTTTGATTTAATTTCAACAGGTCATAGAAATCATCAAGGTCTTTTTTATTATACAGATGAATATAAAAATCAGTTTGTTATAAATTCTGAGCATGGACCGAAGGGTGGGGATGAAATAAATGTAAATAATCTTAAGGATAATAAAGTTCAAAATTTTGGATGGCCAATTTCTTCCTATGGAATTAATTATGATGGAACAAATCCATATAAATCTTCTCATAAAGAACATGGTTTTAAGGAACCTTTAAAATATTTTACACCCTCAATAGGTATCAGTGAGATAAGTATAAAAAGTAAAAAAAATTTTAATGAGATATACGCATCATCTTTAAGAGCTGCTTCAATCTATATTGTGAAATCAGACAAAATATTTTCTCGAGTGTTAAACACAGATAGATTAATATTGGAAAATAGAATAAGAGACATAAAGTATTCAAAAAGCCTTAATGGATTTATTGTCATTTTCGAAAACACTCCATCTATAGGTTTTATTAAAAGCTATGATTAGTAAAAAAATAATAATATATTTTCAAAATATTAATGAAAATATTTATTCAAATTCCTTGTTTCAACGAAGAACTTCAAATAGAAAATACAATTTTTGAAATAAGAAAGTTAGTCAATCCAAAAAAATATGATTATGAGATAGTTATTATTGATGATGGATCAAATGACAAAACTATTGAGACTGCCAAAAAAAGTGGTGTCAATAATATAATTTCTCTAAAAAGAAATAGAGGACTTGGATATGCTTTTAATGAAGGAAGAAAATTTGCATCAAAAAATAACGTTGATATTTTAATTAATACTGATGCAGACAATCAATACAAAGCAGAATATATTGAGAGTTTGATTGAGCATTTGATTAATTCAAAAACAGATATTGTTGTTGGTGTAAGAAAATTTGATGAGATTGAACATTTCTCAAAAATAAAAATTTTTTTACAAAAACTTGGTACAAAAGTTGTAAGAATTGTTTCGGGTCAAAAAATTACAGATGCCTCAAGCGGATTTAGAGCTTATAACAAAGATGCAATTAACAAACTCAGAGTAGATTCAAATTACAGCTATACTTTAGAGACACTAATTCAGGCTAATGAAAAAGATCTTTTAATTGGAGAAATTCCAATAAAAACTAATCCCCCAATAAGAAAATCAAGATTATTTAATTCTTCGATGGAATTTATTGTTAAACAAATGCTTATTATTTTAAAAACTTTTTTATTATACAAGCCTTTACAATTTTTTTCTTGGTTGTCGATTATACCAATTATAATTGGATCATCAGCAATCTTACGATTTATATACTTTTTTATTTTTGATAATGGAGATGGATATATCCAATCTTTAATATTGGGTGTTGCATTATTTTTGATAGGTTTATTACTTCTATTTTTAGGTTTACTAGGTTTCTTAATTAGAAATATAAAAAAAAATATCGAGGAAAATTCTTGAAATTTTTTGTTTATAGGTACTCTATAATATCAATATTTAGTTTTATTTTTTCAAACTTATTGTATAATTTTTTAATTATCAAATTTCATGAATCACTAGCATCTTTATTATCGCTATTTATTGTTCTCAACTTAAACATTTTTTTTTTCTTTAAGCTTAAAATATTTAAAAAAACTCAAAAAAACTATTTTAGAATAGTTATGATTTCGTGTTTCTTTAGATTATTCGAATTTTTATTATTTAATTTATTCTTTTTTTTCATACTTGAACAAATTCAAAGCAATTACATTTTTGCTTTAACATTGATAATTAGTTTTTTTTTAAAATCAGTTGTATTTTATAAAAATTCTGATTTTAAATGATAGTTGGAGAGAATGAAAAAAATTTTTATAGTATCTAATGATAGATTTTATTTACAGAAAAAAGAATTTTTTAACTCTAATAAAAATACTTTTACAATTATCAATTGTTTTAAAAAATTTAAAAATATTTATTTAATAGCAAGAAAATCAAAAAAAAAATTAAAATTTAAAGAAAAATTAAGTAACATTAAGATTATTAATTTACTTTCTCTTTTTAAGAAAAAGTTTGATATTAAAAATACAAAGATACTTATAATATCATTATCTCCATATAATTTCTTAATAAGTTTTTTATTGTTAATGTTGGGGGCGAATAAAAAAAATATTTTCTTATTTTTAAGAAGTGATGGATATGAAGAATATAGAATTAAGTTGGGCATATTAGGTTATTATTTTTATGGAATTATGTTGGGACTCTTAAAAAAAAGAATAAATATCTTAAGTTGTTCAAAATCTTTAACAGGTGTTGTTAAACCAGAATTAGTTTTTCCGTCTGAAGTAACTAAAGTTTGGTTAAAAAATAGAAAAAAACAACTTAAAAAATTATCTCCAAAAAAAAAAATTAATTTATTATATATTGGAAGATTCAGAAAAGAGAAAGGTTATGCCAATTTAATTTTTTTATTTGAAAGATTAGGTATCAAAGCAAGATTGTTAATGATTGGTAATGATTTCAAATATCTAAAAAAAAACAATTATCCCAGTAATAAAAATATCAAGATCCTTGGACAAATTTCCTCAACCAAGGAATTAATTAAATATTATAATAAATCAGATATTTTTATTTTACCATCATACGTTGAGGCATATCCACAAGTTATTTTAGAAAGTTTATCAAGGTTAAAACCTATTGTTATTTTTAATGATATCAAATATTTAAAAAAAACTTTTTCATTTGGGTTAATTAATTGTGAAAGAAATGTTAATGACTTTAAAAAAACATTAAAGAGAATAATTAGAGATTATAATAAGATTCAAAAAAATATTTTCATAAAGGATGTTCACTTGTTGAAAAATTTTGAAGGGAAAATGAAAAAAATTTTTGATAATTGATGATTGGTAAATTGTACTATATTATATTAAAATTTATAAGATCTTCAAAAATTATTACTTCTTTTATATGGGGAATTAAAATTGATAAGTTTCTTCATAATACTTTCTGGGACTTGACCACATTAGTTTTAAAAAAAGAACTTAATGATATAAAACAAACAAAGAAATACCTTGATATGGGTTGTGGCCAATTTGCTATACTTGGTCAATTTTTTAAAAAAATTAATATTTCTTCAGACGTAACTTCTGTTGATATTTATGAAAAATTTGTTGAAAACAGTATAAATAATTCAGAGCTTAATAAAACTAATATCAAAATTAAAAAGTCAAACTTATTTTCAAATATTGACGAAAAATTTGATTTAATTTCTTTTAATCCTCCTTATGTTCCATTATCACAAAAAAAATATGAGTTAGAATTTCCAAATATCCGCTACAGCGAGCATGAAGGTCTTAAAACCACTCATGATTTTTTAATTGAATCAAAAAATTATTTAATGAATGATGGCGAAATTTTACTAGGTATAAATACATTTTATGTTTCTCAAAATCTTTGTAATAAATTAATTTCAGAGACCGGATATAGAGTAGAAAAGATTACAAAAATGAAATTTAATACTTCAATAGTATTTAGATTAAAATCACTTAGATATTAAAAAATCTCCCAGCGCAAGGTAATCAATGCCCGTCCCTGAAAAGCATCTGATGGCTTCAGATGGTTTATTTACAATAGGTTCACCTTGAATATTAAACGAAGTATTTATTATAATTGCTTGACCAGTGATTTTTTCAAATTCTTTAATTAATTTATAAAATCTTTTATTATTTTTTTTTCTAACAATTTGAGGTCTGGCAGTTCCGTCAATATGAATTGCTGATGGTAATATTTTTTTATATTTTTCTTTTATCTTAAAAGCTAAAATCATAAAATCACTCTCTGGTACACTCCCAAAATAATCTTTATATCTGTAGTCGTTAACGGATGGGCAGAACGGTCGCCAATTTTCTCTATGCTTAACTTCATCATTAAGTTTTTTTTTCATATTTTTCATAAGTGGATTAGCTAAAATAGATCGGTTACCCAACGCACGAGCACCAACTTCAGATCTTCCTTGGAACCAACCAACTATTTTTCCTTTTGAAAGTTTCTCAGCTACTATTTTTTCAATATTTTTAAATTTTTTAAATTTAATTTTTGACTCATTTAAAGAATTTAATATTTCATTATTTGAAAAGTTATTTCCGTAATAACAATGCTCCATTTTTGGAAAATCTCCCTTTTCATTTTTGGCAGATAACATTGCAGCGCCTAAAGCCACTCCATTGTCCGAAGCAGCTGGTTGAATATATATTTCCTTAACTTCAGGAAGATTGGCTAAAACACCATTCAATTTACAATTCATGTGCACTCCTCCAGCTAAACAAAGATTTGAAATTCTAGAAATTTTAATTAAATCTTTTACTAATAATTTAACAACTTCTTCCAATCTCCACTGTACATTAAATGCTAAATTCTTATGGTACCTTAATATTTTTTTATTGTTGAACAAAGGTTTACCAAAAATCTTGATAAATCTCTCAGAAAATCTGGAATTTGTTGTCCTTTTTCCACCAAATCTTAACACTGGATTTAAAGAAAAGTCTCCGGTTAATTTGTTGTACTTTAAAAATTTATTTAATTTAGATTGAATATTTTTTGAAAATTTACCATATGATGCCAAAGCCATTAATTTTCCCTCTTCAGAATTACTTTTAAAACCAAAAAATTCTGTAAATGTAGAATAATAACCACCTAAGGTATTTGGTAATTTGAACTTCTTTAAACATTTAATTTTTTTTCCATCACCAACATAAAAACCACCTGTGAACTCCTCCCCCATACCATCTAATACAAGGATACTACTTTTTTTAAAACCAGATGGAAAAAAAGCACTTGCCGCATGACTAAGATGATGTTTGTGATAAAAAATCTTTTTATTAAAATTTTGTTCTTTCTTAGCAAAAGCCCATTTTAATTCATTTAATATTTTGTTTGGATCATAACCCAATCTTATTCTTTCCTCTAAATTTAGGTTATATTTATTTTTGAGACCGATATGTTTTAAGTATATCTTATTAAATTTTTTTGGAACCACATTAAATTGATGAGGACAATCCCAACCAAAAGAAACTTTTTTAATTTGATTAATAGATATTTTCGCTTTATTTAGACAATAAAAAATTGCATTAATTGGTAATGCTAAAGGGGCATTTTTAATTCTACTAAATCTCTCTTCTTCGGCAAACGCAATTATTTTTTTTTCTTTTAATAATGCAGCTGAGGGATTTGTCCCCACTCCTCCGAAAATTCCTAAGTAATAACTCACTAGTTTTTAATATATTATAAAATTTAATGTTTCAATTTTTTTAATTTTTAAACAATTAATTTTTTGTAGATAAATTTTTTAATTATTAATTGACATCTTAAGATTTCCATAATTTTCGTATAAGAAAAAATTGTAATAATATCATTATTTCAAGTTTTTTTTAAAAATAAAATAGAGAGTGCCTTATTCAATTATCCTGTTGATGAAAAATGCTTCTGCTTTATGAAATCCTGCTACACCTCCTCTTACTATTGATAATGCATTTATATTTTTAATTGATCTAGAATGTGGAGCTGTTCTCATTTCAAACTTATACTGATTTAATAATAACTCTTTTTTTTTAAAGTATTTTGAAATATCTACAAAATAATTTGGGTTAAATAATCTATTTTTAGAATTAATACCCCAATCTGTAGATGAAGGAATTTCAAAACTAAGTAATTTTTTTATTTTAAATTCTAAGTTGGGCCTTGATGCTACAAATGTCGAAAAAAAAGTATGGTAATGATCAATATTCAAGTCATGTTCATAATGAGTATAAACTATATCTGGTTTATATTTTTTAAAATAATTAAAAATTATGTTTGTTAGAAAATTATGAGGATAAGTATGAAGCTCTAAATTTTTTAAATTTAAAAAATCAACAATTGTAAACTTTCCAATTTTAGCTACTTTCTTAGCCATATTTTCTCTTTTAAAAATTTCTCTTGAAATCTTTGCTTTTGTATCTTTTGTATCAGCACTATACCTCCCCGAAACTCCATCAGAAACAAATAGGACGTATACTTTATCTCCGTTTCTTACATGTCTCAGAAGAGTTCCACCACATCCTAAAACCTCATCATCAGGGTGCGCAGCAACAACAAATACTGTACTCATAATTAATTATTAGAATTTATTATGAAAGTGTAGTATCAACTTTTATGATGAAATACCAGTCATCTATAGTCAAAAATAGAAATATTGATATAAAATTTAATAAATTTGATACAGTGTAATATTGTGAGTGTTTTTTTTTTAATTTTATTTGTATTTTTATTCAATTTAATTTTTTTTTTAAAGTTTAATTCTATTTCAAATTTTTTAGCTCTTTTTGATAAACCTGATGGAAAATTGAAAAGGCACTCAAAACCAATTTCACTAACAGGTGGATTAGTAATAATAACCAATGTCTATTTAATAATTTTCCTTTTAGGATCTTTTAATATTTACCCCATTTTTGAGAGTCAGTTTTTATTTTCAGTAATTATTTTAAGCACTTTATTTTACTTAATTGGACTTATTGATGATTTAAAGAATTTATCTCCTAATATTAAATTATTATTACTCCTTTTTTCAATCAGCAGTGTGATACATTTTTTTCCAGAATTGAAATTAGACATTATTAAAATTTCATTTCTGGATAAAGTGTATTATTTTAAGGAATATTCCTCTTTTTTCATAATTTTATCATTTTTATTGTTAGCCAATGCAATAAATATGTTTGATGGTATCGATCTTCAATTAATTTTGTTTAGTTCCATAATTTTTATATTGTTTATTTTCAAAGGCTTTATCCCAATTTTTTTTATTTTATTATTAATTTGTTTTACCTTTTTAGGAATTTTGAATTATCAAAACAAAGTTTTTTTAGGTGATGGCGGTGCTTATTTGATAAGTTCATTATTAGGATGCACATTTATTTACCAATATAAAAATTTTGAATTTTTCTTTTTTGGTGATGAAGTTTTTATAATTTTGATGATCCCTGCAATAGATATGTTAAGATTATTCATTGAAAGATCAATTAATAAAAAACATCCATTCAAAGGTGACCTTAATCATTTACATCATATAATTTATAATTTTACAAAAAATAAAAATTTAACAATAATAATTACAATTGGATCCTGCATTATTCCAATTTCATTTTTATTTTTAGATATTAAAACATATTATATTTTCGTAATTACTTTAATATTTTATTTAATTTTAATTACTTACATGAAGATAAAAAATAAATGAAAGTTTTAGTAACAGGTGGTGCTGGTTACATTGGTAGTACTGTATCAAATTACTTTATTGATCGGGGACATGAAGTGACTATCATAGACAATTTATCCACGGGGTCGATCGAAAATCTACCAAAAAAAGCAATATTTTATAAAAATGATATTTCTAATATTAGAGCGATGAATAAAATTTTAATTAAAAAAAAATTCGATATCGTTTTTCATTTTGCTGCACTAATAAATAACGAAGAGTCTATAAAATCTCCTAAAAAATATTATGTAAATAATTATGAAAAGGCAAAAGTTTTTTTCGATTGTTGTATTGAGAACAATATTAACAAATTTATTTTTTCATCAACTGCAGGTGTCTATGGAAATAGAAATAAAAAAGTAAATGAAAATGATAGACTTCAACCAATGTCACCTTATCCAAAATCAAAATTAAAATTAGAAAAATATTTAATAAAAAAAAAAAATAAAGTTCGATGTGTGATATTAAGATATTTTAATGTCGCTGGTTCTGACAAAAAATTAAGATGTGGATTTAATATTAGGAAAGGGTATAATCTTATTTTAAATTTGTGTGCTGCTACACTTAAAAATAAAACTTTCGTAATAAACGGAAATGATTACAAAACACCTGATGGTACTACAATTAGGGATTACATCCATGTTGAGGATTTAGCTCAAATTCATTTATTAATTGCAAATTTAATTTTAAAAAAAAGAGTGTTTAAAATTTTTAATTGTGGTTATGGCAATGGCTTTTCAGTCAAAGAAATTTTACAAAAATTTATTTTGATATCAAAAAACAAAATTAATTTCAAAATAGGAAAAAGAAGACATAGTGATATAGTTATTTCAATTGCAAACTCTCAAAAATTAGTTAAAGAAATAAAGTGGAAACCCAAGTATAACAATTTAAATTATTTGCTAAAGTCATCTTTAAATTGGTATAAGAAAAATATAAATCAAAAAGAGTATTGAAAATTTCTTGTTTTTGTAAAATTGGTGATTATGTTTATAAAAATATTTTAAAAATTTATAAATTTTGAATGATAAGAAATAAAAAAATTTTAGTGGTTGGAGCAGGTGGTTTTATAGGCGGCCATTTAGTCAATAAGTTAATCAAGGATGGAAATTTTATTATAGCCGCAGACATTAAACCCAGGGAGCATTGGTTTCAAGAATTTGAGAAAGCAAAAAATTATTACTCAATTGATATGAAAGAAATTGAAAATTGTAGAAAAGTTTTAAAAAACGTTGATTATGTTTTTAATATGGCTTGTAATATGGGTGGTATGGGATTTATTGAAAATAACAAGGCAGAATGTATGCAATCAGTTTTGATTAATACAAACTTATTAATCGCTTGTAAGGAATTAGGAATTAAAAAATATTTTTTTTCATCTAGTGCTTGTGCATATAATCAATCTATTCAACAAGAAGTTTTTGTAAAAGGATTAAAAGAGGATGATGCTTATCCTGCAGATCCTGAGGATGGATATGGGTGGGAAAAATTGTTTAGTGAAAGAATGTGCAGACATTTTATGGAGGATTATGGCATACAGGTAAGAATAGCAAGATATCATAATATATATGGTCCTTATGGAACTTACGACGGAGGAAGAGAAAAAGCCCCTGCAGCGCTATGTCGAAAAATAATTATGGCAAAAAAAGAGAGCAAAAACGAAATTGAGGTTTGGGGAGATGGAATGCAAACAAGAACTTTTTTATATGTTGATGATTGTATAGAGGGTACACTTCGTTTATTCGAATCCGATTATTCTGATCCAGTTAACATTGGTAGTGATGAACAGGTTTCCATCAATCAAATGATAGAAATAATTGAAGGTATTTCAGGATTACAGAAATTAAAAAAGATATATCAGTTAGACAAACCAAAAGGAGTCAGGGGAAGGTCGAGCAATAATGATTTAGTGAAAAAAGTTTTAAATTGGAGTTATAAGATTAAATTAAAAGAGGGCCTAGAAAAAACATATAATTGGATATCCTCAGAAATAAATAATCATGGATCAAATTTAAGTAGATTCACAAAATCATGAAATTTTGATGAAAAATAAAAAAGCTTTAATATTTGGAGTAACTGGGCAAGATGGTGCATATTTGTCAAAATTTTTATTAAAAAAAAAATATATTGTCTATGGTGTAAAAAGAAGATCTTCAATTATAAATACACAAAGAGTTGATGATATCTATAAAGACATAAATTATAAATCAAACTTTGTTCTTCTATATGGTGACTTAACTGATGCTTCATCTATATTAAATTTGATTAAAAAAGTTAATCCAAATGAGATATACAATTTAGCAGCACAATCGCATGTAAAAGTTTCTTTTGAAGTGCCTGAATACTCAGCTGATGTAAATGGTCTTGGTACTTTGAGAATTTTGGAAGCGATTAGAAGTTTAAATTTAGAGAAAAAAGTTAAGTTTTATCAGGCAGGAACTTCTGAAATGTTTGGAAGTACAAAAAAAAAATTTCAAAACGAAAAAACAAATTTTCATCCCGTAAGCCCTTACGGCATCTCAAAGTGTTTTGCACATTGGATTACAAAAAACTACAGAGATGCATATGGAATGTATGCATGTAATGGAATTTTATTTAATCACGAAAGTCCTATTCGTGGGGAAACTTTTGTTACTAAGAAAATTATACAAGGCTTGGTAAGAATTAAACAAGGTAGTCAAAAAAAATTATTTTTGGGTAACTTATATTCAAAGAGAGATTGGGGGCATGCTAGAGATTATGTGGAAGCTATGTGGAAAATGTTACAAAAAAAAAGACCTGATGACTATGTGATTGGAACTGGAAAAACTTTTACAATTAAAGATTTTGTAAATAGAGTTGCAAAAAAAATGAATTTTAATATCAGATGGACAGGAGTAGGTATCAATGAAAAAGCTGTCAATATTGATAATAAGAAAATTATTATTGAATGTAAAAATAGATATTTCAGACCTTTAGAAGTTGATTATTTAAAAGGCGATGCTTCAAAAGCAAAAAAAATATTAAAATGGGTTCCAAAAATTTCTATTGATGATCTTATTGATGAAATGATACAGCACGAATTAGAAAATTAATTATGATAAATATTCATAGTAAAATATTTGTGGCTGGCCATAAAGGTATGCTTGGCTCTTCTATTTTAAGAATTTTGAAACAAAAAGGTTATAAAAATTTAATAACGATTGATAAAAAAAAATTAGATTTAAGAGATCAAAAATCGGTTAAAAAATTTTTAAAAAGAAAAAAGCCAAGAGCTGTAATAATAGCTGCAGCAAAAGTTGGTGGAATTAGAGCTAATATCAACTATCCTGCAAATTTTATTAGTGACAATTTACAAATACAAACAAATTTAATCTCAGCCAGCTATGAAAATAAAGTTAAAAAATTAATTTTGTTTGGGTCAAGTTGTATTTATCCAAAAAATTTAAAAAAACCTATTAATGAGAATCAAATTTTAAGTGGTAAGCTTGAAGAAACTAATGAAAGTTATGCAGTAGCAAAAATTGCTGGAATTAAATTGATAGAGGCATTTAACAAACAGTATAAAACAAATTATATATGTTTGATGCCATGTAATTTATTTGGTCCGAATGATAATTATGATTTACAAAATTCTCATTTTTTACCCGCTCTTATTAAAAAAATATTTTTAGCCAGTAAAAATAAAAATAAAAAAGGTAAAATTGTAAGATTATGGGGTACAGGAAAACCATTGAGGGAAATCTTGTATGTTGATGAGGCAGCCAAGGCCTGTGAATTTTTTTTAAAAAAAAAAACAAAATCTAGTTTAATAAATGTTGGTTCATCAATTGAAATGTCAATTAAAGATTATGCTAATAAGGTTAAAAATATAATTGATCCCAAAGTTAAAATTAAATTTAACCAGGATGTTAAATTAGATGGGGTTAAAAGAAAGAAATTGGATACATCTTTAGCTACTCGTAATGGGTGGAAAGCTGAAATGAATTTTTCTAAATCATTAGAAAAAACTATTGAGAATTTTAAAGATTTCTAAAAATAGTTATTTGATTTAAAATCTTAAAATAATTATTCTTCTGATTTTTTAATGAAATAATAATTATTTTTTTTTTGGATATTTATTTTATTTTTTGTGCAAATAAATTTGATGTCCCAACATAATCTACCCTGCCAGCCATTTCCTTTTGCCGCATTGGCATTGATATCCGGTTGAAAAGTTGAAATCACATTGACATTATTTTTTGGATTAGGAATATAACTATTATCAATTTTTTTGATCCCAAAAAATATTTTATCGTCGTTATCAATCCTTTTTATATTCTTGGAAAAATTAAAGAATAAAAATAGAGATAGAAAAATTACAAAAATTTTTTTTGAAAAAATTTTTTTTTCATAAATAAAAAGGGTAATTAAGAAAATTGAACTTAAAAAATATATTATTCCAAATCTATAAACTGGTGAAAAATTTAACCAAAATAAAAAACCAAAAATTGTGAAAAAAATAAAATATTTTAGATCATTTAATTTTTGACTAATTCGAGCTTCCTTTTTTTTTAAAAATAATAAAAATAAAATTAAAGGTAGAGACATTGTTAAGAGATGTTCCAACATTCCAGGATAGCTTCTTTTAAACCAGAAAGGTATCCAGGTAAAATTTTTTAAATATTCTTCTTCAGAAAGTATTTCTTTAGCAGTGCCAAAATAACTTTTATTTACTAACTCTAATCTATCTTTCGCACTTAAAAAATATTCATTAAACCATGAGACATCAAAACAACTGAAGTTTGATGGAAAAACTAAACATCCGGTATAAATAAATTGTTGAAGAAAAAATAATAAGCAAATTAAATAAATAAAAATATAATGAAATTTGAAGATATCTTGAATTATAATTTTATAATTTTTAAAGAATAAATACAAAGTTAGTAAGATAATTGGTATTGAACTAAATTTAATTAATATAGCAAAAAGAGCAAAAGCAAAATTATTATAAAATTTATTTTTTTTTATACCTATTTTTTTTTCCTCATTAAACTTGAAGAAATTATAAATAGATAAAATAGAAAATATAATTGAGGGTATATCATTTCCAAATTCTGATATCCTTGTAAATTTTAATATTAGGTAAAAAATACTTACAATTAAAAAATAGCTACTTATATCACTTTCTTTTTTGATTACTATGCGGTCAACAGAATAAATTACAAATAAACTATATATTAAGAAAGTTGGTACAGATAAATAATTAAAATTATCTTTGAAATAAAAAATTGACTGGATATTAATCCAAATTGAATTATGTACAAATGCACGATTTACATTTGCAAGACCAAATATTATTTTCTCATTAATAAGATTGATTATGTATGGAAGATGATAGTATCCAAAGTCTTCATGATATTTCTGACTAATATATAAAGGAATTAAAACTAAAAAAATTAATGAATAAATAAATAATTTTTTTTTAAATTTTATCTTTGAAAAATAACTTTTCAATCCTAATATAAATCCAGCTAATAAAATGATTAGAGATAAATAAATACTAATTTTAAAAAAAAAATGTATTAAGGTTATAAAAAAAGCAGCTACAATAAATCCATAAAATACGCTCTCAAAAAAATTCTTGTTTACTTTATAAATTAGTATTTGACCCAAACCTGATAGAGAAAAAATTGTAAAAAAACAAAAAGTGATAAAGTAAGCTGCTTCAATAATAATCATTTAAAAAATCAATTTAAGCGTAATTTTTCATTAAATCTAATATAAATATAGAAAAAAAATATCTTGATATTGAAACAAATCTTTATATAAATCCTCTGCCTGGTGATTATAGCGAAGAGGTAATACCCGATCCCATTCCGAACTCGGAAGTCAAGCTTTTCAGCGCCGATGGTACTTTGTCTTAAGACATGGAAGAGTAGGACTTTGCCAGGCTAAACTCTTTGAAATTATGAAAATAAAAAGCTCACTAAAATCAATAAAAAAAAGAGACTTAAATTCTAAACTCGTAAGACGCAGAGGAAGAGTTTACATAATTAATAAAACTAATCCTAAATTCAAAGCAAGACAAAAATAATTTTTATGGACAACGAAAACCATAAAAAAACTTGGAATAATTTTACTAAATTTGTGTTATGGGGAACTGTCGCAGTAGTGTTAGTTTTGGTTTTAATGGCATTGTTCTTACTATAGAAATTTTTCATGAAAATTGGATCAGTATTAGAAAATCAAAAAATTGAAAAAAGAATTTCAATTACCCCAGAAATTGCTAAAAAATATATTTCTCTAGGATTTGATGTTCATTTAACAAAAAATTATGGTGTTCACTTAGGAATTTCTGATGAAGAATTTAAAAATATAGGTGTCAAATTTTCTGATGATGAAAATGAAGTAATAAATCTTTCAAATATAATTGTTCAATTAGGATTATTGTCAGAGGATAAATGCTCATTAATCAAAGAAAATAAAACTCTTATAGGTGTTTTAAATCCTTATAATAATAAGGAGAAATTAGACAAACTTAAAAAAAATAAAGCAAATCTTTTTTCATTAGAATTATTACCAAGGATAACTAGAGCTCAATCTATGGACATCTTATCTTCTCAAGCTAACTTAGCTGGATATAAAGCAGTAATCGAGTCTTTTGCTTACTTTGAAAAAGCTATACCTATGATGATGACAGCCGCTGGTACAATTCCAGCAGCAAAGATTTTAGTTGTTGGAGCTGGTGTTGCGGGATTGCAAGCAATAGCAACTGCAAAAAGAATGGGAGGAATAGTTTTTGCTACAGATGTAAGAATGGCATCAAAAGAACAAGTTGAAAGTTTAGGTGGAAAATTTTTGATAGTGGAGGGTGCTGAAAATTTAGAAACCGAAGGTGGTTATGCAAAAGAGGCCTCTGATGACTTTAAAAAAAAACAAGAGGAATTACTTTCAGAAACTTTAAAAAAAATTGATATTGTTATTTGTACTGCATTGATACCTGGAAAAAAAGCACCTGTGATCATCAAGGAGGATATGATTAATAATATGCAAGCTGGATCTGTTATTTATGATTTGGCAGCTATTCAGGGTGGCAACACTGCATTTACAAAAGCAGATGAAATTATTGAAAAAAATGGAGTAAAAATTATGGGTGAAAGTAATATTTTAAATAAACTACCAGTGTCTGCTTCTAGCTTATATGCAAAAAATATGTTTAATTTCGTTGAAAACTTATTTGATAAAGAAAATAAAAAATTAAATATTAATTTAGAGGACGAAATAATAGAAAAAACACTTATTAAATGAAATATGGAAATTGATCCTTTAATATTTAGACTAAGTATATTTATCCTCTCAATATTTGTAGGTTATTATGTTGTTTGGAGTGTTACTCCATCTTTACATACTCCCTTGATGTCAGTTACTAACGCAATCTCATCAGTAATTATTGTTGGAGCAATAATCGCAGGATTATCTGGTAAAGTAGATAGTGTGTTTAATATTTCTAGCATTTTTGGTTTTTTGGCTATTGCTTTGGCGGCAATAAATATTTTTGGTGGTTTTCTAGTAACTCAAAGAATGCTTGCAATGTACAAAAAAAAGAAAAAGGATAAAAAATGATATCAGCGAACTTATCAGCAATATTTTATCTAGTTTCTGGTGTCCTATTTATTTTGGCTTTAAGGGGCCTGTCATCTCCTGAAACATCAAGACAAGGTAATTTTTTTGGTATTCTTGGAATGATAATAGCTGTAACTGTAACCTTTTTATCTACCGGCAACTTTTCAACTGGATTTGTATATGTTTTAATATTCATTTTAGTTGGAGGTTCAATAGGAGCTTTTATTGCTTACAGAATACCAATGACTGCGATGCCGGAGTTAGTTGCAGGATTTCATAGTTTAGTTGGTCTAGCAGCAGTTTTTGTGGCAATTTCTGCTTTTTTAAATCCTGAGGCATTTAATCTGGGATATCCAGGAAACATAAAGCTCGGTAGTTTAATTGAGATGTCAATCGGAGCAGCAGTTGGAGCTATCACATTTTCTGGTTCAATAATTGCCTTTTTAAAATTACAAGGAATTATGTCAGGCTCACCAATTACATTTAAAGGTCAGCACCCTTTAAATGCTATAATCTTGATTTCAATAATTGTTTTAATCTATTTATTATGTTCAACGCAATCATCAAATTTATTTTGGATATTATTAGCAGTCTCATTTTTAATTGGTTTTCTTTTGATAATTCCGATTGGTGGAGCAGATATGCCAGTTGTGATTTCTATGCTTAACTCGTATTCGGGTTGGGCAGCTGCGGGTATAGGCTTTACTTTAGAAAATACTGCATTAATAATTACAGGTGCTCTTGTAGGATCATCTGGTGCTATATTATCCTACATAATGTGTAAGGGAATGAATCGTTCATTCTTTAATGTAATATTGGGCGGCTTTGGTGCAACTGACGAAAAGTCAAATACTTCGTCAAAAGAACAGAGGCCTGTTAAAAGTGGAAATGCAGATGATGCTGCATTTTTGATGAAGAATGCCTCATCCGTTATAATAGTTCCTGGTTATGGTATGGCTGTTGCACAAGCTCAACATGCTTTAAGAGAAATGGTTGATACTCTAAAAAAAAATGACATTAAAGTTTCTTATGCCATCCATCCAGTTGCAGGAAGAATGCCAGGTCATATGAACGTATTATTAGCTGAGGCAAATGTGCCTTATGATGAAGTTTTTGAATTAGAAGAGATTAATAATGATTTTGCTAATGCAGATGTAGCCTTTGTGATTGGTGCAAATGATGTTACCAACCCAGTCGCAAAAACTGATCCGCAGAGTCCAATATATGGAATGCCAGTATTAGATGTTGAAAAATGCAAATCTGTTCTTTTTGTCAAAAGAAGTCTTTCACCTGGATATGCAGGTATTGATAACGACCTTTTCTATAAAGAAAATACACTTATGCTATTCGCTGATGCAAAGAAAATGACAGAAGATATTACAAAAAATTTATAGAAAAATGAGTATTAAAGTTTTTTGTGATATTGCTGACCTAAACAATATTAAAAAATTTAATCGTATTAATTTTGTAAAAGGGTTTACTACAAATCCTAGTTTAATGCGAAAAGCAGGAGCAAAAGATTATGAATCATACTCAAAACAATTACTTAAAGTTTGTAATAGAAAACCGATTTCATTTGAGGTTTTTGCTGACAATCCTAAATTGATGATTGAGCAAGGAGTTAAGATCAACAGTTGGGGCAAAAATGTTTACGTAAAAGTTCCTGTAATCAACTCTAAAAAACAGTTTACAGGTAAAGTTATAAGAAACTTAAATAGTAGGAATATCAAACTTAATATTACGGCTGTTTACACTGCTCAACAAACAGCAAAAATTTTAAAAGCGATCAATAAAAAAACAAAAGTAATTATTTCTATTTTTGCTGGAAGGGCAGCAGATACAGGAAAAGATCCAGTACCTGAATTTATCAAAAGTATAAAAATTGCAAAAAGTTACAAAAATGTTCAAATTCTATGGGCAAGCGTAAGAGAACCATATAATTATATACAGGCAAAACAATTAGGTTGTCATATAATAACCATACCACCATCAATCATTGAAAAAATACAAAAATTTGGAAAATCTTTTGACCAACTTACTCAAGAGACAGTCAAAAATTTTTTGATTGATAGTAGAAAGTCTAAATTTAAACTTTAGGATATTTGGTTGCGGGGGACGGATTTGAACCGTCGACCTTCAGGTTATGAGCCTGACGAGCTACCAGACTGCTCCACCCCGCGATATACTTAAATTCTATTTTTTAATTTATTAAGTTTTTTAACTCTCTTAATATTTTCTTGAAGAATTCTTTTTTTCTTTTCAGAGGGCTTTTCATAAGTATTTTTTAATTTTATTACTTTAAAAAAACCATCTCTTTGAAGTTTTCTTTTCAAAACCCTTAGAGCTTGCTCTACATTATTATCTTTAACTTCTATTTTAATAAATACCTCCAAAAAAACGTGTAGTTAACATTTTTATATTTTTATGTCTATCTAATTTATTCACAAAAAAGGATTATATCGACTGTTTTTGTTTTTCTTTCTCTCTTTTTTCTCTTTTAATTCGTCTTTCAGCTTTTTCTAATGCTTGAACCAAATCTTTTTGAGAAAATAAATTTAAAGCAACAGGGTCTTTTGGATTCAAATTATTATAATTCCAATAACTTTTATTTCTTATTGAAGTAACAGAATTTTTAGTAACACCCACAAGCTTTGCAATTTGCGAGTCTTTTAAAATGTTATGATTTTTAATCAGCCATAATGCTGAGTCTGGTTTGTCTTGTCTTTTTGATAAGGGAACGTATTTTTTAATTTTTTTTTCTGCATTTGATATCTCAATGTCAGTATTTTTTATTTCTAAAGGCCTAGATTGATCTTTTGAGGATAATTCAATTTCTTCCCTAGAAAGTTGTCCTGAGATTATTGGATTATATGCTTTAATTCCTTTTGCGACCTCACCATCAGCTATCCCTTGTACTTCTACTTCATGTAATTTACAAAAATCAGCTATCTGTTTGAAAGTGAGTGTTGTATTTTCTACTAGCCATACAGCTGTTGCCATAGGCATTAAGGGAGCGTTTGTCATTAGCTTTTATTTTCTGACCTAAAATTTTGGAATTTTTTATTGAATTTACTTATTCGACCTTTATCTAATAACTTTTGTTTTCCACCTGTCCACGCAGAATGTGATTTTGGATCAATCTCTAATTTAAGAACATCTCCCTCTGCTCCCCAAGTAGATCTTGTCTCAAACTGCGAACCATCTGTCATTTCAACTTTTATAGAATGATAATTAGGGTGTATTTTTTTTTTCATCACGAGACTTATAACAAAAGAAATTTTTAAAACAATTAAAAGTTGCCAAGTTTTTCTTTAAATTTAGTGTTTATTTCTGCTGATGTAGCCAAAACTTTTATATTTCTAATATTGTTTAGATCAATATTATTAATCATTCCACCAGCTTCTTTTATTAAAACGATGCCTGCTGCTATGTCCCATAAATTTAAGTTACTTTGTGCATATCCATCTAGTCTTCCGGATGCTACGTATGCAATATCAAGTGCAGCACATCCAGATCTTCTATAAGTAAAACTTGGTTCATTCTTTAATTTTCCAACAGCAAATAGACATTCATCCAAATTATTTTTTTTTGAAACTCTTATTCGCTGATTATTAAAAAAAGCTCCATTATTCTTTTCAGCATAAAACATTTCATCTTTAATAGGATCAAAAATCAACCCACACATAATCTCATCGTCTGATTTTAAAGCAATGGATATTGCAAAATGTGGTATTCCATGTAAAAAATTAACTGTCCCATCAATAGGATCAATTATCCATGAATTAGAAGTATCTTTATTCTTTTCAACACCATTCTCCTCACTAATGATAGAATAGTTTGGCCTTGCTTTTTTAAGCTCCTCTATAATTATTTTTTCTGCTTTAATATCAGAATTAGTTACAAAATCCCTTGGTCCTTTTTTGGATACTTGCAACTTCTCTAATTCGCCAAAATCTCTTATTAAAATTTTAGATGCTTTTTCACATGCCTTTACCATCACATTGAGATTTGCAGATATTGAATTCATAAATTAAATTTTTTTGATGTATTCTAAATTTCTGGTATCTATGACAACATTATCTCCTGCTTCAATAAATGGTGGTACCTGAATACTTAATCCATTATCTAAAACTGCAGGTTTATAAGATGATGAAACAGTTTGGCCTTTTAATGCAGCGTCTGTATTTTCAATTTTACAAGTTACTTGGTTTGGCAAATTTACAGAAATTGGGTTATCGTTATAAAAACTTATTGATACTTCAAGATTTTCAGTCAATAACTTTCCTTTTTCACCTATTAGACTTTTTTGAATTTCTGTTTGTTCAAAAGTTTTTGGATTCATAAAAAAGTACTTTTCTTGGTCCTCATAAGAAAATGTAAAATTAGTTTCCTCTAATGAGGCCTTTTCAATTGTTTCACTGGATCTAAATCTTTCATTAAGTTTGGTATTTTTGTTTACACTCTTCATCTCCACTTGTGCAAATGCTCCACCTTTTCCAGGTTTAACATGCTGTGTTTTTAGCACCTGCCACAAATCATTTTTATATTCTAGCAACATGCCCACTCTAATTTCACCTGCATTAATTTTCATATTAATTTTTTTATTGCGTTCTTTGGTTTAAGTTTTTTATTTTTCCAAATGTAGCCTGAAATAGCTAAAAAGTTTGCCTTATTCAACAAAAGATTTTTATAATTATCAAAGTTAATACCACCGATTACAACAATTGGGGTGTTTGTGATTTTTCGAGCTTTTTTAAGTAAACTTATGGATGCTTTATATTTTACTTTTTTTGTTTTAGATGGATTAAAAGCTCCAAAAGCTAAATAGTCAGCTTTATTTTTTATCGCATTTTTTGCAAGTTTAATTGAGTTATGACATGTAATTCCAATTATTTTTTTCCCAATTAATTTTCTTGCCTCTCTAATTTTCATATCACTTTGACCAAGATGACATCCATCGGCGTTTAATTTTTTTGCGAGGTAAATGTCATCATTAATTATAAATTTCACCTTAAATTTTTTACATATCTTTTGAATTTTACGTCCAATTATTAATTTTGTTTTGAAACTATTTTTTTTAAGTCGTAGTTGAAAAAAACTTGTTTTTTTTTGTTTTAGTACTTCATTTAAATCTTTAAAAAAATTACTTTCAATTTTGGGTGGGGATATTAGGTAAATAAATCTTTTTTTATTATATCTCAAGATCTTTTGACCATTTTCCTTGAGCAGCCAATGTATTCATTTTAGCTCGGTGGTTAAAAATCTGCTGAGTGCCCTCAATATTCTTAATATCTTTTGACCAATACTTTAAGGCACCTTGCTGAAGAGCTCTTCCGTAAGAATAGCTCATTATAAAGTTCGTATTATTGTGTTTATTAATTAAATTCAAATTTTCTGTTGCCTCTATTTCGGACTGACCTCCAGACAGGAAAGCTATACCTGGAACTTCTGAGGGTACTGAGGATTTTAAACATTCTAAAGTTAAATTTGCCACTTCTTCATTAGTAATTTTTTCTTTAGATCTGTTTCCTGCTAAAATCATATTAGGTTTGAGTATAATTCCCTTTAAATCTACTTTATGTATTATTAGTTCTTCAAAGCATTTTTTTATAACTACAGAGGTTTTTTCTAAACACTCTTTAGCGGAATGATCACCATCCATTAAGACCTCAGGCTCAACTATTGGAACCATATTGCATTCCTGAACTAATGCAGAGTATCTTGCTAATGCATGTGCATTAGAGTGTATTGAGAGTTTGCTTGGATTACTTTTAGTTATATTGTAAACACCTCTCCATTTAGTAAATTTTGCACCTAATTTATAATATTCTTTTAATCTTTCCCTTAATCCATCAAGACCCTCAGTAATTTTTTCATCTGGAGAACCAGCTAAAATTTTTGCTCCTGTGTCTACTTTGATACCTGGCAATGAGCCTGTATCTGAGATTAATTCTGGAATTGTATTTTTTTTTGATGAGGTTTGTTTAATTGTTTCATCGTAAAGAATTACACCTCCAATACAATCTTTCATTGAGGATGAGCTAAAAAGTGTTTCTCTGAACAACAATCTGTTTTCTGGGGTTGAGGGGACATTTACACTATCTAATCTTTTAGTCATTGTTGCAGTGCTTTCATCTGCAGCTAAAATTCCTTTACCGTTTCCTAAAATTTTTAATGCTGTATTATTGAGTTCTGACATTTTATTTTAGGGCTTTTATACCAGGAAGTTCTTTTCCTTCAAGATATTCTAAAAAAGCACCACCAGCAGTTGAAACAAAATTAAAATCTTTAATTGCATTTAGATGATTAACTACAGCCACAGTATCTCCTCCACCAACTACAGAAAAAATTGAATCATTTTTATTTTTTTTAATAATTGTTTTTGCAATCTCAATACTACCTTTAGCAAAATTAGGGTTTTCAAAATAACCAGCAGGACCATTCCAAAGAACTGTTTCGCTATTTTCAATTATATTTTTTATTCTTTTAAGTGTTTTAGGTCCCACGTCTAAGATTAAATCATCATCTGTTATGTCCTTGAGATCTTTTATCTGAGCATCGTCATCTGCACTTTTGCCAATTAATACATCTTCTGGATAAGTAACCTCACAGAGTGCTTTTTTTGAAATTTCAAAAATTTCTTGTATTATACTTTCACAATTTTCCTCACTAATTGATTTTCCAATTTTATTACCTTTGAAGCTCAGAATATTGTTAGCCATACCTCCCACAAAGATTATGTTATTAAATCTAGGTATTAAATTTTTGATTATGTCTATTTTTGTAGAAATTTTTGATCCACCAATAATACAAGTAATTGGTTTTTTGATTTCAATAGTAACTTTTTTTAAAGCATTTACCTCAGTCTCAAATTGTAATCCAGCAAATGATGGCAGAAATTCTGTAATTTTGCATACTGAGGCATGTGTTCTATGTGAGCAAGAAAAAGCATCATTTACGAACAAATCTGCAAAACTAGCTAGGTGTTTTGAAAAATTTGACTCATTATTTTCTTCTGCTGCATAAAATCTTATGTTTTCAAAAAAGACAACTTTCTCCTCAGGCTCTTTAAATAAATCATCTCTTTTGATTTTTAAAATGTCCTCACTTATAAAGTTGACTTTAGTTAGTATCTTTTTTTCCAAGCAATCACAAATTGGTTTAAGAGAGAGATCTTTATTAAATTTGCCTTTAGGGCGTCCGACATGAGAAATAATTAAAATTTTTGCATTTCTTTTTATTAAAAATTCGATAACAGGTATAATTTTAATTATTCTGGTTTCGTCGACAATGTCACCATTTTTCAAAGGGACGTTTAGGTCTAATCTTAATAAAACTCTCTTACTACTAAGATTTTCACAATCTTTAATATTGTTCATTAAGAATTCTTATGAAGATATTCTACAATATCACACATTCTATTTGAGAAACCCCATTCGTTATCATACCAGGCTGAAATTTTACCCATATTTTTACTCACCACTTTTGTTAAGCTTTCGTCTACTATTGAAGAAGCAGGATTATGATTAAAGTCGATTGAAACAAGGTTCTCTTTTGTAGTTTCAAGAATTTTATTTTTTTTGCTAAAATTTTGAAATGCTAAATTAATTTTATCAATTGTAATGTCTTTTTTTGTGCAAAAGACTAGTTCAATCAATGAAACATTAGGCGTAGGGACTCTCATAGCCACACCTTCTAATTTACCTTTAAGGGTAGGTATAATCTCACCAATTGCTTTTGATGCACCTGTTGAGGTTGGCACAATAGACTGGCTTGCCGATCTAGCTCTTCTTGGGTCTTTATGAGAATTATCTAATATTCTTTGGTCACTTGTAAAAGAATGAATTGTGGTCATGAACCCTTTTTCAATTTCGAAATTTTCGTTTAAAACATGGGCCACAGGGGCAAGACAATTTGTTGTGCAAGAAGCAGCAGATATAATCTTATCCTCTTTTTTCAATTCAGTCTCATTTACTCCATATACAATAGTTTTGTCAGCATCTTTACACGGAGCAGAGACAATAACTCTTTTTGCACCATTATTAATATGTGTTAGTAATTTTTCTTTTAAGTTAAATTTACCTGTACACTCTAAAACATAATCCACTCCATATTTATTCCAATGAATATCATTTAAATTTGTTTCTTGGCCAAATAAAATTTTATCTTTGTTGATAATAATATGATTTTCATCAAAATCTATTTGTGCATTAAATTTTCCGTGAATAGAGTCATATTTTAATAGAGATGAACATGTTTCAGAATTAGTTCTATTATTGATGTATTTAATTTCTATATTTTTATTTTTATTCTCGATAATTGATCGAACAATCATTCTTCCAATTCTACCCATTCCATTTATTCCAATTTTGACTGTCATAATCTTTTTTTAATTTTTTTTACTATTATCTCTGAGCTTAATCCAAAGTGATTATATATATCTTTATAAGGCGCACTTTTTCCAAAATCATCAATTCCAAAATTAAGTCCTTTGCTGCCCGTATATTTTTTCCAATAACCAGTTTCAGAGGCCTCTATAGAAACTACAAGCTTAGTTTCATTTAAAATTTTATTTTTGTAGATTTCACTTTGTTGATCAAATAATTCCTGGCAAGGCATTGATATTACTTTTGAGTAGATGCCATCTGTGGCTAATTTATGACCAACGTCTATTGCAAGACTAGTTTCAGATCCTGTTGCTATAATAGTTGCACTTATTTTATTATTCGTTCTTAAAACTTCATAAGCGCCAGCTAAAGACAAATTTTTTTGATGATTTTTTTGTACGAACTGGATTTAAGCTTTGTCTTGTTAGGGCTATTACGCTTGGAGAACTTTTGCTATTTAATGCCAATTGCCAACACTCAAAAGTTTCTATTAAGTCAGAGGGTCTAAAAATATTCAAATTTGGTATTGATCGTAAACTTGTCAATTGTTCTATTGGTTGATGGGTTGGTCCATCTTCTCCAAGACCAATTGAGTCATGTGTAAAAACATAAATAACTTTTTGTTTCATCATAGCAGCTAGTCTTATTGATGGTTTACAATAATCGCTAAATATTAAAAAAGTTCCACCATAAGGAACAAGCTCACTATGAAGTGAGATACCATTCATAATACCACACATCGCATGTTCTCTAACTCCAAAATGGATATAATTTCCAGAAAAATCATTTGATTGAATAATTTTATGATTTTTGGTTTTGGTATTATTGGATCCTGCTAAATCTGCTGATCCACCAATTAAGTTTGGAAGTTTAGATGCAATTTCCAAAAATTTTTCTGAACATTTTCTAGTAGCTATTGGTTGTAATTTTTTTAAGTAGTCTGATTTTGCTTTTTCTAATTCTGCATTGATAGTATTTTTATTAAATTTTAGTGAAAATTTTTTTTTATTCTTATTAGCTTTCATTGATGCTTTTTTACCGATTGATCTCCATTGATCAATTAAGTTTTTTGGAATTTCAAAAGTATTGTGTGGCCAGTTCAATTTTTTTCTGACTAATCTTATTTCATCTTCACCTAATGGACTGCCATGAGATGAGGCTTTACCACCCTTATTTGGGGATCCGTATCCAATCGTAGTTTTACAAGAGATCGCTATAGGTTTTTTTGATTTTTGAGCTTTTTGAAGAGCCTTTGTTATTTCTTTAAAATTATGTCCATTAATATTTAAGTAGTTCCACCCATAACTTTTAAACCTTTTTTCATGATCATCAGAGACTGCTAAGCTAGTTGGGCCATCTATTGAAATTGAATTGTTATCAAAAAGTAATATCAGGTTTTTAAGTTTTAGGTGTCCAGCAAGACTTAAAGCTTCATGGCTTATTCCCTCCATCAAGCAGCCATCACCCGCTAAAACGTAAGTTTTATGATTGATAATTTTTTTTCCTAATCTTTTTTTTAAAATTTCTTCCGAGATTGCAAAACCAACTGCATTAGATATTCCCTGTCCTAAAGGTCCCGTTGTAGTTTCTATGCCAGTATTTGGATGATATTCGGGGTGACCTGCACATATTGAATTAAGTTGTCTAAATTTTTTAATTTCTCTTAAAGAAATACTTTTATAACCCGTCAGATAGAGGAGCGAGTAAAGTAGCATAGAACCATGTCCTGCTGAAAGAACAAATCTATCTCTATTAATCCAATTCGGATTTTTTGGATTAAAGTTTAAGAAATCCTTAAAAAGAACAGTTGCAACATCAGCCATTCCCATTGGCATACCTGGATGACCAGAATTAGCTTTTTGGACAGCATCTATAGACAAAAATCTGATACAATTCGCTAATTTTTTATAAAGTTTACTCAAGTAATTATCCTGCCTAGACTAAGAAGATTCTATTTAATAATATAATTATATATATATGAATTCTGTGATCGAAAAAGAAAAAAAACTAAATTTAGCTTTAGCAAAATTAAAAAATTTAAACTTAAAAAACCCTGACGTTAAAAAAAATATGGAGAATTTAAGTAGTCAAAAAAATCAATTAGAAATTGAAAAGCAAGAAATAGAAGAAAAATATAAAAGTTTAATTAATGATTATAACAATTTAAGTAAAAAATTAGATGAATTACAAAACCAAGAAAAGGCCGAACAAAAAAGACAGATTGAGTTTTCTGAAAAAATTGATGAATTAAATCAAGAAACAGATATTTTGTTAAATGAAATAGATAAATGGCAAACGTAAGTATTAAGTTTAATGGAAAAGAATTTTTGTTGTCTTGTGAGGACGGCCAGGAAGAGCATCTTGAAGAATTATTAATTCAAATTAATCAGAAATTTAATAATCTTAAAAATGAGCTTGGAAATCTTGGGGAAAATAAACTTCTGTTAATCACAGCTGTTAAAGTAATGGATGAATATTATGAAACTAAAAAAAAAGTAGATCAAAAAAAGAATGAGTTGAGAGATCTCTCAAATAAATTTAAAGAGCTTAAAACTTTAATTTATGAGTATAGAGATAAGAAAGAGTTGGAAATAAGCTCACTAAATAAAGATCACCTTAAATTAAAAAATGAAATTGAAATAAATCAAAAAAGTTATGAGAAGTTAATTGACGAAGCTGCTGATGAAATTTCAAGTTTTGTTGAAAAAGCAAATTTAGAAAATATTTCTAAGTAAAATTCTAGTGAATAAATCTGAGATCAGAAAAAAACTATTAAAAGCCAGAAAACAAAATAACAATAAAAATTTAGTCATAAAATTTAGTAATATTGTAAAAATTTTAAAAAAAGAAAAAGTAAATAGAAAAATAATTGGTGGTTATTATCCATATAATAATGAAGTTGATTCAATTCAAATTCTAAATAAACTTGAAAAACTTGGTTATCAAATATCATTGCCAAAAATTAAAAAAAATAATCAAATGGATTTTTTATACTGGTCAACAAAAGAGCCTCTATCAATAAATAAATATGGGATACCTGAACCTTCATCAGATCAAATTGTCTACCCGAGTATTCTTTTAGTACCAATGGTAGCTTTTGATAATAATTTAAATAGAGTAGGTTACGGAGGTGGTTATTACGATAGATATATTAATAAGGTAAAAAAAAACAAAAAATTATTTTAATTGGGTTAGCTTATTCTTTTCAAAAAGTAAAAAAAATACCAGCTAACAAATATGATATGAAACTGGATTTTATTGTTACAGATAAAAATTTTATATGAGAATTTTATTTTTAGGAGATGTGGTAGGGAACTCAGGTTGTTCTAAAATATTGAATAATCTTTTAAGCCAAAAAGAATTGAATAAAATTGATTTTGTAATCGTCAATGGAGAAAATGCAGCTGAGGCAGGAGTTGGACTAACAAAAGAAATCTGTGAGGATTTTTTTAAATGTGGTGTTGATGTCATTACTACTGGTAATCATGTTTGGGATCAAAAAGATATTATGAAATATATCGATAATGAAAATAGGTTACTTCGCCCAAAAAATTTATTTGAGCCAGCACCGGGTAAAGGATTTGAGGTTTTTCAAAATGAAAAAAATATAAAGATTGGTGTTTTAAATTTAATGGGAAATGTTTTTATGAAAAAATGTGATGACGTATTTGAGATTTCAGAAAAATTTTTAAAAGAGCACAAATTAAAAGAGGATTATGATTTTCTAGTTGTAGACTTTCATGGAGAAACTACTAGTGAAAAAAATGCGATAGGATATTTTTTTGATGGTAAAGCTACTCTAGTAGTTGGAACACATACACACATTCCAACAAATGATGCGAGAATTTTGAAAAATGGGACAGCTTATCAAACAGATGCAGGAATGTGTGGTGATTATGACTCAGTTATTGGAATGAATAAAGATAACTCTTTAAACAGATTTATGAAAAAAGAGTCAAACAAAAAATATCCAGCAACAGGTGATGCTACTTTAAGTGGAGTAATGGTTGATTGTGATATAAAAACTGGTTTAGCAAATAAAATTGAAAGCTACGTTTTTGGAGGTCAGCTAAAGAATACTTAATTAGTTTATGGCAGGACATTCTCATTGGGCAGGAATAAAACATAAAAAAGGTAAAGCCGATAAGCAAAGATCTAAAATTTTTTCAAAGTTGTCAAAAGAAATTACTGTTGCAGCAAAACTTGGGGATAAAGATCCAGCAATGAATCCAAGATTAAGATCTGCGATCCAAGCTGCAAGATCAGCAAATATGCCCAAAGAAAATATAGAAAGAGCGATTGATAAATCTTCAGTTAGCACGGAGTCAAATTTTGAAAATTTAAGATATGAAGGCTTTGGACCAGAAAAAGTAGCAGTAATAATAGAAGCATTAACAGATAATAAAAATAGAACAGCGTCCAGTATTAGAACAATTTTTCAAAAATCTGGTGGCAATCTAGGAACCCAAGGTTCTGCTTCTCATAATTTTAATCAATTAGGAATAATAAAGATCGATAAAAAAGAGGTTTCTGATGATCAAATTTTTGAGCTAGCTACCAATGCTGGAGCTGATGAATGTAAATCGGAAAATGATTTTCACGAAATACAATGTCCTGTTAGTGAAATTTATAATGTTAAGAAAGAATTGGAAAAAGAAATTACTAATTTCATCTCAACAGAAATTGAATGGGTGCCACTTAATAGTGTAAAAATTTCTAAAGAAAAAAATGAAGATTTAATAAATTTCTTTGAATTACTTGAAGACAATGATGATGTACAAAATGTTTATTCTAATGCTGAATTTGTAAATTAAATTATGTTAATAATAGGTATAGATCCTGGAATTTCTGGTTCAATTTGTTTTTTAGATAATGGAAAAATCCTAGACGTAATTGAAATGCCTATAATGACAGATGGGAAAAAAAATAAAAAACAAGTAAATGGCTCGCAAGTTTATAATGAAATTAGCAAAAGAATTAAACAATTTGAAAAAAATCAAATTAGAGTTGTTATTGAACACGTTTCTGCAATGCCTGGTCAAGGTGTTACTAGTATGTTTAATTTTGGACAATCGTTTGGAATTTTAAAGGGTATTTGCACCGCGATGCAATTGCCCATGTATTTTGTAAGGCCCGCAAAATGGAAAAAATATTTTAATCTTTTAAATTCTGAGAAAGATGCCAGCAGGACAAGAGCAATAGAAATATTTCCTTATTTTTCCTCTCAATTATCAAGAAAGAAAGATTCAAACAAAGCTGATGCGATTTTGATAGCAAGTTTTTATCATGAAACTTACAAAATTGACGAATAGCTTTAAATATTCAGACAAAATCATGACACATTTAAGTGTGAGAAGACGATATGGAAGCTGATATCACGTCTCAAGCAGTTGGGCTAGCCTCAAGTGCTGATTTTTCTCTAATAAATTTATTTATTAGAGCTGACATAATTGTTAAGTCAGTTATCATAATGTTAATTGCTTGTTCTATATATTCATGGGCAGTAATAATTGAAAAATATAGATTGTTTAAAAAAATAAATCAATCTACTGAAGAGTTTGAAGCAAAGTTTTGGAATTCTAAATCTGCGGAAACCTTTTATAATAATCTACCAGCAAACGTTCAAGACCCGATGGCTTTAATATTTAAAGATGCAATGCAAAACTTATTGAAGAGAAGATCTAGAACAGACTTAAATAATAGAATGACCACAATGTTAGAGACGGGTATTGAAAAACAAATATCAAAAATCACTAAAGGTTTTACTTTTTTAGCAACAGTTGGATCAACAGCTCCATTCATAGGCCTATTCGGAACAGTTTGGGGAATTATGAACTCTTTTCAATCTATAGCAATTTCAAGAAATACCAGTTTGGCAATTGTTGCACCTGGAATAGCTGAAGCACTATTCGCAACTGCGTTAGGTCTACTAGCAGCAATACCTGCGGTTGTTGCATATAATAAATTTAATAATGACTCAATTAAGTATTCCCAAAAATTAGAAAATTTCTCAAAAAGATTTTTAACGATTATCTAAAATGGCTTTTAAATTAAATCGTTCATCAAAAGAACCAATGAGCGAAATAAATGTAACACCATTTGTGGATGTAATGTTGGTGCTTTTAATTATTTTTATGGTTACCGCCCCTTTGTTAACAGTAGGAGTTCAGGTCGATTTACCAGAAAGTTCTGCCGACTCTCTTCCTGAGGAAGCTGAACCACTGACTTTGACAATAAACTCTAAAGGTGAAATTTATATTCAAGAGTCAAAAGTTGAATATGAAAAAATAATAGCAAAAGTCTTAGCGGTTTCAAAGAATAGAACTGATACAAGAATTTATGTGAGGGGTGATAAAACAATTAATTATGGAAGAGTATTGGAAATTATGGGCTTACTATCTGGGTCTGGTTTTACCAAAGTAGCACTTATATCTGAACCATATAAAGAAAGGTAAGAAGTGAATAGAAGTATAATTATATCTTCTGTATCACATCTATTTTTAATAATGATTACAGCTTTTAGTTTACCTTTCTTAGCTAAAAAACCAATTGATCTTCCCCCGATAGTATCTGTAGAATTAATACAGATCACAGATAAAACCAACATTCCATACGCACCTAAGGCAAAAAAAATTATAGAAAAAATTAAAGAGAAAGAAAAAAAGTTGGTATCTGAACAAGCTCCCCCAAAAAAAGTAAAAAAAATTAAACCAGACGTGGTTCCATTACCAGACGATAAGCCTAAAAAGGTTGAGAAAATAAAAGAAGATAAACAAAATCCAGAAAAAATTGACAATGAGGTTAAGCAAGTTTCTGAATTTGAAAAAAAAGAGTTATTCGATCCAAATAATATTGCAGCCTTAATCGATAAATCTAAAGTTGAAAGCGCTGAAACGATAAAAAAAAATAACAAAATTACACAAGATCAAAAAAAGAATGTTGAGAACGCAGGTTTATCTTTAAGCGAAGAGGATGCTTTAAAAGCCCAAATATTTGGTTGTTGGAGTATTCCTTTGGGTCTGCCTTACAATGAAAATTTATTAGTAAGAATTAAACTTCAACTGAATCCAGATGGAACAATTCAAGAGTCAGAGATTTTGGATCATGCAAGAATGAATAAACCTGGTCAAGGTTTTTATAAGGTTTTAGCGGAAAGTGCTTTAAGAGCGATAAAATTATGCCAGCCCTTAAGAGTTCCTACAACTGGTTATGAGAGATGGAAAGAATTACAATTAAATTTTGATGCAAGAGAAATGTTAGAGGGATAGAATATTTTTATGAGAAATCTAATTATTTTATTTTTGATATTTATAGCACCTACTAATGCATTAGGTTTAATTGAGGTTGATATTACACGAGGAAATTTGAATCCACTCCCTATTGCAGTGTCACCACTATCAATTGATGATGAATCAAAAAAGAGTTTTGAGAAAACTTTAAAAAAAAAAGATATCGGATCAGAAATTTCTAAAGTTATCGAAAAAAATTTAAAAACTTCAGGTCTTTTTAATCCATTAGATAAAAATGCTTTTTTACAAGCACCTGATATTGCTCATCTTAAACCGCGTTTTGAGGATTGGAATTTAATCAAAGCCCAAGCTTTAATCACAGGTAAAGTAAAAAATGTTGATGATAAACTTAGAGTTGAGTTTAGATTATGGGATGTACTAGCAGGAAAAGAAATGATGGCTCTTGCATTTACAACTGTACCAAACAACTGGAGACGTGTTGGTCATATAATTACAGATAAAGTTTATGAGAGATTAACTGGAGAAAAAGGTTATTTTGATACTAGGATAATCTATGTTGCCGAAGAAGGCCCAAAAACGAAGAGAATTAAAAAACTAGCTATCATGGATCAAGATGGTGCAAATAATAAATTTTTAACGTTAGGAAATGAACTTGTTTTGACACCAAGATTTAATCCTACAAGTCAAATGGTTACATATTTATCTTATTTTAGAAATTTACCTAGAGTTTATCTTCTTGATATAGAAACAGGTATTCAAGAGGTGGTAGGTGATTTTCCAGGAATGACTTTTGCTCCAAGATTTTCTCCAGATGGAAAAAAAATTATAATGAGTTTTGCTAAGGATGGAAATTCAGATATTTATACAATGGATTTAGAAAATAGAATTGTAGAGAAAATTACCAATCATCCCTCTATAGATACTTCACCGTCTTATTCCCCGGATGGAAAATTTATTTGTTTTAATTCTGACAGAAGTGGGTACCAACAAATTTATGTTATGAAAAGTGATGGTAGTAATGTTAAAAGAATTTCTTTCGGAAATGGTTTATATGGTACCCCTGTTTGGTCTCCAAGAGGTGATTTAATCGCTTTTACAAAATTACATAAAGGTAAATTCTACATCGGCGTGATGAGAACCGATGGATCTGGAGAGAGACTGTTGACAGAAAATTTTTATCAAGAAGCTCCATCTTGGTCGCCTAATGGACGAGTTTTAATTTTTTATAGAGAGACTAAAACTGATGATAAAGGAGAGGGTTTTTCTGCTAAATTGTGGTCAATTGATTTAACAGGCTACAATGAAAGGCTTGTAGATACCCCAACTGATGCATCAGACCCATCATGGTCATCTTTATTAAGCAATTAACTGAAAATATGTTGATTTTTTACCTTGAAACATTTAATTAGTTGTGAAAAAGTTAGTTATAAGAAATATTGACCAAGGAGCATTAATGAAATTAAACAAAATTTTTAAGAACACTTTTTTAGTATTATTTGCATGTTTAGTGTTGTCTGCTTGCGCAACATCAAAAAAATCTACAGGACAAATGCAAGGAGATGTTTACACTGGAACTGATACAGTTGAATATTTAGCTTCAGGTGTTCCTGACAGAGTTTTCTTTGCAACTAATGAGTCAGTCTTGACTACTGCATCAAGAGAAACTTTAAGAAAACAAGCGGCATGGTTAAGAAAAAATTCTGATATCACAATCGTGCTTGAGGGACATGCTGATGAAAGAGGAACAAGAGAATATAACTTAGCATTAGGTGAAAGAAGAGCGAATGCTGCTAAAGATTATTTAATGACTTATGGAATATCCTCTAACAGAATTTCAGTTCTAAGTTATGGAAAAGAAAGACCAGTTGACTCTGGTTCTAATCCTTTGGCTTGGTCAAAAAACAGAAGATCTGTTTCAGTAAAAGCAAATTAATTTTAAAATATTTAAGACCCTTAATTAATTCAATTAGTTAAGGGTCTTTTTTTTGCCATTATTTTAATCATAAGATTATTTTAATGCGATATATTTTGAAAAAATCTAAAGTTATTACATTTATTTTAGGAAATTTCTTTCTGGTAACTTGTTCTTTCGCTGACAATCACAATATTTATGAAATAATAGATCAACTTCAGAAAGATATAAAGACTTTAGAAAAAGCAGTATACTCAGGATCAATAGAATTAAATAGTGATAGTTCTGTAAATTTGAATTCCGATTTAGATAATAATTCAGAAGATGTTCTTACAAGACATTTGTTAAAACTTTCAGAGATTGAAAATCAATTTCAGGAACTTACAAATAAGTTTGAGGAAATAAATTTTAAGTTAGACAAACTATCTAACAGGATGTCAAAAGTGCAAGCAGATAATCAAATAAGATTTCAGGATTTGGAAAATGTTGTGTCCTCTGATGTAACTGCAAATAAATTAACAAAAAAAACAAATAATGAGAAAAAGGAAGTTTTACCTGGAAGTTCTCAACCTCAAGATTTGGGATCGATATCATATAAAGATACAGCAACAAATCAAACATCACAAAAAACAAATTCTGTAGACTCAACAGCTTTAGTAGTAACTGAAACTTTTCAAGCTGAAGAAAAAATTCTTCCAAATGAGTCTCCAGATAAACAATATCAGTTTGCTACAAGCTTTTTAAAAGTTGGTGATTATTCAACTGCTGAAAGAGCATTCAGAGAGTTCGTTGACACAAATCCTGAACATAATTTAGCTGGAAATGCTCAATATTGGTATGCAGAAACTTTTAGGATACGACAATTGTATACGGATGCAGCCTCCGCATATTTAGAGGGTTATCAGAGATATCCAAAAGGTGAAAAAGCACCTATAAATTTATTAAAGCTTGGTGTATCAATGGTACAAATTGGAGAAAAAGACCAAGGTTGCAAAATGATCAATGGTGTTGAAAAACAATATCCAGAGGCGAACCAATCTGTGATACAAAAAGCAAAATATGAGTCTCAGAAATTCGAATGCAACAACCAAAATTCCTAAACTTTTAAGAGATAACTTAAACAATAATAGAATAAATAAGATTTATAAAAGATTTGAGACCTCTTTAGATTTAGATGAAAGTTTTGCAGTTGCAGTCTCAGGTGGTCCAGATAGCCTTGCTTTAGCTTTTTTATCTAAAATTTATGCAATTAAAAAAAATTTAAAATCAAAGTTTTATATTATCGACCATAAACTTAGACCTGAGTCTACCAAAGAGGCTAAATTTGTCTCAAATTTGCTTAAAAAAAACTTTATAAAATCAGAAATATTAACTTGGAATGGAAAAAAACCAAAGAAAAGTATTCAGTCAATTGCTAGGACAAAAAGATATGAAATACTTTTCAAGAAATGTAATCAATTAAAAATCAAAGATATTTTAATGGGGCACCACGAGGATGATCTAATTGAAAACTTTTTTATAAGACTTCTGAGAGGTAGTGGAATAAAAGGTCTTATATCTCTAGACATAAAGGCAACAATAAAAAAAAAGAACATACTAAGACCTTTAATTAATATAAAAAAAGAGGATTTAATTTTTATTTCAAAAAAAGTTTTCAATTTTTATGTAGAAGATCCAACAAACAATGATGAAAAATATCAAAGAGTTCGAGTAAGAAAATTAATGAAAAATCTTGAAAGAGATGGTTTAGATAAAAATAAATTAAAAAAAACGATTAAAAATCTAAAATATGCAAATAAGGTAATTGAATTTTATGTAGATAAAAATTTACGAGAAAATACCTCTTTTTTAAATAATAAAAAAAGATTAATTATCAATAGTGATTTTTTTCTCCAACCCCAAGAGGTTACTTTTAGAGCCTTTTCAGAATCATTAAAATTAATTGGCGAAAAATATTATGCTGTAAGAGGGAATAAATTAGAAAAAATTATCTGGGAAGTTGAAAATAATCGATTGAATAGAGCTACATTAGGTGGTTGTATTATTGAAAAGGTCAATCAATCAATAATTATCTCTAAAGAGCCCTAAAATAATGCCACTTAATACAAAATGCCACTTGTTAAATTGATAATAATTCTTATTTTAAACCTATGAATATGAAAAACATTGCAATGTGGGCTATCATAGTTTTTTTAACTATTGGTCTTTATAACATGTTTAAAAATCCTCAAACAAATATTAGAGGTGGGGACAAGGTTATATTCTCGGAATTCTTGACATCTGTTGAAAACGGAGAAGTTTTAAAAGTAGAAATCCAAGGTAACAATATTAAAGGTGTGTATTCAAATGGAAACTCATTTACAACTTATTCTCCTAACGATCCAAATTTAATTGAAAAACTTTCTGAAAAGGGAGTGAGTATTTCAGCTGCACCTATTGAAGAAAAAATGCCATCATTATTTGGTGTGCTGCTTTCATGGTTTCCTATGTTGTTATTGATTGCTGTTTGGATTTTTTTCATGAGACAAATGCAAGGTGGTAAAGGTGGAGCTATGGGTTTTGGAAGATCAAAAGCAAAAATGATGAATGAACTTAAAGGTAAAGTTACGTTTAATGACGTTGCAGGTGTAGAAGAAGCAAAGGAAGAAGTCGAAGAAATTGTAGAATTTTTAAAAGATCCTAGAAAATTTAGTAGACTTGGAGGAAAAATACCTAGAGGTGCTTTATTGGTCGGTCCACCAGGCACTGGAAAAACTTTATTAGCTAGAGCGATAGCAGGTGAAGCTGGAGTACCATTCTTTACGATCTCAGGATCAGATTTCGTTGAGATGTTTGTAGGAGTTGGTGCTTCTAGAGTGAGAGATATGTTTGAACAAGGAAAAAAAAATTCCCCTTGTATAATCTTCATAGATGAAATTGATGCTGTTGGAAGAAGTAGGGGTGCTGGTTTAGGTGGCGGAAACGATGAACGAGAACAAACTCTTAACCAGCTTTTAGTTGAGATGGATGGTTTTGATACAAATGAAGGAGTAATAATTATTGCTGCAACAAACAGACCAGATGTATTAGATCCGGCTTTATTAAGACCAGGTAGGTTCGATAGACAAGTAGTTGTATCCAATCCTGACATAATTGGACGAGAAAAAATTTTAAAGGTTCATGTTAAAAAAATAAAAATGGCACCAGATGTTAATTTAAGAACTATTGCGAGAGGTACACCTGGTTTTTCAGGTGCAGATCTAGCTAATTTAGTAAATGAGTCGGCTTTATTGGCTGCTAGAAAAAATAAGAGAATTGTTACACTAAATGAGTTTGAGGAAGCGAAAGATAAAGTAATGATGGGAGCTGAGAGACGTTCGATGGTGATGACAGAGGATGAAAAAAAATTAACAGCTTATCATGAAGGGGGTCATGCGTTGGTATCTTTCAACATGCCAAGTTATGATCCTATACATAAAGCAACTATAATTCCAAGGGGCAGAGCATTAGGTATGGTTATGAATTTGCCAGAAAGAGATAAACATGGTCATTCTATAAAATATTTAAAAGCAAGGTTGGCAGTTTGTTTTGGAGGAAGAGTTGCTGAAGAAGTAATTTTTGGAAAAGATAATATATCAACAGGAGCAGGTGGAGGTAGTGGATCAGATATAAATCAAGCTACGCAACTTGCAAGAGCCATGGTAACTAAGTATGGAATGAGCGAAGAAATGGGACCTGTTGAATATGGGGAAAATCAAGAAGAGGTTTTTTTAGGAAGATCAGTAACACAAACTCAGTCAGTCTCTGAGGAAGTAGCACAAAAAATAGACAAAGAAATTAGAAAGCTTATAGATGAGGGTTATAATACTGCAAAGAAAATTTTGACTGAAAAAGTCGATGATTTACACAAAATTGCTAAAGCTCTGATGACTTATGAGACGTTAACAGGTGAAGAAATTGAAAATATAATCAATAAAAATATATACCCAGCAGACAAACAAGACTTAAAAGTAGAAGATGATAAAGGGTCAGCAATGGGTGCTCTAGGCCTAAAACCAAAAATTGTTCATTAGACTGAATGTCTAGATATTACACTAGAGTGTGTAATTTCTATTATGGTGCAAAATCTAAGATATTAGTTAAAAAAAAAAAGACATTACCACTTCATAATAATCCTGAAATTTCTTTCGATAAAATAGAAATAATAACAAGAAATTCAAAAAAATTAATTTCTTTAAATGAAGTGAACAAATTACACGTAAATTTAAAGACAAAAGTAAAAAAAGATCTAAGATTAATTACAAAAAAAAAAAGAAATATTAGAAATTTAAATTTTCAAACTATTCCTCAAATAATGGGTATTTTAAATATTACTCCAGACAGTTTTTCTGACGGTGGAAAATTTTTTAATTTTGCATCAGCCAAAAAACAATTAAATTTTCTTTTAAATTCTGGCGCCAATCTTGTTGATATTGGAGCAGAGTCCACCAAACCTGGATCTAAAGCTATAAAATTAAAAATAGAATGGAATAGACTCAAAAATATTTTAAAATTAATTGATAAAAAAAATTTTATATCTCTGGATACTAGAAAATCAGAAATCATGGAAAAGGGAATTAAACTAGGAGTAAAATTAATTAATGATGTTTCTGGTCTTAATTTTGATAAAAACTCAATCAAGATTTTAAAGAAGTATAATATACCCTTCGTACTCCAACACTCACTTGGTAATCCTGACGTAATGCAAAAAAATCCAAAATATAAAAATGTATTATTAGATATTTACGATTTTTTTGAAGAAAAATTAAATAATTTACGTCAAAATGGAATTTATCATAATAATATAATCTTAGACCCAGGTATAGGTTTTGGAAAAAATTTGAAACATAATATGACTATAATTAAAAATATATCAATTTACCATTCTTTGGGTTTGCCTATACTGCTTGGTATTTCCAGAAAAAGATTTATAAAAGATTTATCTGGAAATAATGACAGCTCTTTTAGAGTTGGAGGAACAATAAGTAGCAGTATTTTTGCAATGTTGCAGGGTGTACAAATGTTGAGAGTTCATGATGTCAACGAAGTTAATCAAGCTATAAAAGTTTTCAAAGCACTTATAAATAAATAATGAAGTATTTTGGTACTGATGGAATTAGAGGGCAGGTAAATAGTGGGAACATTAATGGAGATATGTTCTTTAAGTTTGGACTATCAGCAGGAAAATATTTTACTAATTTAAAAAAAAGAAAACAAACAGCAATTATTGCAAAAGATACTAGACTTTCAGGATACGCATTAGAACCTGCACTAGTTTCTGGTTTGGCTTCTGCAGGAATGCACGTTTATACACTGGGTCCATTGCCGACTAATGGCCTTGCAATGTTGACAAAATCAATGAACGCAAATCTTGGTATTATGATCACTGCTTCGCACAATTTATTTTATGATAATGGTTTAAAGTTATTTGGTCCTGATGGGTTAAAACTATCTGATAAAATTCAAAAAAAAATTGAAAATTTAATAGATAGCAAAGTTCAAAAACACTTATCAAATCCAAAAAATTTAGGAAGGGTTAAAAGGCTGGAGACAGGAACTGATGAATATATTAAAATTTGTAAAAAAAAGTTATCAAGAAACTTTAAATTAAATAATTTGAAAGTAGTTCTAGATTGTGCAAATGGAGCTGGATATAAATCTGCACCAAAATTAATCAGATCACTTGGAGCAAAATTAAAAGTTATAGGCAATAAACCAAATGGGTTTAATATTAATAAAAATTGTGGTTCAACTTTTCCAGAAAAACTACAAAGAAATGTTAAAAAATTCAAAGCGGATTTGGGTATATCTTTAGACGGAGATGCTGACAGAATAATAATGTGTGATGAAAAAGGATCTATAATTGATGGTGATCAAATTATTGCTGCATTAGCTTTACAATGGAAAAAGAGAAAAATTCTCAAAGGAGGAGTTGTCGGGACCTTAATGTCAAATTATGGTTTAGAAAAATTTTTAAAAGAGAGAGATATTAAATTTTTAAGAGCTAAAGTGGGAGACAGATATGTTAAAGAATTGATGCAAAAGAAAAAATTCAATTTAGGAGGAGAACAATCGGGTCATATTATTTTAGGAAAATTTGCAACAACTGGCGATGGTGTGCTTGTTGCTTTAGAGATTATCAAATCAATGAATAGAAAAACTAAAGCCAGTGATTTTTTTAACGTCTTTAAAAAAATTCCACAAATTTTAGTAAATATAAAAATAAAAGATGATAAAATACTCAAAAATCACTCTGTTAAAAGATCCATCAAAATTGCAAAAAAATTGATTAAAAATCAAGGTCGAATTCTTGTAAGAAAATCAGGCACTGAACCAAAGATAAGAATAATGGGTGAGAGTGAAAATAAAATTTTGCTTAAAAAATGTATAAAAATGATTTCAAAAGAATTTAAATAAATTGAGATTAAAGTCTAAAATTTTGATAATTGCTGGATCAGACTCATCTGGTGGGGCTGGTATACAGGCAGATATCAAAACTGTCACCAGTCTTGGCTCTTATGCAATGACTGCTATTACAGCAGTGACTGTTCAAAATACAATGGGCGTCAAATCAGTTGTCTCAATGCCAACTAATGAAGTAAAAAATCAGATTATTTATTCATCAAGAGATATAAGACCTGATGCCATTAAAATAGGTATGCTTCACTCTACTGAAGTTGTCGAAAAAGTAGCTCACGCTTTGAAAATATTAAAAGTAAAAAAAATTGTTTTAGACCCTGTAATGGTTGCAAAGGGTGGTACTAAATTAATTGATAGTAAAGCAATACAAACTTTAAAAAAAAAGCTATTAAAAAATGTTCTTTTGATCACACCAAACATTCCAGAAGCAGAAATTTTAGCAGAGACTAGTATTAAAAATAAAGAGGATATGATTTTTGCAGCAAATAAATTGATAGATTTAGGAGCTAAAAATGTATTGTTGAAGGGTGGCCATTTAAAATCAAAAAAAGTAATAGATTTATATCTAAGCAAATCTGATTTAAGAGTTTTTACAAGTTTTAGGCATAGAACAAAAAATACTCATGGTACAGGATGTACGTTATCTAGTGCGATAGCAACTTTTCTTTCATGTGGAAAAAGCATTAAGAGCGCTTGTGCGTTGGGAATTAAATATGTAAATTCTGCGATACTGACAAATCCAAATTATGGAAAAGGACATGGTCCTATAAATCATGTTAATTCAATGAAAATAAAACAAAAATTTAATTAATGAAAAATATTGTTGTTGTTGGTTCTCAATGGGGAGATGAGGGAAAAGGCAAGATAGTTGATTGGTTATCCGAACAAGCTGATGTTGTAGTTAGATTTCAAGGTGGTCACAACGCGGGCCATACTCTTGTAATAAATGGTGTAACTTATAAACTTCGACTACTTCCATCCGGAATTGTAAGAAAAAATAAAATATCAATAATTGGAAATGGAGTTGTCGTTGACCCCTGGGCATTATTAGATGAAATTGAGGAAATTAAATCAAAAGGAGTTAAGGTCGACACTGATAATTTTATAATTTCAGAGTCCGCAAATTTAATTTTACCTTTTCATAGAGAAATGGATGAAATCCGTGAAGATAGTGCGGGTAAAGGAAAAATCGGAACAACCAGAAGAGGTATCGGACCAGCATATGAAGATAAAGTTGGAAGACGATCAATAAGAGTAATGGACTTGAGATCTGAAAAAAATCTGGATCAAAGGTTAGAGTTTGTTCTTTTACATCATAATGCAATTAGAAAAGGCTTAGGTAAAAAAATCTATGAGAAAGATCAATTAAAAAAAGATTTATTAAAAATTGCCCCCAAAATCTTGAAATTTTCAAAACCAGTTTGGTTGAAACTTGACGAATTCAAAAAACAAAAAAAAAGAATATTATTTGAGGGAGCTCAGGGCATATTACTTGATGTTGATCATGGTACATATCCATTTGTTACATCCTCAAATACTGTTGCGTCAAGCGCCGCTACTGGTACAGGGTGTGGACTAAGTACAATTAATTATGTTTTAGGAATCACTAAAGCATATACGACTAGGGTTGGAGAAGGTCCGTTTCCGACAGAATTAAAAGATGATATTGGCGAGCTTTTAGGAACAAGAGGAAAAGAATTTGGAACAGTTACAAGTCGAAAAAGAAGATGCGGATGGTTTGATGGTGTTTTAGTAAGACAAACTATTAAAGTCTCAGGGATTGATGGTATAGCACTGACAAAGCTGGATGTTTTAGATGAATTAGATGAAATAAAGATGTGCGTTGAATATGAATTAGACGGAAAAAAAATTAATTATTTACCAGCAGCAGTAGAGGATCAGCTCAAAATAAAACCCATTTATAAAACTTTTGATGGCTGGAAAAAATCAACAAGTGGTATTAAGAATATAGATGATCTTCCAGAAAATGCTAAAAATTATATCAAAGAAGTTGAGAATTTTATTGAGACAAAAATATCAAGTATTTCAACCAGCCCGGAACGTGATGATACTATATTAATCGAAAATCCTTTTGAGATTTAATTTACAGGTAATAAGTTTTTTGACTTTGCGAGTAAAAGCATATGCTTTTGTAATTTTTCAAAAGCTTTATTTTCAATTTGTCTTACTCTTTCTCTACTAATTTTATATTTTTTACTTAGGTCTTCCAATGTGGTTGGATTATCATTTAATCTTCTAGAATATAAAATTTCTCTCTCTCTTTCATTTAGGACTTGAATTGAGTTTTTTAATAAATCTTTTCTTTGTTCCATTTCCTCTTGATGAGCAAATTTTAAGTCATGATCTAATTCTTTGTCAACCAACCAGTCTTGCCATTCATCACCATCTTCACCAACTTGTGCATTAAGTGAGAATTCTTTTCCCGATAATCTTCGATTCATCGAAATCACCTCATCTTTACTAACATCAAGCTTGTTAGCTATTTCATCAACATGTTCATTTTTTAAATCACCTTCTGTTTGGGGAGCTATTTGGTTTTTTAATTTCTTTAGATTAAAAAATAATTTTTTTTGTGCAGTTGTTGTACCAATCTTGACTAAACTCCACGATCTTAAAATATATTCTTGTATTGAAGCTTTTATCCACCACATTGCGTAGGTGGCTAATCTAAAACCTTTTTCAGGTTCAAATTTTTTTACCGCTTGCATTAAACCAATATTCCCCTCAGAGATCATTTCATTTACTGGTAATCCATATCCTTTATATCCCATTGCAATTTTAGCAACCAATCTCAAATGACTCGTTACTAATTTTTCTGCTGCTTTAATATTACCAGTTGTTTTCCAATTTTTTGCCAACATATATTCTTCTTCTGCATCAAGCATAGGAAACTTTTTAATCTGTTCCAAATATGCAGATAGACCACCTTCATTACTTAAAATGGGCAAGTTATTATTTATTGCAGTATTCATAGTGAGTTTATCTAATTAATTATTTATATTTTTCAATGATTTATTTATTAGTATTTCTTAGTATTTTTAAAATATTCTCAAGTTCTAGAGGTAAATTTGAGTTGAAAGTCATTTCTTTGCTTTTCGTAGGGTGAATGAAGCCTAGTGTCTTAGCATGAAGAAATTGTCTATTAAGATTATTTAAATTTTGCTCTATCAACGGATTAATGTTTTTAATTTTCTTAAATTTTTTTTTATATTTATTGTCACCAACAATACTATTTCCTAAAAAATTCATGTGAACTCTAATTTGATGGGTTCTACCTGTTTCTAGTTTGCATTCTACTAAACTTAAAGTTGGTGTGTGTTTATTCTCAAAAATTTCAATAGTTCTATAATTGGTAATTGCTTTTTTTCCTTTAGTCCGACTAACTTCCATCATTTGTCTATTCTTTGAACTTCGTGTTATTAAAGTTTCAATTTTTCCCTTAGAAGGTCTAACTTTTCCCCATATTAGTAATTGATAAACTCTTGTTATAGAGTGTTTATTAAACTGATTAGATAAGTTTTCATGTGATAGATTATTTTTTGCTATAACTACTAAACCTGATGTATTTTTGTCTATCCTATGTACTATTCCTGGTCTAAGTTCATCACCAATATTCGAAAGAGAATCCTTATCGTAATCTACTAATGCATTTACAATTGTATTGTCAAAATTTCCAGCTCCTGGATGCATCACAATACCTGCTGGTTTGTTTAGCACTATTATATCTTTGTCCTCATGAACAATATCTAATTTGAATTTAAATGGTTTCAGCGAAGGTTTTTTAGGCTCTGGAATTATTAATTCAATAGCATCGTCTTTTAAAACCTTCTTAGCAGGATCTAAAATAACTTTATTATTAATCTTAAGCTTCTTACCTAAAATTAAGTTTTTTATTCTAGTTCTACTTATCTCATTTTCCTTACTATTAATAAAAACATCCACACGCATATTTTTATTACTTTCTTTTGCAATCAAATTTATTTTTTTTTTCATAAAATGATATATTAATATTATATGCGCTTGTAGCTCAACTGGATAGAGCGCCTGACTTCGGATCAGGAGGTTCTGGGTTCGACTCCTAGCAGGCGCACCAATTATTCACCCATGTTAATTAATGTTCCTTTAATTCGAGCTCTCAAAAAAGATAAATAAAATAGAACTATTCCAATGATTAAATAGATCAGGTTTAATAAATATGCTTGTTTCAAATTTGTATAATCAATCGACCCATTTAAAAGTATGTTTCTAGTTTCATCAAAAATATAAACAAGCGGTAAACCTTTTGCTATGAATTGAAATAATTCTGGTAGAATTTCTATTGGATAATATATGCATCCTAAAGGAGCTAGCAAAAATAGGGATGACCATGCAATATTTTCAAAAGATGGACCAAATCTAATTAGCCCTGAACTCACAAACAACCCAAGTGTTATTCCAAAAAGATATAAACTTAGAAATAAGAGTAAAAGCGGTAATCCCAATTTTAAAATTGATACACCAAATAGAGGAGAGGTTAGCATTATTGCAGGAACCAATCCTATTAAAGTCCTTATCAAAGCAGTAAAAATTAATGAAACAATAATTTCTTTAAGCTTAAGGGGAGCAATAAACAAATTTGTGAAATTTCTACTCCAGATTTCTTCTAAAAAAAGCATGTTAAAACTAATGCTTGATCTAAAAAGAATATCGTAAAGTATTGCACACGTTAAAATTACTCCCAAAGTATTGCTATAGTAGTCACTATGTATTGAAAAGAACTTTGAGATAAAACCCCACAAAATTATTTGAATTGTTGGCCAATAAATTAAATCCAAAATTCTTGGTAAAGAACTTTTAATTAAATAAAAATGTCTAAGGAAAAGACCATACATTTTATTAAAATTCATACTTTTTCTCTTGTAAGTTTTAAAAAAACTTCTTCCATATTTTTTCTTCCATGTTTTTTAATTAATTTCTCTGGACTTCCCTCATCAATAATCGATCCTTTATTCATCATTAAAACTGAAGAACATAGTCTTTCTACCTCTGCCATATTGTGTGATGCTAATAGAATAGATGTTTTATTTTCCTGTTGATATTCCTCTAAAAAACTTCTAACGAAATCACCCGTTTCAGGATCAAGTGATGCTGTAGGTTCATCAAGAAGTAAAACTTTTGGATTATTAATTATTGATTTTGCAAGACTAACCCTATTTTTTTGACCAGATGACAACTCCCCAGTTAATTTATCTATAAATTCGTAGAGTCTTAATTTTTCACACAGATATTCAATTTTTGCCTTATGTTTGTTCACATCATAAAGCCTCCCATAAACTTCTAAATTTTGTCTAACTGTCAATTTTTTAGGCAACTCTATATAAGGTGATATAAAATTTAATTGATTTAGTAAATCTACACGTTGGTTTTCAATTTCGACACCATTTATTAAAACTTTTCCTTTTGATGGTTTTAATAAACCTAAAATCATTCCGATTGTAGTAGTTTTTCCACAACCATTAGGACCAAGTATACCAATAATTTCATTTTGATTTACTTTAAAAGAAACGTCTTTTACCGCTTCTTTTGTATTATAAGTTTTTGATAATCCTATAACTTCAAGTGGTTTTTTCATTGAATCTTGATGCTCTTAATAATCTATCATTAATTGTTTTACCATATCCTCTATCAGGAATTTTACATACTGCAATCGATCTGTATTTCTTTTTTTTTATTTTTCTCAAAGTAGAATATAAATTTTTTGCAGCTTCTTTTAGATTTCCTTCTTGTGACAAAAAATAATAATTTGGTTTACTTACTTTTTTTTTTCTAATCAACAAGTATGCTTCATCTTGACGAATATTTTTTGCATTAAGTCTGATGGGTAAACCTGGTGAATAATGAACCTTAAGTTGACCTGGTGAAACGATTTTTGAAGGTTTATTATTTATTGTTATTTTTTTTCCTAGTATTTTTTGAATAGTTGAAACATTTAAGCCTCCCAATCTTAAGATTTTAGGTTTCTCTCTAAGGTCAATAATTGTTGATTCTACTCCAATAGATGATTTTCCGCCCTCAAGTATGTATTTAATTTTTTTTCCAAAATCTTCTTTTACATGATTAGATGTAACAGCACTAACCCTAGATGAGGGATTAGCACTTGGAGCTGCTAAAGGAAATTCTAAAATTTTTAGTAATCTTCTAGTAATTGAGTGCCGCGGAAATCTTACTGCTAAAGTATTTTTTTTGTTAGTAATTATTTTTGAAATTTTTGATGATTTTTTAAGATTAAGTATAAAAGTTAAAGGACCAGGACAAAATTTTTTATATAGTTTAATAAAGTCATTGTTTAAATGACAATCTTTTTTCAACCTTTGAATATTCAGATAATGAACTATTAGAGGGTTATTTTTTGGTCTTTTTTTAAGTTTATATATTTTTTGACAGGCTTGGTCTGAGTAGGCATTACCCGCCAAACCATAAACTGTTTCTGTAGGTATAGCAATACACTCCCTTTTATATAGAAGTTTTTTTGCTTTTTTAATATTTGCAAGATTAATTTTCATGTATTATCTGAGAGTATTATATGAAAGATAAAGATTTACCAAATGATTATGAATCTTCGTCTCTGGAGGAATTAACTCTCGAAGCAAATAAGATAATAGAGGATTTAGAAAGTCAAAAAGATTTACAAAATTCAATTGTAAAATATCAAAATTTGATAAAACTTAACAATATAATTGAGAAAAAATTTAAAAAAAAAGTTACTGATATTAATACAACAACTAAGGATAATATATCTAAGATAACCTCAAAAAATAATGCAAAAAAAACTAAATAAAATTGCTAAAGACACAAATATTTTTTTAAAAAGATTTATTAAAAAGCAAAAAAAATCAGAACTGATTGTCCCAATGCAATATGGATTATTTTCGGGTGGTAAAAAAATAAGATCAAAAATACTAGTTGATGTTGGTTCAATATTTAACTTAAATTATAAAACCTTACTAATTATTGGTGCTGCTGTTGAATGTATTCATGCTTATTCACTTATTCATGACGATTTACCATGTATGGATAATGATTTAATAAGACGAGGTAAGCCTTCTACTCATATCAAATTTGGAGAGTCTACAGCTGTTCTTGCTGGAAACTCACTCTTAACTATGGCATTCGAAATTTTGAGTCACAAAGATTTGAATGTCAATGAAAAAACAAAAATTAGATTAATTAATAAAATTTCTGAGAGTTCTGGACATCTTGGGATTGCTGGTGGTCAATATTTAGATCTTAGCTATGAACATAAGAAAATTTCAGAAAAGAAAATAATTGAAATGGAAATAAAAAAAACCGGAAAACTGTTTAGTTTTTGTTGTGTAGCTCCATTAATTTTAAAGAACAAAAGTAAAAAAGATATCCAAAAATTTGAAAATATTGGAGCTGATATAGGATTACTATTTCAAGTTGCTGACGATTTAATTGATTATAAGGGAAGTCTTTCTGCTGCAGGAAAAAAAACTGGAAAAGATAAGAAAAAAGGTAAAGCAACTCTTATTAGTTTACTGGGAGATAAAAATACTATTAAATATGCGAATAAACTAATTTTAAAAATAAATACTAAGTTAAAAAAGTATGGACCAAAATCTAAGAATTTAACCGAAACTCTTAATTATATTTTAAATAGAAATAAATGAAAAAAAATTACGAATTTTTAGATCAGATTAATTTTCCATCAGACTTAAAAAAAGTTCCTGAAACAAAACTGCAAAAGGTTGCTGATGAATTAAGAGAGGAAATGATCGATGCAGTATCAGTTACTGGAGGACATTTGGGTGCTAGTTTAGGTGTAGTAGAATTAAGCGTAGCATTACATTATATTTTTAACACACCAAGTGACAAATTAATTTGGGATGTAGGACACCAATGTTATCCACATAAAATTTTAACAGGAAGAAAAGATAAAATAAGAACACTTCGGCAAGGAGGGGGTCTCTCAGGATTTACTAAGCGTTTAGAAAGTGAATATGATCCTTTCGGAGCTGCGCATAGTTCTACCTCAATTTCATCAGCATTGGGAATTGCAGAGGCAAATAAATTATCAAAAAAATCAGAGAATGTTATAGCAGTGATTGGTGATGGTGCAATAAGTGCAGGTATGGCTTATGAAGCCATGAATAATGCGGGTGCCTCAAAGACCAAAATGATTGTGATATTAAATGATAACGACATGTCAATTGCAAGGCCTGTTGGAGCAATGGGAACATATTTAGCTAAAATTTTTTCTGGTAAAATATATTTTAGTTTAAGAGAAACTATTAAATTGATTACATCAGCATTTTCAAAAAGATTTAGTGCAAAAGCCGGCAAAGCTGAAGATTTATTAAGATCAGCTGTAACTGGTGGAACTTTATTTAGCTCATTAGGTTTCTATTATATTGGTCCTATCGATGGCCATGATCTTTCTTCATTGATTCCAATTTTAAGAAATGCAAGGGATTCAAAACACCAAGGTCCAATATTAATTCATATAAAAACAAAAAAAGGAAAAGGCTATTCTTTTGCTGAAGAAGCAAAAGATCATTATCATGGTGTATCCAAATTTAATGTAAAGACTGGGGAACAGGAAAAAAGTTCAAGTAAAATACCGTCATATACCAAAGTTTTTGCTGATACTCTGATAGAACACGCAAAAAAAGATAGTAAAATTGTTGCAATAACAGCAGCAATGCCAGATGGAACTGGATTAAACAATTTTAGAAAAGAATTTCCAGATAGAACTTATGATGTTGGTATTGCTGAACAACACGCTGTTACGTTTGCAGCCGGCTTAGCGACTGAGAATTATAAACCTTATGCAGCAATTTATTCAACATTTCTTCAGAGAGCATATGATCAAGTCGTTCATGATGTTGCAATACAGAGTTTACCTGTAAGATTTGCAATAGATAGAGCAGGATTAGTTGGAGCTGATGGACCTACACATGCAGGTAGTTTCGATACGACTTATTTAGCAACACTACCAAATTTTATTGTAATGGCTGCAAGTGATGAGGCCGAGTTGGTAAGAATGATTAATACTTCTACAGAAATTAATGATAGACCCTGTGCATTTAGATATCCAAGAGGGAGTGGTATTGGATCAATATTGCCATCAATTAATGAAAAGATAGAGATTGGTAAATCAAGAATTATTCAAGATGGAAAAAAATTAGCTTTAATAAACTTTGGTGCAAGATTAAGTGAAAGTTTAAGGGCATCAGAAAATCTAAAAAAAAAAGGTGTTAATATTACAATAGTGGATGCAAGATTTGCCAAGCCGTTGGATGAAAATTTGATATGGCAATTAGCAACAACACACGAGGCAATTGTAACTATTGAGGAGGGGTCAATTGGTGGATTCGGTTCTCATGTGATTGATTTTTTAACAAAAAAGGGACTAATGGACTCAAATTTAAAATTTAGATCAATGAAACTTCCAGATATTTTTATTGATCAAGACAAACCTGAAAACATGTATAAACTCGCAAATTTAGATAGCATTTCTATTGAAGAACAAATTTTAGATGTATTAAATTCAAATATTATCTTACAAAAACAAAAATAAAGTAATTATCCACATTGAGCTTGATTCAATAAATAATGATCAAGTAAAACGCATGATAGCATAGCCTCACCCACTGGAACTGCTCTTATTCCAACACACGGATCATGTCTTCCCTTAACAGATATTCTAGTATTTTTTCCAAATTTATTAATTGTCTTTCTGCTCTTTAAAATTGATGATGTAGGTTTTACAGCAAATGAAACAATTATTTGTTGACCAGAAGAGATACCACCAAGAATTCCACCTGCATTATTTGAGTTAAACTTTAATTTATTTTTTGATTTTGAAATTTCATCTGAATTTTCTTCTCCAGACAATTGAGCGGAATTCATTCCAGAGCCAATATTAACTCCTTTTACAGCATTAATACTCATCATTGCAGATGCAATATCAGAGTCTAGTTTTGAGTAAATTGGTGCCCCCAATCCTGCAGGAATACCATTAGCTCTAATTTCAATTATAGCACCACAGGATGAACCTGCCTTTCTAATACTCAAAAGATATTTTTCCCATATTTTAAGCATTGATTTATCAGGACAAAAAAACGGATTTTTATAAATTATCTTATCATCCCACTTGTTTGTATCGCATCCAAGAATTCCAAGTTGTGTAACTGCACCAGAAATTTTAAATTTTTTACCTAATTTTCTTTCCAAAACTTTTTTTGCTACCGCTCCTGCTGCAACTCTAGAGGCAGTCTCTCGCGCAGAAGACCTTCCACCACCTCTATAATCTCTAATGCCATACTTTTTAAAGTAAGTGAAATCAGCATGACCTGGTCTGAATTTATCCTTAATATCAGTATAATCTTTTGAGCGCATATCCTCGTTATAAATTATTAAAGAGATTGGAGTTCCAGTTGTTTTACCATCAAAGACTCCTGAAAGAATCTCTACTTTATCACTCTCTTTTCTTTGAGTAGTAAATTTAGATTGACCAGGTTTTCTTTTGTTGAGTTCTATCTGAATATCTCGTTCATTGAGGTTTATTAGTGGTGGACAGCCATCTATTATACAACCAATTGCAGGACCATGAGATTCTCCCCATGTAGTGAAACGAAAAACCTTTCCAAAAGTATTAAATGACATTATTTATATTGTATAGATTATTTTGTTAAAATTATGAATGAAAAAAACTCACTAGGGCTTAATAAATGCTTTCTAGATTTAGATGATCCTTTTAAACTATTTAAAAGTTGGTACGAAGAGGCAAAAAAGAATGAAATTAATGATCCAAATGCTTTAGCTCTTGGAACTGCAACTAAACAAGGCGTTCCATCAGTAAGGATGGTGCTCCTTAAAGGTTACGATAAAAATGGATTTGTTTTTTATACTAATCTTAATAGTCAGAAAGGAAACGAAATAAAAGAAAACCCCAATGCAACAATGTGTTTTCATTGGAAAAGTTTGCTTAGGCAAATTAGAATTGTAGGCACTTTGAGCCAAGTAGAAGATGAGGTAGCTGATGATTATTTTAATTCTAGAGCTTATGAAAGTAGAATTGGGGCTTGGGCATCAAAACAAAGTAGTGAATTAGTCAATAGGGAAGAATTGATAAAATCACTAGAAAAATTTAAAAATAAATACCAAGATCAAAATAATGTTCCAAGACCAAATCACTGGTCGGGCTGGAATTTAAAACCTACGAGCATAGAATTTTGGTTAGATGGAGATAATAGAATACACGAAAGACTAAAGTATAAATTAACAGAAAATAATGATTGGACAAAAAGTCTTTTAAGCCCCTAAAAATTTCTTGATAAACTAAAAGACGTTAAATTTTCAAGGATATTTTTTTCTTCAGAGTCTTTAAATACTGACAATGAATTTGATGACAAATTAATATAGTGCTTGGCCTTTTGATAACAACTATTTATAATATCGTATTTCTTTATTAAAGATAAAGTATAATTTAAATCATTTTGATTTCTCTCTTCTTTTGCAAAAGATTCCTTAAGAGTTTCTTTTTCATCTTTATTAGCTTTTTGAAACAAAAGAATTATTGGTAGTGTAATTTTTCCCTCATAGAAGTCTTGACCAATATTTTTTCCAAATAGTTTTAATTCTGAATTATAATCTAAAGTGTCATCAGCAATTTGAAAAGTTAAACCTAAATTCCTACCATAAAACTCTAAAGCTTCTTTCTCTTTAGTTTTCATTTCTGATAAAATTGCTCCTACTTTAGTTGCAGCAGCAAATAACTCAGCCGTCTTTGAAGAAATTATTTTCAAATAAGTTTCTTCAAGCATATCAACTTCACCTTTATGCTGGAGTTGCAAAATTTCACCTTGAGCAATTATTGATGATGTTGACGATAATAGTTTTAAAACTTCAATATTTTCATCTTCTACCATCATTTCAAAACATCTACTAAGAAGGTAATCGCCAGCCAGAACAGATGAGTGGTTACCCCAAATTTTATTTGGTGTTTTTTTACCTCTTCTAATTGAACCATTATCTATAACATCATCATGCATCAAAGTTGCAGCATGAATTAGTTCCACGCAAGCTGCCAAATTTATATCTCTGGTACCTTTTGTATAACCACACAACTTTGATGAACCCAAAGTTAATAAGGCTCTTAACCTTTTGCCACCAGTATTTAAATGATAATCTGTTATTTTTTTAACAAGCTCAACATTACTATCTAGTTTTGATTTAATTTTTTCTTCAACAAGCATTAACTTATTCTCAACTGAGTTTTTAAGTTGAAAGTAAGAGTTATTAATTTGTTTTTTAAGTTGAATTACGCTTCCCATAATGTAAGCAAATTAGTGTAATAAGTTTCTTTTGATACTTATCAATTGACGCACCTAAATCTTCAATTATAAGGTGTCTTTATATTAATACAAAAATTCTATAAAGTTTTGTTATGCTCTCAATTTTTAAAAAAAAGAAAATTATTCCTCATATTAAATTAGCTGGTGTTATCGGAAATGTAGGTAAATTTAAACAAGGTATAGATTTTTCAGGTCAAGAAGAGATAATTTTAAAGGCTTTTTCTGTAAAAAAAGCACCATGTGTTGCTATTACAATTAATTCTCCTGGTGGATCACCTGTTCAATCACACTTAATCTTTAATTTTATAAGACAACAAGCGAAAAAAAATAAAAAAAAGGTAATAGTTTTTGCAGAGGATATTGCTGCATCAGGAGGCTATTTGATTGCGTGTGCTGGTGATGAAATATATGCAAACTCTAGTTCAATTATTGGATCTATAGGTGTAATTTATTCATCATTTGGTTTTACAGAGTTAATTAAAAAAATTGGAGTTGAAAGAAGAGTTCATACTGCTGGTAAAAATAAAAGCACTCTCGATCCGTTTCTTGAAGAAAAAAAAGAAGATATAGAAAGATTAAAAAATATACAATTAGATTTGCATAAAGATTTCATTAACGTTGTTGAAAAAAGTAGAGGTGAAAAACTAAAGAAATCAGAAGTTGAGTTATTTTCCGGAGAGTTTTGGTCTGGAACTAAATCCAAAGAACTTGGATTAATTGACGAAATAGGTGATGCCAATCAAGTGTTGAGAGAAAAATTTGGAGAAGATGTAATAATCAAAAAATTTGAAAAATCTAAAAGTTGGTTAAGTAAGAAATTATCATCATCTAACGATCACGTCGATCAGGTCGCAAAGATATTAGAAGAAAAATCTATTTGGCAAAAATATGGCCTCTAAAAAAAGTAAAAAAAAACCAAAATTTCAAACTTTTCAGGATACAATTTTAAACCTCCAAAAATATTGGAGTAAACATGGTTGTATAATTTTACAACCATATGATATGGAGGTTGGAGCAGGAACTTTTCATCCAGCTACAACTCTCAGATCACTTGGACCAAAACCATGGAAAGCAGCTTATGTACAACCTTCTAGAAGACCGACTGATGGAAGATATGGAGATAACCCTAATAGACTTCAGCACTATTATCAATTTCAAGTTATAATTAAACCTTCTCCATCAAATATAAAAAAACTTTATTTAAATAGCTTATCTACAATCGGCATTGATCATAAAAATCATGATATTAGATTTGTTGAGGATGATTGGGAAAGTCCAACTTTAGGCGCAGCAGGTCTTGGTTGGGAAGTTTGGTGTGATGGAATGGAAATAACTCAATTTACATATTTTCAACAAATGGCTGGTTTTGAATGTAAACCTGTTTCAGTAGAAATTACTTATGGCCTAGAAAGAATTTGTATGTTCACACAACAAAAAAATAATGTTTATGAATTAATTTGGAATAACGAAAATGTTGAATACAGAGAAGTTTTTCATCAAGCAGAGAAAGAATTTTCGGCTTATAACTTTGAATATGCTAATACTTCTAATCTTTTAAAAATATTTGATATGTTCGAAAGTGAGGCTAAATCATTAATAAATAAAAAAATATCGCTCCCAGCTTATGATCAATGCTTAAAAGCAAGTCATGTATTTAATATACTTGATGCAAGAGGAGCTATCAGTGTTGCCCAGAGAGCAGAATATATTGGACGTATAAGAGAAATTACAAAATCTGTTGCTTCAATTTGGATTGATACACAAATATAAAATGGCGGAATTTTTTTTAGAATTATTTAGTGAGGAAATTCCAGCTAATTTACAAAAAAATTTTCGTGAAAAACTTTTAGAGGAATTTAGAAAATATTTTATCAATAAATCTATAAAATCAAAAAAAAGTTTTTCACTATCAACTCCAAACAGAGTAATTGTCGTATTTGAGGGTTTACAAAAAAAAATTAAAGTTGGGTCTGAGGAAATAAAAGGACCCAAAACTTGTGCTCCTGTAGAAGCAATTGAGGGTTTTTTGAGATCAAATAAAATTGACAAAAAACAACTTATTAAACGTGATACAGGAAAAGGAGAATTCTACTTTTTTAAGACACCCTCAAAAACATCGAACACTTCAGATTTGTTAAAAGATTTAATTCCTAAATTGTTAGGTGGCTACCAATGGAAAAAATCAATGAAATGGGGTGAATTTAACCTTAATTGGGCAAGACCATTAAAGTCTATTTTATCAGTGTTTGATGAAAAAATAATAGATTTTAAATTTTACCATCTAACTTCGTCTAATAGGACCTTTATTGATAAGGATTATGAAGAAAAAATAGGAGTATTTAAAAATTTCAAATCTTATGAAAGATTTTTGAAGATGCATGGAACGATTGTTGATCAAACTAAAAGAAAACAAATTATTCAAAAGGAATTCACAAAGATATTAAGTAAAAAAAAATTATTTATTTTAGAAAATTTAAAATTATTTGATGAGGTTGTAGATTTAGTTGAATGTCCAAACGTTTTACTATGTGATTTTGATAAAAAATTTTTGTCAATCCCGAGGGAAATACTTATTTTGACCATGCAGTCACATCAAAAATATTTTCCTACGATTGATAAAAATAATCAAATTACAAATCAATTTTTACTCGTTGCAAATAAAAAAGACCAAAAAGGGTTAATCAAACTTGGAAATCAAAGAGTTGTTGATGCTAGATTGAGCGATGCAGAATTTTTTTGGAATAAAGATAAAACGCAAAATTTAGTGAAAAAGGTATCTGAACTAAAAAGAATTAATTTTTTCAAGGGACTTGGAACCTATTTTGATAAAGTTCAGCGAATGAGAAAATTAGGTGGAATGATATCTGATGAATTATTAATTAGTAAAGAAAAAGTAGAGTTATCAGCATCTATTTGTAAAACGGATTTAACTTCTGATTTAGTTGGTGAGTTTCCTGAATTACAGGGAATTATGGGAGGCTATTTTTCCGCACAACAAGGTTTTGATAAAGATATTTGTTTATCAATAACTGAACAATATTTACCGATTGGATTAGATTCAAATATACCAAAAAAACCTTTCAGTATTGCTTTATCGATGACAGACAAAATAGATAATCTTGTTGGTTTTTTTGGTATTGATGAAAAACCCACAAGTTCAAAAGATCCGTTTGCACTTAGAAGAGTGGCGCTCGGCATAATAAGAATAATAATTGAAAATAAAAAAGACTTAAAATTAAATGATTTATTGAATTATTCTATTGGCTTATATCAAGAACAAAATTTTACTCTTGGTAATGAAGAATTAAAAAAAGATTTAAGTAATTTTTTAAAAGACAGATTTAAATATTATCTAAAAGAAAAAGATATTAGATTTGATATCATTGAGGCATCGATTTCAAATTTTTCAACTAATAAATTGTTTTCATCTTTCGAAAAAGCAAGATGTGTAAATAAAATCATTAATAATCAAATTGGTATAGATATAACATCAAGTTATAAAAGGGCTTCCAATATACTTCAAAGTGAAATGGAAAATAAAGAAATTGAAATAACCAATTCAACTGATCCTGGTATTTTTAAAAGCGATTATGAAAAAAATTTGTTTAAAAAGATTACTGACATAAAGAAGTATTATTCAAATATAGAGAATAATGAAAATTTTGAGGAATCTTTATCAGTCTTAGCTGGAGCAAAAAAAGAAGTTTTTGAATTTTTCGATAATGTCAAAGTAAATGAAGATAATGAAGATTTAAGAAAAAATCGTTTGGAACTTATAAATATGTTATGTAAAACCTTTCAAAATTTTATGAATTTTCAATTATTAAAAGCAAATAATGAATAAGTTAATTTTAAATTTTAAATCTAAAGACTCTAAAAAAATTAAAAATCCGAAAAATTTTTTAGGTGGCAAAGGTGCTAATTTATCGGAAATGGGAAGAATGGGTCTTCCAGTTCCACCTGGATTTACAATTTCAACAAAGGTCTGTGATCTTTTTTACCAAAATAAAAAGAGATTAAATTCTTCTTTGCTAAACCAAATTAAAAAAGAGTTAAAGGTAATTGAGAAAGATGTGAGAAAAAAATTTGGAGATCTAAAAAATCCACTTTTATTATCTGTGAGATCTGGTGCTAGAGTATCTATGCCCGGTATGATGGATACAATACTAAATCTTGGTTTGAATGACAAAACTGTTAAAGCACTAGCCAACAAAACCTCTAACGGAAGATTTGCCAAAGATAGTTATAGAAGATTTATTCAAATGTATGGAAATGTTGTTCTTGGGGTAGAAAGCTATCATTTTGAGGAACTTATAGAAAATTATAAATTAACTAAAGGAGTTTTGCTGGATACAGATCTTGATGAAGATGATTGGGATGGTTTGATAAAAGACTTTAAAAATATTGTTAAAGAAAAAACTAAGAAAGAATTTCCTCAAGATGTTTATCATCAATTATTTGGAGCAATAAGTGCAGTATTTTTATCTTGGGAAAGTAATAGAGCTAAAATTTATAGAAAGTTAAATCAGATACCGTCTGAGTGGGGAACAGCAGTTAACGTACAATCAATGGTTTTTGGAAATATGGGAAATGATTGTGCTACTGGAGTTGTTTTTACAAGAAATCCGTCAGACGGATCAAATAATATTTATGGAGAGTATTTAATTAATGCTCAAGGAGAGGATGTAGTAGCAGGAACAAGGACACCGCAATATATTACGAAAAAAGCTAAATGGGAGGCAAAAGTAAAAGCACTTTCTATGGAAGAGTCTATGCCAAAAGTTTATTTGGAGCTTCATAAGATTTTAAAGAAATTAGAAACGCATTATAAAGATATGCAAGATGTTGAATTTACAGTTGAGAATGAGAAATTATGGATCCTACAAACTAGGTCAGGTAAAAGGACCGCAAAATCAGCAGTTAAAATTGCTGTAGATATGGTTAAAGAAAAATTAATTGCAAAAAAAGAAGCAATTTTAAGAATAGATCCAAATTCTTTAGATACATTATTACACCCTACTTTGGATGAAAAAAGTTCTATAGAAATAATTGCAAATGGTTTACCTGCCTCTCCAGGAGCTGCTAGTGGAAAGGTGGTATTTACATCTGAAGAGGCTGAAAGACTTAATAATATGATGCAAGATGTAATATTGGTTAGAGTAGAAACTTCTCCCGAAGATATTCAGGGTATGCACGCTGCTAAGGGAATATTGACTGCTAGAGGAGGAATGACAAGTCATGCAGCTGTTGTCGCAAGAGGGATGGGTAGACCATGTGTTTCAGGATCAAGTGAAATTGATATTGATTATGAAAAAAAAATTTTTAAAACTGCTTCAGTGGAAATTAAAGAGGGCGATATAATCACAATTGATGGGTCCTCTGGAAGAATTATTTTAGGTAGCGTACCAACAATAAAACCTGAAATTTCTGGTGACTTTTCAAAGTTAATGAGTTGGGCTGATAATATTAGAAAACTTAAAGTTCGAACAAACGCAGAAACACCTTTAGATACAAAAGTTGCAAGAGATTTTGGAGCAGAGGGAATTGGCTTATGCAGAACGGAACACATGTTCTTTGATGAAGAAAGAATTATTTCTGTGCGCGAGATGATACTTTCTAAAACTAAGGAAGACAGATTAAAAGCACTGTTGAAGCTTTTACCACATCAAAAAAAAGATTTTGTTGAAATATTTAAGATTATGCATGGATTACCAGTTACAGTACGTTTACTTGATCCTCCATTACATGAGTTTCTACCAAAATCCGAAAAAGAAATTTCAGAGGTTGCAGAAGTAGTTGGTATAAGTGTTAAAGAGGTAAAATCTCGAATTGATGAACTTCATGAGCAAAATCCCATGCTTGGACACCGAGGTTGTAGATTAGGTATTTCATTTCCAGAAATTTATGAAATGCAATGTGAGGCAATTTTTAAAGCCTTGTCAGAGCTTAAAAAAAATAAACAAAAATTTGCATTCCCTGAGATAATGATTCCACTTGTGTCGACTGAGGCAGAAATTAAAATAATGAAAGAACTAGTAATTAATACTGCAAGAAAAGTACAAAAAGAAAATAAAGTAAAAATAGAATTTTTAGTTGGAACAATGATTGAGCTGCCTAGAGCAGCGATTAAAGCAAAGGATATTGCAAAACATGCTGAATTTTTTAGCTTTGGAACCAACGATTTAACACAAACTACTTTTGGTATTAGTAGAGATGATAGTGGAAAATTTCTAAATGATTATATTGAAAACAAGATTTTTTCAATAGATCCGTTTATTTCCATAGATGAAGGAGTAGAAGATTTAGTTGAGATAGCTGTTATCAAAGGAAAAAAACAAAACAACAAAATCAAGTTAGGTATTTGCGGTGAACATGGCGGAGATCCAAAAAGCATTAATTTTTGTTCACAAATAGGTCTTAATTATGTTTCATGTTCTCCATACAGAGTTCCAATAGCAAGACTGGCTGCAGCTCAAGCTGAAATAAAAAAATAGAATTTAGTTAAGTTATAAATGTTACCAACTTTTTTGAAACCTTATCACACAGATTTATCTAATTTAATTAGACTTGGTAGAAAATCGGATGGAGGGTATGTTATTGACAAACGTGTTATTAGAAAAACTAAAGTGATTATTACCTGTGGACTTGATGACGAATGGAGTTTTGAAAAACAATTCCAAGAATATAATAATGATTGTAAAATTTTAGCTTTTGATCACACAGTTAATAATAAATTTTGGGCTGATAGATTTTTAAAAGATTTTATTTCTTTATTATTATTTAGAAAAATTAAACTTTATCAAATATTTGATGTTTTCAAATTTTTGCAATACTTAACTTTTTTCAAAGGTAAAAATAAACATTATTTAAAAAAGATTGTTTCGATAAAGACAAAACAAGATAATCAAATTACAATTTCAGAGGCAATCGGAGACAATAAAGATATTGTTTTGAAAGTAGATATTGAAGGTGATGAATATAAGGTTTTAAAAGAGATAAATAAGAATTTTAATAAACTAAATTTAGTGATTATAGAATTTCATAACCTTAAAAAAAATTTAAAAAAAATAAAAGATTTTATAAAAAAATCTAAGCTAAGAAATATTCATATTAATGCAAATAATTATGGTAGTGTCGATAATAAAGGAACTCCACAAGTAATTGAAATGACATTAATTAATCCAAAAAAATTTAGGATAAAAAAACAAAAAACAACAAGAAATTATCCAATCAAAGGTTTAGATTACAGAAATTATAAAAGAGGGCCTGAAATTCAAATCTCATTTAAAAATTGATTTAATTATAAGCTTTTTTTTAAAATTGATATTGAACTTGTGGTTTCTAAAAAAATTATAATTAACTTTTTATCTTTAGAAACTATCATATCCCTAACTCTTTCATTTAGTAAAAAGTAATCATGCTCTATAACTTTATCTCTTTTCTCGTTTAGCTTAATATAGTGGAGTCCTAAATCCTGATCGGCAATCTCATTTCCCATTGCTCCAATTAAAAATTCTGTATCTGCTTCATTCAAGGAAATTGTTTGACTTATACCAATCGATGGATCAAAATATTTAATAGGTTCTTCAAAACCAAATTTTTTATGAGATTTGTTCAACGGTGCCTCTTTCAATATTTTTTCAGAATAATTTTTTTTATAATGTTCTCCATAAGATGAAATTGGCCATCCAAAATTTTTAACTTCTAAAAAAGGTTTATTATTTATATTGATTTCATCACCACCTTTTGGTCCATGCTCGGTAGACAAAATAAAGTCAAATTTTTTGCTGTAATATAAACCTTGGGGATTTCTATGACCCAAGGAAACAACCTCAGATTTTTTATTTTGAATATTAATTTTTAAAATTTTTCCAAAATCACTTTGAATATCTTGCGAAAGGGGTCTATTTCTAAAGTCCCCTGTGGTAAATAATAGGTTTGAATTATCAAGATTTACAATTCTTCCACCTGCACCTTGATGAGCCCAAAATCCATGATTATTATTTTTATCAACACAATTTAATGTTTGATAAAACAAATTAAAATCTAAAAATTTTTCATTTAATTCACTAAAAATAATTTTAAGATCGTAACAATTGTCTTTTCTTTCACCAATATATGAGACATACAATTTATTATTGTCTATATGAATATCCTTAATGCCATATTGTTCATGAAAATAAAATTTATCATATTTGATTATTGAATTAATATTTGAGTCTATTTTTACAAAATTTTCTAAGTTATTAAGATTAGTAAATGCAAAAACTCCATCATAAGTTGCGATTAATAAATTTTTATCGTTGTTGTAAAAGTCAATATATGCTGTGCCGGTAGCACCACGATTACCATTAAATAAAATATCCTTAGTTGAATATTTTGAGTAAGAAAAATTATTTAATCCATCAAGTTTTTTATCTTTAAATATATTTTTAAAAGTGATCCCTCTTTTATTAATTATATCATTTAAGTTTTTTCCGTCTTCGAATAAGTTTTTTTGTATTTTAGCTAGCTGATTATTTCTTGTTTTAAGTTGATTTACTATATTTGAAATTTCATTTTTTTTGGATGCAGAATTCTGCTTATTGATTTGGTGACCCAAAATTAACAAAATAATTAAAAATACTATTATTAAAATATAAATAAAATTTACTCTAATTTTCATCTAAACTTTCCTACACCTTTAATTTAAATTTTACTAAATAATTTTTTCAAATTTTAAGCGACAAAAAATACTTTTAAGGGGCGTTCTGTTGCCAGGTGCCCCAAACCCCGTTTACTCAATTAATAAAAATTAATTAAGCAGCAATTGCGTAACTTTCGTTAGCATTTATAAATTAGCCCTTTACGGAGGAACAATTCCGGACGAAAGAATAGCTTTTAGTCACTCGTCGAATCTAGTTCACCCCCATAAGTTGTAATTGGTGGAGGTGGTGGGTACTGCCCCCACGTCCGCAATGGTTATTACGAAATTCGTTTATCGTCATAGTTGGAAAACCAACCTTATTAATATAAAAGGAATTGCAAGAGATTCAATAACAATCATGAAATTAACCAAAGAACAATCTGCGGAAATTAAGAATCAGCAGTCTCAAAGTAATAAAACAAAAAGGGTTGTAGTATCAGAGTTGGAAAATATTCTTTATGAGGCAATACCAGCTTTAGATCATGGTTTTGTAAGAGTAGTTGATTACATGGGTGATGATACATCTATCGTTCAAGCTGCAAGAGTTTCTTATGGAAAAGGAACCAAACAAGTTTCAACTGATGCTGGATTGATAAAATATTTGATGCGTCATTGGCATAGTACACCATTTGAAATGTGTGAAATTAAATATCACATCAAATTACCGATCTTTATAGCACGTCAATGGATAAGACATAGAACTGCAAATGTTAATGAATATTCTGCAAGATATTCTATTTTAGATAAAGAGTTTTACTTACCAACATCTGAAAATTTAGCAGCTCAATCAACAAGTAACAGACAAGGAAGAGGAGATGTCCTTGAGGGAAGTCAAGCAAAAGAGGTTTTAGAGCTTTTGAAAAATGATGCTGAAAGAACTTATTCCAATTATGAAACCATGCTTAATGAAAGATATGATGGATCAACCATAGATAATAACAGAAAAGGTTTAGCTAGAGAACTTGCTAGAATGAATTTAACGTTAAATACTTATACTCAGTGGTATTGGAAAACAGATCTTTTAAATTTAATGAATTTTTTAAGATTAAGAGCAGATCATCATGCTCAATATGAAATTAGAGTTTATGCCGATATTATGCTGGATACCTTAAAGAGGTGGGTGCCAATAACTCATGAAGCTTTTATGGATTACAGAGTGGGTGGTACAGAAGTTTCTGCTAAAGGAAACGTTGTGATTCAAAAATTAATTAAAGGTGAAGACGTCTCTTTAGAAAATTCCGGTTTATCAAAAAGAGAATGGAATGAGTTAATGGAAGCTTTTAATCTAAAAGATAAGTTGATTTAATTTTATTAGCAAAATCTATATAAATTTTTGAAATTTCACAATTTGGATCTTCCTCAACTATTGGTTTTCCATTATCACTTGTCTTTGCTATTTCAGAATTAATTGGTATTTCTCCTAAAAATTCTTTATTAAATTCTTCTGAGGTTTTACGAACTCCACCCTCACCAAATATTTTATATTTTTTATTATCATCTCCAATGAAGTAACTCATGTTGTCAACAAGTCCTAAAATTTTTACCCCTAGTTTATCAAACATTTTAATTCCTCTTTTTACATCTAACAAAGCCACTTCTTGAGGTGTAGAAACTATGATTGCTCCGTCCATTTTTATCTCTTGTGAGAAAGTTAACTGCGTGTCTCCTGTGCCGGGAGGCATATCTACAATTATGAAGTCCAAATCTTTCCAATTTACTTTTTGAGTAAAAGTTCTTATTGCACTGGTTACCATTGGACCTCTCCAAATCATCGGAGTTTGCTGATCAGTAAGAAAACCAATAGACATACACTGAATATCATATTTAGTTATAGGATCTAGTTTTTGGCCATCACTTTTTGGTTTTTCATTTATACCAAACATTTTTGGAATTGAAGGTCCATAAATGTCTGCATCTAACAAACCAACTTTACATCCAATATGTTTTAAAGCTAATGCAAGGTTGGATGCGAAAGTTGACTTTCCAACCCCTCCTTTTGCACTCGAAATTGCAATAGTAAATTTTGTTCCAATAATTGGTTTTTTGGTGAATACCTTTCGCCCACTATCTTTACTCGTTGCGGCACTAAGTTCTGGCTTTTTATCTGACATTTTTTGATCTTAGCTTGTTTTTGTTAAATTAGACACTATATAGATAGTCTATGTCAGATGATTTTCAACAAAGGGGTGGTAGTCCTTGGGGATCACCTCCAGGTGGAGGTGGTAGTGGTAATGGCTCTGGAAGAGGTCCAAGGCCACCTGATGTAGATAAAATCATTAAAGAGTTTCAAGAAAAAATTAAAAAATTTTTACCAGGCGGAAGTTCATCTGGGGGAAAACAAGCTATCTTAGTTTTAATTATTTTAGGTTTTATTTGGTTAGCAAGTGGTCTTTATAGAGTACTTCCTGATGAACAAGGAGTTGTTTTAAGATTTGGAAAATTTGTCAAAACAACTCAACCAGGTTTGAATTATCATATTCCTTTTCCAGTAGAAACCGTTTTAACTCCAAAAGTAACAAAAGTTAATAGAATTGATATTGGTTTTAGGTCAGAAAGAGATAGTGGTTTTTCTTCTGCAGCCGGAGGAGTAGCAGATGTACCACAAGAAAGTCTTATGCTTACTGGTGATGAAAATATTGTGAACATAGATTTTTCTGTTTTTTGGGTAATCAAGGATGCAGGTAATTTTTTATTTAAAATTCAAGATCCAGAGGGAACTGTAAAAGCTGCAGCCGAAACAGCAATGAGAGAAGTAATAGCAAGATCAGATATTCAACCGATTTTAACTGAGGGAAGATCTTTAATTGAAACAGATACACAAGAAATAATCCAAAAGATCTTAGATGAGTACACATCAGGAATTCAAATCACTCAGGTTCAAACGCAAAAAGCCGACCCACCTGATCAAGTAATTGATGCGTTTCGAGACGTGCAAGCTGCAAGAGCAGACATGGAAAGATCAAAAAATGAAGCTGAAGCGTACGCTAATGATGTAATCCCAAGAGCACGAGGGGAAGCTGCAAAAATTTTACAAGCTGCAGAGGCTTATAAAAAAGAGGTAGTAGCTAAAGCGGAGGGTGAAGCAAGTAGGTTCTTAGCAATTTACAATGAGTACAAAAAAGCAAAATCTGTAACTCAAGAAAGAATGTATTTAGAAACGATGGAAAAAGTTTTAGCTGATATCGATAAAGTAATCATTGAGAAAAATGCTGGCTCAGGTGTTGTTCCTTACTTACCATTACCAGAACTAAAAAAGAAAGTGACTAACTAAAATGAAAGCAGGAAAAATTATAGCAGGATTAGCTGTTTTTATTGCAGCAACATTATTTTTTTCAATATTTATTGTTAAAGAAGTTAATCAAGCAATTGTACTTCAATTTGGTGATCCAAAAAGAATAATATTGAAACCTGGATTAAACTTTAAACTACCATTTATTCAAAACGTTGTATTTTTAGATAAACGAATTTTAAATTTAGATACACCACCTGAAGAAGTGATTGCATCAGACCAAAAAAGATTAATTGTTGATGCTTTTGCAAGATTTCAAATTGTAGATCCACTTAAGTTTTATATATCAGTTGGAAATGAGAGAGTTGCAAGATCTAGATTGGCAACAATTATCAATTCAAGAATAAGGAACGTATTAGGTCAGCAAGAACTACAAACACTTTTATCAGAAGATAGAACAAAACAAATGGCTTTAATTCAAGAAGGTGTAAACAATGAAGCGCAAAACTTTGGTATTGAAATTGTAGATGTAAGAATTAAACGTGCTGATCTTCCTCAAGCAAATAGTGATGCGATCTTTAGAAGAATGCAAACAGAGAGGGAAAGAGAAGCAAAAGAGTTTAGAGCAAAAGGTGCTGAAATGGCGGTCACGATAACATCAACTGCTGATAAAGAAGTAACGGTTATTTTAGCAGATGCACAAAAAAAATCTGAGATTATGAAAGGTGAAGGTGATGGAAAAAGAAATAATATTTTCGCTAATGCTTTTGGCCAAGATCCAGAATTCTTTGCTTTTTACAGAGCTATGCAGGCTTACGAAAAAGCTTTAATTGGTGGAGAGACTTCATTAATATTATCTCCTGATAGTGAGTTCTTTAAATTTTTTGGAAATATAAAACCAAATTCACAATAATCTATTCATGAAAGAATTGATCATTGCCTTTGGTCTATTCTTGTTTATTGAGGGAATTTTATATGCCATATTTCCATCAAAAATGAAAAGTATGTTAAAAAAATTAGAGCTTATAAATGATAGTCAACTCAGATCGGGTGGATTAATCTTTGCAGTATTAGGTTTTATAATTATTTATTATATGAAGAACTAAAATGATTAGAATAAATACATTATTTATAGCGATTATTTTAATAATAGGTCCTCAATTAAAATCGTTTGCTCAAAATCATCCTAGTTCTTTTGCTGATTTAGCAGAAAAGTTGATGCCATCTGTGGTTAATATCTCAACAACTACAATTGTCAAAACACCAACCAATCCTTTCCCTTTTCAATTTCCTCCAGGTTCACCATTTGAGGATATGTTTAAAGAATTTGGAACACCACAAGAAAGACCATCAGCAGCTTTAGGATCAGGTTTTATTATAGATGAAAAAGGGATCGTTGTTACAAACAATCACGTCATTCAAGATGCTGATGATATTATCATAAGAGTAGGTGACAAAGAAATTAAAGCTAAAGTTTTGGGTGCTGATCCATTATCAGATATCGCAGTACTCCAACTTGAGACAAATGAAAAATTCAAACCAGTTCAATTTGGTGACTCTGATAAAGCAAGAATTGGTGATTGGGTAATAGCAATTGGTAATCCCTTTGGACTTGGCGGAACTGTAACATCTGGAATTATTTCTGCAAGAAATAGATCAATAGGTTTATCTAGGTACGAAGATTATATTCAAACTGATGCATCAATCAATCAAGGAAACTCTGGTGGTCCATTATTTGATATGAATGGAGATGTGATTGGAATCAATACTGCTATCCTTGGAAGAAATGGTTCAATTGGAATTGGTTTTTCAATTCCTTCGAATAGTGCAAAGATAGTTATTGATCAATTAATAGAATTTGGAGAAACAAAACGTGGTTGGTTAGGTGTAAGAATTCAAGATGTTACTAAAGAAATTGCTGAAGTTGAAAAATTAGATAAACCTCGTGGGGCATTAGTTGCAAGTGTTGCAGAGAACAGTCCATCTGCTAAAGCAGGGGTAAAAGCTGGCGACATTATTTTAGAATTTAATGGAGAAAAAATAAATCAGATGAAGGAACTTCCTATGATTGTTGCAAGAACTGCAGTTGGGAAAAAAGTAGAAGTAAAAATTTGGAGAGATAAAAAAGAAATTGTTAAAATTGTTACACTTGGAAGATTAGAAACCTCAGAAGATTTCAAAGTCTCAGAAAAAACAGCAAGTCCAAAAGAAACTGAGATAAAAGATTTAAAAGTGACTGTAAGACAAATTACCAAAGACGATATCAAGTCAAGAAACTTACCTAATCAAACATCTGGACTAGTTGTTACTAAAATTGCAAATGATAGTCCTTTATTAAGTTCTGTTGAAGTAAATAGTATCATTTTAGAAGCTCAAAAGAAAAAAATAAGAAATATAAATGATTTAAACCAAATAGTGAAACAAGTCTTAAGTAGTAATCAAAAAACTATTTTATTAGTTATCTATAATAGTCAAAATCAAAGACGATATATCGGCGTTAAATTAGATTAATTAATGGATTTGAAATCCAAAATTATTTTAATTTATGGTCCAACCGCATCAGGTAAGTCAAATTTTGCAATTAAACTTGCTAAAAAAATTAAGGGTGAGATCATTAATGCTGATAGTATGCAAGTATATAAAGAGTTGAAAATTTTATCTGCGAGACCTCTTCTAAAAGATTACAAGAATATTAAGCATCATTTATATGGATTTCAAAGTGTAAAAAAAAATTTTTCCTCAGGAGATTGGTTAAAATTAGTTAATAAAAAAATTCTTTATATTAAAAAAAAAAATAAGACGCCTATTCTTGTGGGTGGTACCGGATTATACTTTAAAGCAATTACAGAGGGTTTAGTAAATATTCCAAATATTCCAACTCGATTAAGATCAAAAATAAGGTTGTTACATAAAAAAATTGGAGCAAAAAAGTTCTTTTCAGAATTAGTAAAATTAGACCCGATATCGAAAAATTTTATCAAATCCACAGACACTCAAAGAGTAATTCGAGCTTATGAAGTAAAATCATTTACAAAAAGATCAATTTACGATTGGTTTAAAAATACACGATCAGATTATGAAAAGGACGATTTTTTTAAAATTTATATCGATTATCCAAGAACTGAGTTAATCAAGAGAATTGAGGATCGAACAGAATATATGATTAAAAATGGAGCAGTTTCAGAGGTAAAAAAATTTATAAAATTAAAGGTTCCAAAAGTTAAAACTGCCTCTAAGGCGATCGGAATTGCAGAAATTAAAGAATATCTTAAGAAAAAAATTGAGATATCAGAGGTAATTGAGAAAATATCAATAAAGACTAGGCAATATGCAAAGAGACAATCTACTTGGGGAAGAGGCAATATGATGGATTGGAACAAAATAAAGTCAGAGGATCTAAATAAATTTTTAAAAAAGATTTAGATATCACGTAGTAATTCTTGACCAATTAGCACAACTTCAGCTAGATTGGATGAATGTCTAAATTATATACAGGTGCTGAAATTGTATTCAAATGTCTTGAAGATCAAGAAGTGGATTTTATTTTTGGTTATCCAGGTGGTGCAGTATTACCCATTTATGATGAATTAAAAAACCATAATACCATCAAACATATCTTAGTTAGACATGAACAAGGTGCAGGTCATGCTGCAGAAGGTTATGCAAGATCATCAGGCAAACCTGGTGTTGTACTTGTAACTTCTGGACCTGGCGCAACCAATGTTGTTACCGCATTAACAGATGCTTACATGGACTCAGTTCCACTAGTATGTATATCAGGACAGGTGCCAACACATTTAATTGGAACAGATGCATTTCAAGAATGTGATACAACAGGTATCACAAGACCATGCACAAAACATAATTGGTTAGTCAAAGATATTAAAGATTTATCAAAAACTCTTCATGAGGCTTTTAGAGTTGCAACTACAGGAAGACCTGGACCAGTTTTAGTTGATATACCCAAAGATATCCAGTTTGCTAAAATAGGTTATTCAAAACCTAAAGTTGAAAAAAGACTTAACGGAAAATCATTGAATCATTTTTCGCAAAAGGACATTGATACTTTGATTAGTTTAATGAATAAATCAAAAAAACCTATCATTTATTCTGGCGGCGGAGTTATAAACTCTGGACCAGAGGCGAGCAATGTTCTAAGAGAGCTTGTTGAGCTTACAGGCTTTCCAATCACTTCTACGTTGCAAGGTTTAGGTGCGTATCCAGGAGATGATAATCAATTTTTAGGGATGCTTGGAATGCACGGAACTTATGAAGCCAACAACGCAATGCATGATTGTGATTTATTAATAAACATTGGCGCCAGATTTGATGACAGAATAACAGGTAAAATCGATGAGTTCTCTCCAAAGTCAAAAAAAGTTCACATCGATATTGATCCTTCATCAATAAATAAAATCATTAAAGTTGATTTAGCGTTAGTTGGTGATGTTAAGGAGGTCTTAAAAGGAATTACTAAAACCCTCAAGAAAAAAAATTTAGATTTGAAAAAATCAAATAAGCAACAAATTGCAAAATGGTGGGAACAAATACAAAAATGGCGAACCAAAAATTCTCTTCATTTCAAAAATAGCGATGAGACCATAAAACCTCAACATGCAGTACAAAGATTATACGAACTTACGAAACACAAAGATACTTTCGTTACGACTGAGGTGGGTCAGCATCAAATGTGGGCAGCCCAACATTATAAATTTAATAAACCAAATCGTTGGATGACTTCTGGAGGGCTTGGAACTATGGGGTATGGATTACCTGCTGCAGTTGGCGTTCAAATAGCTCATCCAAAAAAATTAGTAATTGATATTGCAGGTGAAGCTTCAGTTTTAATGACAATGCAAGAGATGTCAACAGCAGTTCAATACAATCTACCTATTAAAATTTTTATTTTGAATAATCAATACATGGGAATGGTAAGGCAATGGCAAGAATTATTACATGAGAAAAATTATTCTGAAAGTTATACAGAGGCTTTGCCTGATTTTATAAAAATGGCTGAGGCCTATGGTTGCAAAGGTATAAAAGCTGAAAAACCAGATGAATTAGATGAAAAAATTAGAGAAATGGTGGAGTTTGATGGTCCTGTTATTTTTGATTGTCGAGTAGATCCGAATGAAAATTGTTTTCCAATGATTCCATCAGGAAAACCACATAACCAAATGATATTAGGACCAAGTGAAAAAGAGGAAAATAAAATCACTGGCAAAGGTAAAGCTTTAGTTTAAGTATGGCAAATCCAAAATCTGCATATAGTGTTTCTTCGAAAAAAGAAAAATCAGATACACACATCATCGTTGTTTGGGTGGATAATGAAGCTGGTGTTTTAGCAAGGGTTGTGGGTTTGTTTTCTGGTCGAGGTTATAATATCGAGTCACTTGCAGTTGCTGAAGTGGATGCAAAAAAAAGCATATCAAGAATTACAATAGTTACGACTGGGACACCTCAAGTAATAGATCAAATTAAATTGCAATTAAAAAAACTTGTTCCTGTCCATAAAGTTGCAGATTTTAAAAGGAATGATAAAGGTGTAATATTTAAAGAAATGGCTTTATTCAAAGTTGTTGGTAACAATACTAAAATTAAAAAGGCTATTAATGCTTGTAAAAAGTATGATGCTGTAATATTGGATAAAACGAAAAAATCAAATGTTATTCAAATTACTGCATTAAGAAGAGAAATAGATAAGATGGCAAAAAATTTAAGAAAATTTGGGTTAGTAAGTGTCTCTAGAACGGGAGCTGTTGCCATGACAAGGGGTGATAAGGTTTTTAATTAATCATAAAGGAGAAAATTATGAAAATGTTTTATGAAAAAGATACAGATGTAAATTTGATTAAAGATAAAAAAATTGCAATATTTGGCTATGGTAGTCAAGGACATGCTCACGCTTTAAATTTAAAAGATAGTGGTGTTAAAGAAGTTGTAGTTGCATTGAGAGAAGGTTCTTCAAGCATACCTAAAGCAGAGTCAAAAGGATTAAAAGTAATGAATTTATCTGATGCTGCTGAGTGGGCAGATGTTGTAATGATTTTAACACCAGATGAATTACAAGCCTCAATTTATAAAAACCATATAGAGCAAAGAGTTAAAGAGGGAAAATCAATTGCTTTTGCACACGGATTAAATGTTCATTATGAACTAATTAAAGCCAGAAAAGATTTAGACGTATTTATGGTTGCTCCAAAAGGACCAGGTCATTTAGTAAGAAGTGAATATGAAAAAGGTGGAGGAGTACCATGTTTATTTGCAGTGCATCAAAATGGTTCTGGTAAAGCAAGAGACTTAGCGATGTCATATGCCTCAGCAGTTGGTGGTGGTAGATCAGGGATTATTGAAACAACATTTAAAGACGAAGTTGAAACAGATTTATTTGGGGAACAGACTGTGCTTTGTGGTGGTTTAGTTGAATTAATAAAAAATGGTTATGAGACTTTGGTGGAAGCTGGATATGAACCTGAGATGGCATATTTTGAGACTGTTCATGAAGTAAAACTTATTGTTGATCTTATCTATGAAGGTGGAATTGCAAATATGAATTACTCTATTTCAAACACTGCAGAATATGGAGAATATCAATCTGGACCTAGAGTGATTAATAAAGAGGAAACCAAAAAAAGAATGAAAGAGGTTTTGGCTGATATTCAATCTGGTAAATTCACGAAAGAATGGATGAATGAGTGTAAAAGTGGCCAAAAAAACTTTCTTGCTACAAGGGCAAAATTAGCTGAACATCCAGTTGAGAAAGTAGGCGCTAATTTAAGAGCTATGATGCCTTGGATTGGTAAGAAGAAATTAGTAGATAGTGACAAGAAGTAAAATTTAGTTCCAAATTGGGACAAATTCAGTATTTTATTTTTGCAATCTAAACGAGAGGTTGTATATTTCAAAAACAAATATTTTTGATATGGCTGATAAAGATAAAGTATTCATTTTCGATACAACAATGAGAGATGGTGAGCAATCACCCGGAGCTTCTATGAGTGTTGAAGAAAAAATTCAGATCTCAAGAGTTTTTGATGAAATGGGAATCGACATTATAGAAGCAGGTTTTCCAATATCATCTCCTGGCGATTTTGAAGCTGTAAGTGCAATCAGCAAAAGCGTAAAAAATTCCATACCTTGCGGTTTGGCAAGAGCAACCAAAAAAGATATTGATGCTTGTCACGAGTCTTTAAAATTTGCAAAAAGATTTAGAATTCATACTTTTATTTCAACAAGCCCAGTTCATATGAAGCATAAATTAAATATGACTAACGAACAAGTTTTAGGGGCTATTAAGGAGAGTGTTACTTATGCAAAAAAATTCACTGATGATGTTGAATGGTCTTGCGAAGATGGCACAAGAACAGACTTAGATTTTATGTACAAGACAATCGAGCTTGCAATTAAATGCGGTGCAACAACTATAAATATTCCTGATACTGTTGGATATTCAATTCCAGAAGAGTTTGCCAAAACTATTAAACTAATTAAAAACAATGTTCCAAATATTGATAAAGCAATTATTTCGGCTCATTGCCATAATGATTTAGGTTTAGCAGTTGCAAATGCATTATCAGGATTATCAGCTGGAGTAAGACAAATTGAATGTACTATTAATGGAATTGGTGAGAGAGCAGGTAATGCTGCTTTAGAGGAAATTGTAATGGCAATTAAAACAAGAGATGATTTATTACCTTATGAGACAGGTATAAAAACAGAATTAATTAGTAAAGCTTCTAAAATTGTTTCAAATGCAACTGGATTTCCAGTTCAATTTAATAAGGCAATTGTTGGAAAAAATGCTTTTGCTCATGAGTCTGGAATTCATCAGGATGGAATGCTAAAGAATAGAGAAACATATGAAATCATGACACCAGAAAGTGTTGGGGTAAAAAAAACATCATTAGTAATGGGAAAACATTCTGGCAGACATGCTTTTAAAGATAAGTTAAGTGATTTAGGCTATGCCGATGTAACTGATGATGTTGTTCAAGCGGCATTTGGAAAATTTAAAATTTTAGCTGATAAAAAAAAGCATATCTATGATGAAGATATAGTTGCTCTCGTTGATGATAGCTTGATTATCGACAACAAAATTAATGCAATAAATTTAAAGTCTTTAAAAGTTTTTGCTGGCACCGGTGAGCCACAAAGAGCTGAAATGACATTAGATGTTTTTGGCGATATAAAACATACTACTCAAACAGGAGATGGTCCTGTTGATGCAATATTTAAATGCATTAAGGAGCTTTATCCGCATGATGTAAAATTATCTTTATATCAAGTTCATGCAGTAACGGAGGGAACAGATGCACAGGCTACAGTCAGTGTTAAAATTGAGGAGAACGACAGAACCACTGTTGGGCAATCGGCTGATACAGATACTTTAGTAGCATCAGCTAATGCTTATCTAAATGCATTAAATAAAATGTTAATTAAAAGAGAAAAGAAATCTCTTTATAAAAATATAGAACCTAAAAAAGTAAAAGGAGTGTTTTAATGGGCTTATTTGACAGAATGAAGAAAATATGGAGTCAGGATATGGCAATTGACTTAGGAACAGCAAATACTTTAGTAGTTGTGAAAGGCCAAGGGGTTGTTTTAAATGAACCTTCTGTTGTTGCAATTGTTGATCAATCAGGGAAAAAACAAGTTTTAGCAGTAGGAGATGAAGCTAAAACGATGTTGGGAAGAACTCCTGGAAATATTCAAGCTATTAGACCTTTAAGAGATGGTGTAATAGCTGACTTTATTGTCACTGAGGAAATGATAAAACACTTCATTAAAAAAGTTCACAAAGGAAGTACGTTTGCAAATCCAAGAATTTTAATTTGCGTTCCAACAGGCTCAACTCCTGTTGAGAGAAAAGCTATTCAAGATAGTGCTTTAGCAGCAGGGGCGAGAAGAGTTCAATTGATTGAGGAGCCAATCGCAGCTGCCATTGGTGCTAATCTTCCTATATCTGAAGCAACTGGTTCAATGGTAGTGGATATAGGTGGTGGTACAACTGAAATTGCAGTTATGTCCTTAGGAGGTTTAGTTTATTCTAAATCTCTAAGAGTAGCAGGAGATGCAATGGATGGTGCAATGGTCAACTATATGAGAAAAGAATATAATTTGATGATCGGTGATAGTACTGCAGAAAAAATTAAAAAAGAAATAGGTACTGCTATTCCTACAAATAATAATACTTATGCAGTTAAAGGACGAGATTTAAGATCAGGAACTCCAAAAGAAGTTAATATTACAGAGGAAGATACAGCAGAAGCATTGAATATTATTTTAAAAGAGATGGTGAATGGAATTAAGGATGCATTAGAAAGCACTCCTCCAGAATTATCTGCCGACTTAGTTGATATGGGACTTACTTTAACTGGTGGTGGAGCTTTATTAAAAAATATAGACAGAAGGTTTTCTAAGGAAACAGGTTTGCCAGTTCACATTGCTGATGACCCATTATCTTGTGTAGCGGTTGGTACTGGAAAAGCTCTTGATCAAGAACAAACATTCTCGACTATGTTGACTGAATATTAAGAGTAATGGCCTCTAGCAGAGATGATTTTATAATAGCAATTCGTTCTGCTTTTTTAAAAAAAAGCACTCAACAAAAATTTTCTTTACTTACTTTAGTATTTATTTCTATATTTATTATCCTTCTATCAAGCCTAGACTTTAAGGCAGTAAGATATCTGAAGGCTGGATTAAGTGAGGTGGTTTATCGATCATCTTTTATTGTCTCTATACCTGAAAACTTTGTCAGGAATTCATTTATTAATATAATTGAATACACAACATTTTTTAATAGATATCAAAATAATAGAGATGAATTGGATAAACTTAAATCTGATTTTGTGTCTAATGAAATTATTCAGTATGAAAATCAAGAACTGAAAGTACTAATTGATGATTATATTTCAAGTTCAAATAAAATTTTAGCAAAAATAATTGTTGATCATGATAGTCCCTTTCTAAAGAGCATAATCATAAATAAAGGAAGTAAAGACGATATAAAAATTGGTACAAATATTTATGATCAATCTTATTTAGTTGGTCGGGTAATTGAGGTGAATTATAAAACATCAAGGGTATTATTGTTATCAGATTTAAATTCTAATGTTCCAGTAACAATTGCCCCTCAAAATATCCAAGCAATAGTCACAGGGAGTGGAGATAATTTTGGACAAATTAAATATATTAAAGCGGGTTTGTCAGAGGAGTTAGTTGATGAAAGTATAGTTTACACCTCAGGTACCGGAGCAATATTTAAAAGTGGAGTACCAATAGGCAAATTAAGATCTAAAAAAAATGGTTCTTCTAATAGATACAACGTTGAATTCTACAGCGACTTTACACAATTAAAATATGTTTTTGCAGAAACAATTACTCAAATTGAAATTCCTCAAGTTGAACCAGAAATAGTTCCAATTGAAGATAAAAGTGAAGAACTTGAAGAATCAAAATTAAAGATTTTAGAAGATGAGCTTAAAATTATTGAGGAGACTAATTCAAAATTTATAGAAGAAAATGAAAATTTAACAAGTGAAATTAATGATTTAAACAATCAAATTTCAGTTTTAAACAATGAAATTTTTTTACAAAAGCAAAAAATTAATCAATTCAATATTGATACTCAAGAATTAGAATTTTTAAAGTTAAACTTAGAACATGGTCATAAATGTAGAAAATCTTTTTTTAATGCTGATGGTTTTAATGTTGGAACTGAAGAGTATAAGAGTTGTGTTTTAAATGGAGGTAGAACAGGTGGCTAACTTAAAGACAAAGGGAACATTTTCTAAATTATATACCTGGTTACCAATAATTTTCTTATTTGTCTCAGTGCTCAATGAGTTTGATTTTAATTATTTAAAACTTGAGTATTTTTCTTTTAATTTCCCGTTTATTTTGATCTTTTTCTTTACCTTAAAAGATTTTAAACATTTTGATTATCTTTTTGTATTTTTTGCCGGTTTGCTTAACGACACTGTTATAGGTTTGCCCCTGGGTATTAGCAGCTTGTCTTATACACTAATTTGTATTGCTACCGCATATATTAGAAATATAACAATTAGGCCAAGTCCCATGAAAGATTGGTTCTACTTTTTATTTATAATAAGTTTGATTAACTCTTTAAATTACTCAGTTTTAAGTTTATTCTTTTCGTACAATTTGGTTTTAACGAGTTATCTAGTTAACACGACTTGTACATTTTTACTTTATATAATTTTTGTATCAATATTTAAATATTACATGAAAGGAATTAATGATTAATTCTTCAAGTGATAATGTAAAGAAACTTAATTCTATTAATAGAAGAATGTTCATTACAGGTTCATTAAAATTTTTTGTAATGATAGGAATAGTCAGTAGATTATTCTTTTTACAAGTTAAAGAAAATAAAAAGTATTTAACTCTTTCCGATAAAAATAGAATTAGAGAATGGAAATTAGCTCCTGTTAGAGGGGAGTTTCATGATTATTTTGGTAATGTTATTGCAGGAAATTTTGAAGCTTATCAACTTCATGTAATACCAGAACAAGTTGAAGATTTTAGGTATGTTATATATCGATTAAAGGACTTACTAGAATTATCAGATAACGAATTTAAAAAAGTATTAAAAAAGAAAAATGAAATAAAGCCTTGGGAAACTTTAATTGTTTCTGATAATTTGAGTTGGCAAAAGTTTTCAAAGATCAACAATCATTTATATGATTTAAATGGTGTAAAACCAGTTATATCTATCTCGAGAAACTATCCTTTTAAAGAAAATTTCACACACTTAGTTGGTTATGTCAGTCAAGCAAACCAAGATGATATTGAGTCAACTCAAGCCATAAAAAAGAATTTTGTCCCAGGTTTAAAAGTTGGAAAAGTAGGTTTAGAAAAGACATTTGAAGAAAAATTAATAGGAACCAATGATATTGAGAGATATGAAGTAAATGCTTATGGCAGAAGAATAAGTCAATTGGAATTTCAAAAAGGTGAAAAAGGTAAAACTTTAAGACTAACCATAGATACAGAGATACAAAAGTTAGCTAATGAATTATTAAAAGATAAAGCAGGTTCTATCTGTGTAATGGATATTTATACAGGTGCAGTAATTGCAATGCATTCCTCACCATCATTTGATCCAAATTTATTTGTATTTGGTATAAGTCAAGATGACTGGCAATTAATTCGAAATGATCCAATGAAACCATTAGTTAATAAAACTTTACAAGGGAATTACTCACCAGGTTCAACAATTAAACCTATTGTTGCTTTATCTGCGCTAGAGAATGGAATTGTTAATACAAATTTTACAGTCAGGTGTACAGGTAAAACCGAGATGTATGGGCAAACTTATCATTGCTGGAAGAAAAAGGGTCATGGTTATGTAAGTTTAAGAAATGCAATGAAGCAATCATGCGATACTTATTTTTATGAAATTGCTCGTAAACTTGGTGTTGATAAATTAAGTGAGACTGCAAAAAAATTTGGTCTTGGAGAAAAAGTATTTGGTGATTTGTTTGATATTGAAAAAAAAGGATTAATTCCAAATACTCAATGGAAAAAGAATGCCCTGGGTAAAGGATGGTTGTTAGGAGAAACAATAATAACAGGAATTGGGCAAGGTTATATCCAAACTACTCCTATTCAACTATGTTTAATGACAGCACAAATTGCAAATGGTGGTTATAAAATTTATCCTCATCTTGTTGTAGATGACAAAGTTAAAGATCAACCTATAGATAAATTTACACCGCTTTATAAAAATTCAAAAAATATTAAAATTGTTCAAGATGCTATTTTTGGCTCAACTAATGAAGTGATGGGTACATCTTATCGATCAAGAATTGATAACCCAAAATATCAGTTTGCGGGTAAAACTGGTACTGCGCAGGTTAAAAAAATTACTGAGGAAGAAAGAGAATTGGATCTTAAAACATTCCAGATTCCATACGAGCAAAGAGATCATGCTTTATATGTGGCCTTTGGCCCTTATAAAAATCCAAGATACGCATTAAGTATCATTGTAGAACATGGAGGAAACGGAAGTACAACTGCCGCTCCAATGGCAACAAAATTATTTAAATTGATTATTGACCGACACAAGATCAGAGAGTCATTGAGAAATAAAAAGTATTTGGAGATATAGATGTATCAACATACAAGATTAACAACAAATAGACTTGGTTTTTTTCAAAAATTTAGAAACTTTGATTATATACTTTTGGTTTGTATCTTGTTACTTGGCTTTATTAGTTTAGCAACAATGTATTCTACTGATGGTGGTGAGATTAAATTTCATACCAAAAGCCATTTTACAAAATTAGCAGTATTTACTTTAATGATGCTAGTAATGTCATTTATCAATATCAAGTATTGGTTCTCAATAGGTTATTTAGCTTATGTGGCGGTAGTAGGTTTGTTAGTAGGGACCTATTTATTTGGAATTACCTCATCTGGCTCTCAAAGATGGATAAATTTATATTTCATAAATTTACAACCATCTGAATTGATGAAAATATTTATTATTGTTTGTTTGGCTAAATTTTTTCATCGAATGAAGTTAGAAAATGTCAATTCAATTTATACAATTTTAACTTCTTTAATAATAATACTTTTACCAATGGGGTTAGTAATTGTACAACCAGACCTAGGAACTGCAGTTCTTATTGCTATAAGCGGAATAGCAGTATTATGGTTTGCGGGTATTAATTACAAATATTTTATTTATACTATTCTTGGATTTATAATCTCTTTACCTTTCGTCATAGCTTTCTTGAAGCCCTATCAGAAATTGAGAGTGTTGACATTTTTAAATCCTGACAAGGATCCCCTAGGTGCTGGTTATCAAATTATCCAATCAAAAATAGCTGTTGGATCTGGAGGTATATTTGGTAAAGGTTTTTTAAAAGGCACTCAAAGTTATCTAGAATTTTTACCAGAAAAACATACTGATTTTATTTTCACACTTTTCTCAGAGGAATTTGGTTTTGTGGGCTCCGCAATACTTTTGGTAATCTATGCAATTATTATTTATAGAATTGTTGCAATAGGAGCTAGTTCCAGAAGTTATTTCGCAAAGATTTTTTGTTATAGTTTTGGTGCAGCCATTTTTGTATTTATTACTATTAACATGAGTATGGTTTTGGGTTTACTACCTATAGTAGGTTCTCCTTTACCAATTATGTCCTATGGTGGTTCATCAATGTTAGCAACTATGATTGGTTTTGGAATTGTCATGAGCGCTAGAGTTCACAATCAACAAATGATTGCCTAAGTATAATTTGTCGCTTAACTTATTTGACAGATAGATTGTATATTTTTTTATGAGTAAAAATTTACATGTGGGGATTGTTGGCTCAGGAATTCAAGGAGTATCCAATGCTTTATTTCTTCAAAAAAAAGGTTTTAAAGTAACTATATTTGATAGAGATAACCCTGGCAGTCCAGCAGCCTCATATGGAAATGCTGGCCACTTTTCACCATATGCTTCATTGTCATTGAATAGAACGGATGTACTTGCTGATGTACCAGCAATGTTACTAAGTTCAACAGGGCCACTTGCTTTGAAATGGAATTATGTGCCAAAAATGTTGCCTTGGTTTTTCAAGTTTATTTTGAATACAACAAAAAATAAAATGATGCATACCGCAAGAAATATGCATCAAATTTTAGATTTAGCTTTACCTGCTTATGATGAACTTTTTGATGAAATTAATTTAGATGGTCTCGTTGAAAATAAAGGAATACTCTACATTTGGAATGATAAAGATTTAAAGAGTAGAGAGTTAGAAATTAAAGTGAGAGATGAACTTGGTGTAAAACAACAACTGGTCAATAAATCTGAAATTCACGATCTGGAACCGAATATAAAACCCTTTTATCATGCTGGAGTTTATTATCCATATGCAAGACATGCCCGAAACCCAAAAAAAATCTTACTTAAATTATTTGAATTATTTTTAAAAAAAGGGGGAAGGTTTGAAAAGAAAAATATTAATGATATTGAGTTTGACACAGAAAAACCAGTTTTTGTAACTGATGGTGAAAGATATACTTTTGATAAAATTGTAATTGCTTGTGGAGCTTTCTCAAAAAAATTAACAGATAATTTAGGTGAACAAATTCCCCTTGATACTGAAAGAGGTTACCATGTTCACTTCAAAGATTGTGATCATCTTTTAAGTAGACCCGTTATTTTTTCTAATAGAGGATTTGGTATTACTCCTATGGAACAGGGATTAAGAGTAGTTGGTACAGTTGAGTTCGGTGGATTAGATAATCCACTCTCGAAATCTAGAATTAAAAATTTAATTAGTAATGCTAAGTATATGTTAGGCGATCTTCCAGAACATGAGGATGAATGGTTAGGTTTTAGACCGACGCTACCAGATTTTTTACCAGTGATGGGACCTTCAAAAAATTATAAAAATGTATTTTATTGTTTTGGTCATCATCATTTAGGATGGACATTAGGTCCAATTTCTGGAAAGATTGTCTCCGGAATGATAGCTAAAGAAAATACTAATCTAAATTTAGATCCTTATAGCTCAGCAAGATTTAGTTAATCAAATGCAAAATACTAAGGCATACATAATGCTAGTATGTGCAACATTATTTTGGGCAGGAAACTTTACATTAGCAAAGCTTGCTTATTTAGAAAATATACCTCCCAATTCACTCGCATTTTTAAGGTGGTGCCTAGTATGGATAATATTACTTCCCTTAACCTATAAAGAGATATTAAAATTAAAAAATCAAATTAAAGGAAATTTATCATTATTTCTTATTCTAGGTTCTACCAGTGTATGTATATTTACTTCTTTTACTTATAACGCTTTAAATTACACGCAAGTAATTAATGCATCACTTTTTAATACCGCAATACCTGTAACAATAATTTTAGTTTGTTTTTTATTAAAAATTGAAAAAACAAATATTTTTCAAATATCTGGATTAGTCATTTCAGTTTTAGGAATTTTAGCTATTATTACTAAACTTGATCTAAATATTTTACTTACCTTAAATTTTAACAAAGGCGATTTATTTATGGTCGGAGCAATTATTGCTTGGGGAATATATTCTGCATATTTGAGAAAAAGAACCTTTGAAGTATCTTTACTTGCTCTTGTCCATATAATTTGCACATTTGGATTAATTTTTCTTTTGCCTCTATTTATTTTCGATATGACACAAGGCAAAATTATTGAGATGAGTAGTAATTTTTTTTATATTTTAACTTATGTTGCAATATTTCCAAGTATTGGCTCTTACTATTGCTGGGCTGGCGCTGTTTCAATCATTGGGGCAAATCGTGCTGGAATATTTTTATCTTTAATTCCATTATTTAGTACTTTGATGGCGATATTCTTTTATAATGAGCAGTTTCAATTTTTTCACTTGATTGGGGCAATTTTAATTATATTAGGTTTATTTTTATCAAATAAAGAAATTAAAAATGCTTAAAGTTGCAATATTAGACGACTATCAAAATGTTTCTCAACAATTTGTTGATCTTGAGAAACTTGCAGGAAAATATGAAATTAAAATTTTTAGTGAGCCATTTGAGGATGAGGCTGAGGTCATAGATAAATTGTCTGATTTTGAGGCATTATTAGTGATGAGAGAACGAACTCCCATTACAAAAAACATCATAGAAAATTTATCTAAGCTAAAATTCATAATTACCAGTGGGTTAAGAAATAAAGCAATTGACCTTGCTGCTGCAAAAAAAAGGAAGATTATAGTAAGTGGAACAGAAAGTAATATAAATCCAACTCCAGAATTAACTTGGGCTTTAATACTTGGTTTAGCCAGAAATATTAAAGAGGAAATAGATAATATGTATCAGGGTTATTGGCAGACAACAGTTGGTGTTGAGCTCAAAGGAAAAATTTTAGGATTAATTGGACTTGGGAAAGTAGGTTCTCAAGTTGCAAAGATAGGTAAAGCTTTTGGTATGCAAGTAATGGCTTGGAGTGAAAATCTTAGTCTTGATAAATGTAAAGAGCTAGATGTTTTACCTTGCACTAAAGAAGATTTAATTAAAAATTCTGATTTCTTATCTATTCATGTACAGGGTGGTGAAAGATATAAAGATTGTATTACCTTAAAAGAACTAGATAAAATGAAAAAAACTGCTTTTTTGATCAACACCTCGAGAGGTCCAATAATTAATGAAGATGATTTAATTATTGCTTTATCTACAAATGTAATCGCAGGTGCAGGATTGGATGTTTATGAAAAAGAACCTTTGCCAGAGAATAATAAACTGAGATTTTTACCTAATGCTTTATTAACACCTCACTTAGGATATGTGACTGCGGAAAATTATAATGTCTATTATAGTCAAATGATAGAGTCACTTGAAGCTTGTGCAAGTGGGAAGCCCATTCGCGTAATAGAATAGTTATGGATTTATCAGTTGTTAATCACGAGGATTATTTTGCAAAAATTGGTGATGACCATAAATTTCCGATTAATAAATTTGGAGAACTTGCAAAATATTTAATTGACAAAAAGATAGTTAAAAAATTTCATCAACCCTATGCATGCTCTGAAGAAACTTTAAAAAGAGCTCATTCAGAAAAATATATCAAGGACGTTAAAAATAAAACATTAGATCAAAAGATAATTAAGAAAATTGGGTTTCCATTAGTGGATAGTGTAATTCAAAGGTCACTAATTGCAACTGGTGGAACAGTGTTAGCTACAAAGCTTGCAATTAAAAATGGTGTTGCGTGTAATACTGCAGGTGGCAGTCACCATGCTAATTACGACGGGGGCGCAGGTTATTGTGTCTTCAATGATGTAGCGGTTGCAGCTCAATACTTATTGGATCGTGGTTTAGCTGGAAGAATTTTAATAGTTGATTTAGATGTTCACCAAGGCAATGGTAACGCTGATATTTTCGCTGATAACAAAAATGTTTTTACTTTTAGTATGCATTCAAAATCAAATTATCCAGCTAAAAAATCTATCAGTGATCTTGATGTTGAGCTTGATGATAATATGGAGGATGCTCAATATATAAAGATACTTGATTTCTATTTAAATCAGTTGAACGATGAAAATTTTGATTTTGTTTTTTATATTGCTGGAGTCGATATTCATCACAATGACCGATTAGGTAAATTAAAAATTTCAGATAAAGGTATTAAAAAAAGAGATGAAATGGTTACTCAAAATTTCTTTTCACAAGGAGTACCTTTGTGTGGTGTACTTGGTGGTGGTTATAATAAAGATTTTAAAAAACTTGTGGAATTACATTCTATTTTACATCAATCTTGTGCTAAATTACTTAAATGACAAAAAAGAATCCAAATCTTACTGCTGAACAAAAACTAATAATGTTTGAGGATGGTACAGAACGTGCTGGTAGTAGTGAATTAAACAATGAAAAACGAGAGGGAAGTTATCATTGTGCCAATTGTGGCATTAAGCTATTTGAGTCAAAAGCAAAATATGAAAGTGGATCAGGCTGGCCTTCGTTTTTTCAATCCTTACCAGATGTGTTTGAGACTAAAACCGATCACTTAATTGGTTATGCTAGAACAGAGTATCATTGTAAAAATTGTAAAGCTCACCATGGTCACATCTTTGATGATGGTCCTCAACCTACAGGCAAAAGGTATTGCAACAATGGTGTTTGTTTAGTTTTTCATGAAAAAGAAAACCAATGATTTTAAAGTATATAAGTTTTTTAATTGGTCTTACATGGGCATATTCTTTAATTAAAACACAATCTATTTTTAGTAAAAAAACAGGCTTAATTTTTAAAATATTTATTTCTAAAGTTTCTTGGCTGACTTTTTTAGTAGCAATTTACTTTGGATTTAAGAATTTTTCCTTACAATCGACTTTAGTTGGTGTTGTGGTTTCAGTTGTAATTGTACATCTAGGATTTATGTTACTTAGTAAATTTTTAAAGTCAAAATTTACTGACAAACAATTAATTTTTTCTAAAAACTTTTTTGAATATTCCTTAATTGTGTGGATATTATATTACTTTATATACTAGATAATTACCTATTTTGGTCGCTATCGGATAACTAAATATTGTTTTTTTTAAAAATTATAGATAAAATTTAATATGTTTGAAAAATTAGAAGAATTAGCAAAAAATAATAAAAAAATATCAGATTTCCACATTAGAAGTGGTTGGCCGTTAGCATTTAGACAAACAGGAGAAATTCACAAAGTTCCAGAGGTCATGGTTAAAGCACAAGATCTCCAAGATTTAATATCGACCAATTGTAATGAAGTTGAAATGAAAAGATTTAACGACACTCATGAACTTGACTCATCAGTTACACTTAGTGGTTTAAGATTTAGGGCAAATTTTTACAAAACTATTAATGGACCAGCAGCAGTACTCAGAAGAGTTGAAAGTGTCATCCCAGAGATGGGACAATTTGATTTACCACCAGTTCTTTATGATATCATTGATATGCACAAAGGACTTGTATTGGTTACAGGACCAACAGGATCAGGAAAATCAACTACGCTTGCTGCAATTGTTAATGAAATTAATAAGACCCGGACTGCAAATATTATTACTGTAGAGGATCCAGTTGAATTTATTCACAAGGATGCAAAAAGCATTGTCTCTCATCGAGAGGTTGGAAAACAAACACAAACTTTTGCGAGTGCTTTAAAAGCGGCACTGCGAGAGGATCCTGATGTTATTCTAGTAGGAGAGATGAGAGATTTAGAAACAGTTTCTCTTGCATTAACAGCAGCAGAAACAGGTCACTTAGTTTTTGGCACACTACATACCAGTGGCGCACCAAATACAATTAATAGAATTATCGATGTATTCCCGCCTGAGCAACAGGCACAGATCAGAGCTCAAATTTCGACATCTTTAAAAATGGTAGTCACACAAAGACTTCTTAAAACTAAAGATGGTCAAGGCCGTTGTGGTGCTTTCGAAGTGATGAAGTGTACAGCCCCAATTCAAAACTTAATCCGAGAAGCGAAAATTCATCAAATCCCAAGCATCATGCAAACAGCAGTAAAAGATGGAATGATTACAATGGCAAAATCATTAGAAGAATTAGTTAAAGCTGGAAAGATAGATGCTGGGGCAGGTAAAGAACAATAAAGGATTTAATCTTTTAGAATTAATTGTTGTCATTGCAATTGTTGGATTTATATCTGCAATTTCATATCCAAATTTTTCTTCATGGAATAAAGAAAGAAAAACCAGAGCTGCAGTTAAAGAGGTTGAAGCGATGATAAGAAACGCTATAGTTCAAACAGAAAGAGGTACTTTTGCTTATGTCCAAGTACTTTTTTCAAATACGGCGAACCATTTAAAAATAGAATCACGAGGCATGACTTTGGCAAGTTTAATAACTCGAATGAATAATGGCGAGAGCCCCTGGAATAAAGAAAAAAACAAAAGATGTAAAACGGATGCTGGAGATTTTGAAGAGGATAATAATTATTGGGACACTGATAATAAAAGCACAAGTAATGAGATAAAAAATGCTGTTTATGCTATTGAACTAAAGGATGTGTCTACAAATTTTTTTGGGGAAAGAGCAGCAGCAGTTTGTTTTGCAAAAAATGGCAAATTTTATGAAGGATCTGCGTCTCTTGCTTTTGACGCATCTACAGGTGTTCCTTTCAATTTTATAAATATTTGTAGGCGAGAAAGTTTTAACCCAGTTTGTGGAATAGCTATGCCGAGTGATGTTGACGGTGATATTTGTCCAGAGAAACCTGTAAATTCAGAAGGTAAGGTAATAGATGATGGTGAAGTAACAGTGAGTAGAGTTCATTGGAATAGATTTGGAAATGTTGTCACCAGCAGATATGTTAATGAATACGAGATAGACCCAGGTACTGGTGATAAGAAATGGGCGTGTGATGATGAAGCACCAAAATATGTTTATGATTAAAAAAGAGATGAATAAAAAAATATCTGGATTATCTCTTTTAGAGGCTTTGATATCAACTGCAATCGTTGGAATTGGTTTCGTTGCCATATTACAAATGACAAATTATTCAATTCAGTCTATTTACATTTCAGGTGAAAGAACCAAAGCCAATTATTTAACAAATGTAATTGCAGAAGATGTTATTGGTAATCAAGATATAAATACTACTGGTGATAATAATTTTTCGAATTTACTATCTCAAAGAGAGTTTAATTCAAATTTTTGTCAAAGCAATTCTGGAGGAACTAATAATAGTGGTGAAATTTACTCTGGAACAACAAATAATACAACTAATGTTGAAATAAAAACCAATAAGTGGAACGCTCTATTAAACAATAAAGATTATTTAAATTGTGCAGGCCGTAATGAAACAAGAAATTTCAGAGTGTTTAAAGTAGTCAGTAGGTGGAGTCAGGTAGATGGTTTAATCAATCCACAACAGACTGATATTGATAATAATGGTAGTCCAGATGAGCCTTATGTCATGGATGAAGTCATGTATATCGGAAGAGTACAATTTAATTTGAATAATGGAAAAAAAAGAAAATTTTTATATTTTCAAAGTGATTTTGAGTTAAAACAATGAAAAATCGAATTAATTATATAGCGGGTCTTACTTTGATCGAAATCATGATTGGAATCGTTATTACTACAATCATGATGGCTGCCGTGTACACATCATATTCTGTTGTTAATCAATCATACTCACAAGTCAGTGATAAAGCCAAAATTAGTAGAGCAAGCAGAGATATAGTTACAATGTTAATGAGAGATGTGCGTATGGCAGGATTTAAATATTATGCTGGATCTCATGAAATAGCTCAATATGCATCTAATACATCAGAATGTAAAAACGGTACTGGGATTGTTTTACCAAAAAATAGTTACTTATATTTTGATAATGGATTCAACAATCCTCAAGACAGTCATAATCCGTTAGTGATAAGAAAAAATACTTTGGGTTTTGGAATTGTCTCAGACGCTACTACTTCAGTATCGACCAACAATACTAATGTAACTGGATCTACTGCAAGCACCAGTAGTAACTGCTGTGATCAAATTCAAATTGTATATGAAGATTTTAATCAAAATGACTATGGTGACGGAGAACAAGCTTATAAAAGATATAGAATAACTTATTATGCATTGCCTAACGACTCAGGTGGTTTTGCCGCTTATAAAAGAGTAGAACATTATTTCCAACCAAGAAGTGGATGTGAATTATTCGAACAAGCAACTCCACCTCCACAAGATGACAGTGGAAATGATTCTCTTGGGGTTGGTAACCTGTTTAATTTAGAAAATCAATTTGGAGTTAATAGAGATCAAAGTGCCGGTGGTATAGTTGGGAGTGGGGTCAGTGATGACTCTGCAGATATAAATTCGATTAATAAAGGATTATGGCTTACTAATTGCAATGAGTGTACCCCTGGAGTGATGGTAAGAAATTATATCGATGACATGGAGTTTATACCTTTTGATAAAGATGGAAAGATAATACAAGACTCTGCTGGTAGATTTCCAGCTCCAGAACATAGTGGAATTAGAGATAGGCTTTTAGATATCAGAGGTGTGGATATACGACTTACTTGGGTATCAAAAGAGGATTTTTACAGAGAAGCAGCTACAACAGATAAGCCTAGAACAATTTTAGGATTGGGTGGTGAAGATAGAAATAATTTAATTGCTGATGGAAAAGATAAAAAATTAAGAGACTCAGTTGTTGTTACAGTTCATACGAGAAATATTGGAGAAACTTTTTAATGAAAAATAATAAACAAAAAGGATTTGCGATGGTTTTATCTTTAGTTTTATTATTAGCTATGTCGTTAATGGGAGGTGCTTTAATTGTGATAGCTTCATCTGATCATCAAAGTAATAATAGTAGTGATGAGTACCAGCAAACTTTCTATGTTGCTGAAACCGCTTTATTGCAAGCTCAGAAAAGTTTAATCAATAAAATGCTAGGTCCAATCAGAGTTGATACTGGAGGCAGAGACTATGATGGAAGAATATATCCCACAAACCAGCTATCGACCGAACCCAATCTTTTAGATCAAGATACCCCTTGCTATAAAAGTTTTAGAAACTTGAGTAGAGATAGTAATTTTAGAGCAGTTGAGCATGTAAGAGAACAAAGTTTTTTAGATTTATTATTCCCAATTTTTAACGATGGCAATGCTGGATTAGCAATAAACTCTTCAATTGATAATTCAACTGCACTCAGTCAAGAACAGGAAAATATTGGAAAGTATTTTTATGAATTTTTCTCAGTCAGCTCTGGTACCTCTGAGTATAAGGGCACTGGTGTAAGTTTGAAAAAAGGATCAGGTACGTCTCAAAGGAAAGGCACAGCTTATAAAATTTATGGATGCGGCATGATGGGTAACCCAAACAATCCAGAAATAATAGTACCTCTGGAAACACTTATAGTTTTGTCTCATTAACAATGAATTTAAAGCTTAAAATGAGCAGGTATGAATGTTGAAAAAATATTTATATAAATTTATAGTTTTGTCGTGAAAAAATTTTTTTTAAAAATTTCATTTTTAATATTTTTTTCAAGCTCCTCTATTGCTTGTCCTTTATTATCGGTCGATATAGGCACACCCGTGCGAGATGCACAAAATACATTTGAATTTTTGATGCTATACAAATCTGAGCTTTTTGAAAAAGGTCATTCTGCAAAATACCAAGCCTATGCAGCAGATTATTGTGAAAACTCAAATTTAGAAAATACTGATTTGGAAGTGATAATCTACGACTCTAAAGTTGCGGGTATAAATTTAATTTCAACAGATAGTGAAATAAAAAATGAAATTTATAACTTTGTAAAAAATAATATTAGTGATCCTGGTAGCGAAGCTGAGAGAGAAAATTGGGTAGGTTACAAAGATTTAAGTTTGGGTAATCTGGTAATAATGTATAGCAAAATAAATATTAGAGATGAAATTTTTGAGGTTCTTGAAATTACTAATCCACAAATGATGGATTATACTACAGGTGAGGAAGTAATTGAGGTTATGGGATAGAAAATGATGAAACTTTTTAAAATTTTATCTTTGTTATTTTTGTTATCGTTTAGTAGCAATGTGAATGCAAAACCTGTACCACCCGGTGCAGGCGGTGGTGACGTTGCTGCTAATATATTATTTTTAGTCGATAGTTCTGCCAGTATGGGGAGGTGGATAGGAGGTGATGGTATTGGCCCAGTTGCAGGGGTTGCTTACGACTCACAAAATAGAATTCTATTTTCACAATATTCAAGACGAACTGCAGGTGCAATTATAAGGTACAATGCTAATGGGAGAAGAGATAATTCATTTAGACCTATCAGGGCAATCCCAAGAGCGGGATGTACACAATTCAATGATAATAGTGCTCATACCAGGCGAGGCCTTCAAAGACAGAGAAAA